>DAOMFV010000041.1:0-41826 GCA_035430005.1 Gemmatales bacterium
AGCGCAGATGATTGCCGAACGGATCAATAAGTTCCATCGAGATCGCTCCCCATGAAGCGGCCTCCAGGCCCGGCCGCAGGTAGCCATACTGTTTCCCGATCAACTCGGCATGGAACTCCTTGATGCCGGTCATGCGGATATAGGCAAGTGAGCCGGCGCAGGCATCGCCGTAATGCTCTTTCAGGTGGAGAACGCAATCACTTCTGCTGATCTGCATATAGATCGGGGCTACGCCTTCAAAGCGATGCTCCCAATCCAACTGGAACTCCAGAAATTCAAGGTAAAACTCTTTGGCCTTGGCCAGATCGAAGATGCGAAAGACGGGAATGGTTTGCAGCACGTTCATCGCTTACACCAATGCTGCTTCTTCACGTGTGTTGAACCCATGCTCGACGAGGAATCGATAAGCAGCGCCGGCGACGTTGACAGCATCATAACTGTGCCGGCTCAGTTCAACATGCACGCCGCCTTCGTAGCCCACTTCATGGAGTGCCGCGGCGATGCTGGTGAATTCCATCTCACCCTCGCCAAACATCAAATGATCGTGTACGCCCTGTCGCATGTCCTCCAGATGTACGTTCCAAAGTGCCCGGCTCCAGCGTTTGATGATGGCCGGAATAGGCCCCTCTCCTAAACAATGAAGGTGTCCCAGATCAAGCGTTAGTCCGAAGTGAGGGTGATTGACATTTCCATGCAGTCTGGCAAAGTCGTCCATAGTCGCCACCAGCATGCCCGGCTCAGGTTCGAAGGCCAGCCTTACATCTTTGCGGGCAGCGTGATCGCTGAGCCAGCGGCAACTATCAATCAAACGTTGCCAGGTCATGTCGGCCGGTTCTGAAATCGAGTAAGTCCCAGACCAGAAGCTGACAGCGTTGGCATTCAGGTGATGAGCGTATTCGATGGCTCGGAGCAGCATCCCCACTCGCTTGCTGCGCGCAGAGGAATCAGGATCAAGCAGGGTGGGCTGATGCTTGCGATAGCGATCAAGCAGATAGCGTGCGCCGGTTTCGATGACGCAACTCATCTGGTATGATTCGAGCAGTTCCCGCACTTCATCGAGATAAGGGAACGGGTCAGCGGTGAACGGATGAAGTGAGTTGAAATCGAGCGTGATAGCCACCGACTGGTAACCCAGATCGCCCAGGATGCGAATGGCGTCATTCAAACGATGGTGGGCAAAACCGTTGGTGTTGTATCCAAGCTTCATCGAGGTCGTATCAAGGTGAATAGATCAAATGACGAAACAATCCAAGATAGCACGGGAAACCTGACTTGTCGTCATAGACCCACCTAAATCTTTTGATCGATGTCCAGTGGTAATCACCTGATCGACGGCCTGCTCAATCGTTCGGGCTTCCTCTTCAAGCTGGAGCGAATAGCGAAGCAGTAACGCTGCCGAGAGGATGGTGCCGACGGGATTGGCGATTCCATTGCCGGCAATATCGGGGGCGGAGCCATGAATCGGCTCGTACAGCCCAGGCCCGCCTTTCCCTACGGAGGCGGAAGGGAGCATGCCCATGGAGCCAGCCAGCACCGAAGCTTCATCGGTCAGAATGTCGCCAAACATGTTCTCGGTCACCATCACATCAAAACTGGCCGGGCCGGCGACGAGCCGCATCGCTGCGGTATCGACGAGCATGTGTTCCAGTTGAACATCGGGGTATTTTTGGCCAACCTGAGTAGCAACTTGCCGCCAGAGACGTGAGGAATCGAGGACGTTGGCTTTATCGACCGAGGTTACTTTCTTGCGACGCCCCTGGGCTAGGTGAAAGGCCAGATCGACGACCCGTTCAATCTCGAAGTCGGCATATTCGAGGGTATCGACTGCCCGTTCATATCCCGCCGCGGTCTTCTCCCGGAAGCGTGGCGTGGCAAAGTAGAGACCGCCCGTGAGTTCACGCATCACCAGCAGATCGACTCCCTTAAGAATCGAAGGCTTTAGCGGCGATGCATCTACCAAGGCAGGGTGTACTTTCACTGGCCGAAGATTTGCGAACACACCCAAGCCTTTACGAAGTGCCAACAGCCCCTGTTCGGGCCTGACTTTGGCCTTCGGATCATCCCACTTCGGCCCACCTACAGCGCCCAGCAACACAGCGTTACTCTTTTGGCAGGCCTTGAGAGTATCTTCCGTGAGGGCCGTGCCATGAGCATCAATTGATGCTCCACCGACCAGTTGATGTTCCATGGTGAAGCTATGCCCGAACCGCTTGGCAACTGCTTGCAGCACTTCAACTGCGCAAGCTGTCACTTCGGGACCAATTCCATCGCCGGGCAACACGACCAGATGTGCTTGCATGGGTTCTTTCTAATTGCCTCTGTACCTTCGTGGATTAATCTAACCCACAAAGACACAACGGAACACAGAGAACGTACTACGCAGCCGGGATAACAATCTCCCGATCAGTTTTCACTGCTTCCTCTTCGCTGAGACTGATGGCCAGCGCATCCCGGCCGAGTTTACCATCGAGGATGGACGATGGTTTATTTCCTTCGATCGACTGCACTACTTCGCGCATCTCGCTGACAAACGCATCAACCGGATCGCCCGAACCAGGCAGCGTGACCTTCTCCGATTTGCCGTCAGAAGTGAGCAAGGTGAGTGGGATGCCGAGTGAATCGAACGCCAGCGTTGCCTTCTCCATCAGAAGCGTGTACCCATGCGAGAATCCCCAGCCACTTTGGTACAGTGCCCCGCTGGCTGCGGTGATGCAGGTGTGCTCCTTTTGATACAGATATTGTGTCTCGACATGCTGCACTACGCCTTCTCCATCCACTACCCCCTGGCACCTTACCGAATGAGGAGTTCCTTCGAGCAGGCAAACAAAGTGATTGTCGTGAATGTGCAGATCGACAGCAGGGCCATCAGTCTGTGGGCCTTTGCGCCAGGTGGGCTTGCAAATAAGCCGGCGTAGATGGGCTGCTTGCAGCTTTCCGCCAACCCCGCTGCGCACATAGTCGAGAGCATATTGAAACTCAGGGAAGAAGGGCAACACCTGCCCGACGAACAAGTGCTTGCCTGCCTTGGCCGCCGCCTTCAGTGAGGCATCCGCCTCAGCCGTAGTGAGAGCGATAGGCTTCTCTACAAAGACATGCTTCCCCGCAGCGAAGGCTTGCTGTGTCCAACTCGCATGCATCTCAGTTGGCAGGCAGATGTCGATCAGATCGATGTGCTTGTCAGCCAGTAACTGGGAATACTCGGCATAGAGTTTGACACCAGTCATATCCATCATGGTGCCACGTGGTCCGAAATTGCCCTGAACGCTTGTCCAATCACCGGCCCGTTTATTGTCATCTGATTCACAAATGGCAACCACTTTTACGCCCGGCACCTTCTGGTAGGCGAGGTAATGAATCATGCCCATAAACCCGACACCGACTAAGCCGACTTGCACCATTCCATAACCCCTTGAATAAAAGGCTTTATCTTATGTGATCGTATTGTACGATTTGGACGAATTGCGAGTTTTTGCTACTTACAGGAAAGTATTCAGGATTAGTGTTACCAAATAGTCTGACTTACCAGTACCTATCGAGACTTACCGAGAACGATATCGGCTTGAACGCCTCATCTGTAGCCTGAAACAAAGCCGACGGATTTCGACTCGATATGACAAAACCAGTCGCAACTTCCCGATATCCCTTTATTTAGTGGGTACCATGCTTTGGCCGGCGTAATTGTCAACACGGCCTAACCCGATCTTGCAAGTCATCGCAAAAAGTCTGCCTTAGTCACAAACTCTCACGAAATGTCAGGAAGGTTGGCGCACTATGCCAACCTCTAATATCAAAGTCTCCTTCTATTTTGAGGACATCCTCCTCCTTCGCTCGCCAAGAGTTAAACGATACGTTCCAACTGCTATTCCCATTCGGGTTAACCACAGACGTTGTTGTCTAATTTCCACTTCGCATGATAATTCCGGATGAATGCGATGGCTTCCGCTGCTCCTGTGACACACTTGGGGATATTGAAGTCCTCTTCATTGGCGAGATGAGAATCGGTGGTCAACATGGATTCCCGAGCCCATCGTACCAGCCCGGGCCACATCTTACCCACCAAAATGAAAGGACAATTGTTCAAATGATTCACCTGGATTAACTGCCAGATCAACATAGCTTCAAGGACAGTGCCAATCCCGCCCGGGGCAACGACGAAAGCATCCGAGGAAAGGACAAACTGATGCAGCCGGGTGAAAAAAGTGCGATGTTCAAAAGCCTGACTAACGAAGGAATTGACCTCTTGTTCAAAAGGAAGATTAACACGGATGCCAACTGACTGAACACTGCCAGGTACCGCGGCCGCACCTTCATTGGCAGCCTGCATCAATCCGGGGCCACCGCCGGTGATGATGTCGCAACCTATCTCTGCAAGAGCAGCGGCGAGGTGCTTGGTCGCTTCATAGCCAAAGCTGCCGGGCTGGAGCCGAGCCGAACCAAAGATCGTCACCCGGAAGCGATCCCGTTTTGAGGGTTTCAACCTGGTGAGATTGTTGACAACATCCCACAGGCCCATCACCGATTCCACGAGGACCTGTTTCACCTGCTCCTCGTTATTAAGGCTGATGGGATCCGATGTCGTCGCTGCGTTCTGTTTATCGCTCATGAATCAATTCCTTAAGATGAAGGAGCAGGGGTGGCGTTTTTCCTGGAATAGAGAGCTGCTCCAACCAGAGGGATGAGACCCACAAAGGTCGCCACGACTAACATCACAAGGACGTGTTCGCCCATCCGGTTGCTGGCAGCAATAACCAGGGCAGCAGCAATATTCCGCTGCCCACCAGCTAAGGCATGGACGATGCCTGAAGACTTGGCGACCGTGCCGCCAGCGTAGCCCACCAGCATGGCCAACAAGACGAAGCTAAAGGCCAGCAGTCCAGCTCCGCTTCCCAGCATACTGAACATGGGATCGATATTCGTAGCCAGCAGCAGAACGATGGCTCCCAATGCAGAAATGTTGCTGACACTCCGTACGATGGGGAAGAGGCACCCGGCCAGCACCGGAGCCAGGTGTCGAAAGACCATCCCCAAAACTAATGGAAGAAACACCTGAAGCACGAGCGGCAGGGCAATCGACAACGCATCAGAAGTCAGGTTGGGAATCAACAGATGCAGAATGAATGGCATGAGTGCGATGCTCCCCACCAGTTGCAGGATCATGACGCTTACTGATAGAGTGACGTCGCCCCTGGCCAGCGCCACCAGCTTGGGCAGAAACGGCGCTCCGGCAGCGGTGCTTAAGAGCAGCAGGCCGGTCTCATACGACGCGTTGACAGGAAAAAGCCAGATGAGGAGATAGGCCAGTGCAGGGGAAGCCACAAAATTGACGACCAAGATGACTAGTATCAGTAATGGGTTTTGCAGAGGCTTGACGATCTCCTTGAATTTCAAGCTCTGCCCCAGCGCCGCCATGCTGGAGACTACAAAGACGAGAATCAACAGTTTTGTCACCAGCTGGATCGATTCCAAGATCGTCTCTCTAAGCCACTAATCGCCCAGGCAAATGCCCAGGGCACAAGCTGTCTTCACCAGGTTGCCAGCGGGGTTCACAGTTTTCAAGTTGCTAACCGCGTCTTTGAGATCGATAGCTCCCACTTGCGTGCCCAGATAGGTCACCATCTTGCCAAACTCGCCACGAGCCACCAGTTCCACTGCTTCGGTGCCATACAGGCAGCAGAGCACTCGATCGAACGAAGTGGGGCAGCCACCACGCTGTAGATGACCCAGGACGCAAGTGCGTGCTTCCTTTCCGGTAAGCTTTTCCAGTTCAGCGGCCACATCAGCCCCGATTCCACCCAACCTCTCCTCTCGGTCTTTTTGAACTTTACCCTGAGCCACCATGATGCCATCTTTCGGCCTGGCTCCTTCCGCCACGATGACCATGGTAAAGTGTTTACCTTGGCTTTCCCGCTCCTGAATCTTCTTGAGGATACTCTCATAGGAAAACGGAATCTCCGGCATCAGGATCACGTCAGCGCCGCCGGCCACGCCAGCAAACAGGGCGATCCATCCGGCGTAGCGTCCCATCACTTCCAGGATCATCACCCGGTTATGGCTTTCCGCTGTGGAGTGCAGGCGATCCAAAGCTTCGGTAGCGCAGTTGACCGCTGAATCGAACCCGAACGTCATCATCGTACCCTGCAAATCATTGTCGATGGTCTTGGGTATGCCCACGACGGGTATGCCATGTTCAAACATCTGCTGAGCAATGCTCAACGATCCGTCGCCGCCTATTGAGACAAGGGCATCCAACTCCAGGTCGGTCATAGCCGCCTTTACCTCATCGAGCAGTTCTTTGGGTAATGCACGGTTTACTCCATGCCCCACTTTGGCTGAGAACCTTCCTCGGTTGGCGGTGCCCAGAATCGTGCCTCCTCGTGTCAGCAGACCGTTTAAGGCTTGATAGTCGAGGGGGATGGTCTTGTGAGGAGCCAGTAACCCCTCGTAACCGCCGAGGACACCGATCGACTCCCAGCCTCTTCGGTCCGCAGCTTTGACTACCGCTCTGATGACAGCATTGAGGCCAGGGCAGTCGCCGCCGCCGGTGACAACTCCGATTTTCTTGATCGATTTGTTCACTGAGTTTCTCACTTACACGTTGTCCGACTCGGTTGAAGTCTGCTGCGCTTTCACGGGTGATTGCTGACCCCAGCGCCAGCCGGTAATCTCCGGCATGTCATCACCATGTTCACAAATGTAATGTCGATGGTCAATGAGTTTGTCTCGAATCGATTGTTTGGCATAGGCTGCCCTCGAACCCAGTTGTGGGAGGCGATCAATCACATCTTCGACCAGATGGAACCGATCGAGATGGTTCAGTACGCACATGTCGAAAGGGGTGGTAGTTGTTCCTTCTTCCTTATATCCCCGCACATGAATGTTTCGGTGGTTGATGCGGCGATAGGTCAGGCGGTGAATCAGCCAGGGATAGCCATGAAAGGCAAAGATGACGGGCTTATCCTTCGTGAAGAGTACATCGAAGTCATAATCATTTAGGCCATGCGGATGTTCTATCGCGGACTGCAGTGTCATCAGATCAGCGACATTCACGACCCTGACTTTCAAAGCTGGCAAGTGTTGCCTAAGCAGATCGACAGCGGCAAGAGTTTCGAGCGTGGGGACATCGCCGCAACAGGCCATCACGACATCGGGCTCGCTCTGGTGATCGGTGCTGGCCCAATCCCAGATGCCAATGCCTGCTGTACAGTGCTTAATGGCCTGATCCATGGTCAGCCATTGGGGGGCAGGCTGTTTGCCGGCGACAATCACGTTGATGCGATTCCTGCTTCGCAGACAGTGATCCGTGTAATAGAGCAGACAATTGGCGTCAGGGGGAAGATAGACTCGGACGATTTCTGCTTTCTTGTTGACGACGTGATCGATGAATCCAGGGTCCTGATGAGAAAAACCATTGTGATCCTGCCTCCAGACGTGGGAACTGAGAAGATAGTTCAGCGAGGCGATGGATTTCCTCCAGCCGATGTGCTGGCATACCTTGAGCCATTTGGCATGTTGGTTGAACATCGAATCGATGATGTGGATGAACGCTTCATAGCACGAGAAGAATCCGTGTCTGCCAGTCAGCAGATAGCCTTCCAGCCAGCCCTGGCACTGGTGCTCGCTGAGCATTTCCATCACTCGACCATCCGGGGCGAGATGATCGTCAGAAGTAATAGTTTCGGCATTCCAGGCCCGGTTCGTCACCTGTAGCACATCCTGCCAGCGGTTGGAGTTGTTTTCATCCGGGCTGAACAGGCGGAAGTTTTTGCCTTCCATGTTCATCTTTAGCACATCACGGAGAAATTTGCCCATTTCCCGTGTCGATTCTGCAAAGGTTGCTCCCGGTGTGGAGACTTTGACAGCGTACTTTCGGAAGTCAGGCAGTATCAGATCACGCAGCAATTCGCCTCCGTTGCTGACCGGCTGGGCGCTCATGCGTTTCTTACCGATGGGAGCCAAGGCAGACAGTTCCGGTTTGAGTTTGCCATTGGACTCGAACAACTCCTCTGGTCGGTAGCTCTTCATCCATTGTTCGAGGATTTTGACATGGTCAGGACTGGAGTGCATATCGCCCATCGGCACCTGGTGGGCCCGCCAAGAACCTTCAGCTGGCTTGCCATCGATCTCCCTGGGACATGTCCAACCTTTGGGGGTTCGCAAGATGATCATGGGCCAGCGCGGTCGGTCAGGTTTGCCGGTGGCTCGTGTTTTCTTTTGGATCTCCTGAATGGTCTCGATTACCTTCTCCAGCGTCGCCGCCATCTTTTCATGCACCATGGCTGGCTCATGCCCTTCCACGAACCAGGGCGTGTAGCCATAGCCCTTGAAGAGTTGCTCCAGTTCTTCGTTACTAATTCGGGCCAGCAGGCAGGGACTGGCGATCTTATAACCGTTCAGGTGCAGAATGGGCAGCACGGCACCATCGGTTACGGGATTGAGGAACTTGTTGGAGTGCCAGGAGGTAGCCATCGGCCCAGTTTCCGCTTCACCATCACCCACCACGCAGGCCACAATCAATTCAGGATGATCAAACGCGGCACCATAAGCATGGGAGAGGGCATATCCCAACTCGCCACCTTCGTGGATCGAGCCGGGCGTTTCAGGAGCTACATGACTGGGGATGCCGCCTGGAAATGAGAACTGCTTGAACAGGCGGTTGAGGCCTTCTTCGTTCTGGCCAATGTTCGGGTAGACTTCGGAATAGGTGCCTTCCAGATAGCTGTGCGCCACCAGGCCGGGCCCGCCATGCCCGGGACCGGTGACATAGATCATGTCGCAATCATATTTCCTGATGACTCGGTTCAGATGCGTGTAGATGAAGTTGAGGCCGGGAGTAGTCCCCCAATGGCCTAGCAGGCGTGGCTTGATGTGTTCTTTGGCTAGTGTGTTTTTTAGCAGGGCATTATCGTAGAGATAGATCTGCCCGACAGAGAGATAGTTGGCTGCTCGCCAGTAGGCGTCCAGCAATTTCAATTCCTGAGGAGGCAAGCAGGTGGAAGTAGCCATGATTTACCCTGTGTTGCATCATTTCCGATTGAGATGCAAATCATCCAAAGCGCTCCGAATGATCTTCGCACTTTTTTCCAAGAGAGTGGTTTCTTCGTCGTTCAGCGGTAAAGGGAATGTCTCGAGCGCTCCCTGACCACCCAGCAACCTGGGAAGAGAAAGCGTCACATCGACCACGCCGGCCACCTCGGCAGCCGGCGTGCAGATGGACATGATGGCCCGCTGATCAAGCAGGATGACATCGACAATGCGAGCTAAGGCGCCGCCGATGCCGTAGTAGGTCGCTCCCTTGCCGTGAATGATCGCGTAGGCTGCCCGGCGAACTTTTGTATCGATCTCGTGACGCACAGCTTCGGGTATGGGAGTGTTTCGCATCTGTGCAAAGGCTTTCAGAGGCATTCCCCCAATCGTGGCCTGCGACCAGGTCAGCACTTCTGAATCGCCATGTTCACCAATCACGTAAGCATGCACATGATGGGAATCGACGCCGAAGTGAGTGCCGAGCAGACCGCGAAACCGTGCAGTATCCAGCGTTGTTCCTGAGCCGATCACCCGGTGTGAGGGAATTCCATGCCTTGCCGCGACGTCGGCCGCCAGGTGCGTCATGACATCCACCGGATTTGTGGCCACCACCAGAATCGCTTCCGGAGCATAGCGAATCACCTGGGGCACCACATTGGCGAAGACACCTGCATTTCGTTGCAATAACTGCAACCTTGTCTCACCCTCCTTCTGGTTAACACCGGCACAGATGACCACGACTCTACTGCCGGCCAAATCGCAATAGTCGCCAGCCATCACATTCAACGGATGAGCAAAAGGGACCGCATGACGAATATCGTCTGCCTCCGCCACAGCACGATCATGGTTCAGATCAACGAGAACAATATCTCTACCGACGCCACTCATGACCATGGCATAGCCAGCCGTTGCCCCGACATAGCCTGTCCCAACGATTCCCACTTTCATGACGAACCCCCGGGCATGGCAAGGTTGGAATCTGTTCGGGAGAGTTCTTGCACCAGTTCAAATGTGTTGGTCTTTCCAACCATGACGATATGGGCCATGCCGAGGAACAATCCTGTGTCTACCACCCCCGGAATGGACTTCAATGTTGCTTGCAGGGCAATCGGGTTGTGCAGTGGGCCAACCACCACATCAATGATGTAGTTGCCATTATCCGTCACGACAGGTTTCCCCGCTTCTTCGTAAGTACGGCCCGGCATGCCCAGTTCAATCAAGCGGCGATGACACAGCGGCAATGCAAAAGGCACCACCTCGATGGGCAATCGCCTGCGTGAACCGAGTTGTGAGACGAGTTTTTCCTCACCTATCAGGATAACCAGCTTATTCGATGAAGCGGCAACAATTTTCTCTCGTACAAGGGCATGGCCATACCCCTTAATCAAGTTCAGATGAGGATCGACCTCATCCGCCCTATCGATGGTCATGTCCAGAATCCCGGCTGTTTCGAGTGAGACCAGAGGCACACCTCGCTCACGAGCCACTGCTTCGGTCTCTATCGAAGTCGGCACTCCTCGAATGGACAGCTTGCGTTCCTTGATCCTGTTTCCCAATGCACGCACAAAGGCTTGAGCAGCCCGGCCCGAACCCAGGCCAATACAGCTCTCATCGTGGACTAGTTCGAGAGTTCGTTCAATAATGGTCATGATCAGGCAATCTCGATCACATCACCCAGTTTAGGCTGTTCCGCTCGAATCTTATGCTGACCATATATGAGCTTCGCAAGTGTCTGCCTTGCTCTGTCTTCCCCGTGGGTCAAAATGGTTCGAGGTCGAGCACCCGCAAGCGAGCCATACCAGTTGAGAAGATCGATCTGACCGGCATGACCACTCATGCCGCCCAGTGTATGCACCGTGGCACGCACCGGAATCCGCTCCCCGAAGATGGTGACGTGTTTGGCTCCATCGACAATTATTCGGCCCAGGGACCCACGCGACTGGAATCCCACAAATAGAACCATGGTCTTCGGAATAGCAAGGTTGTATTTGAAGTGATGAATGATGCGCCCGCCGGTACACATGCCTGCTCCGGCCATGATCATGCATGGTCCTTGTAAGTCGTTCAACGCCTTCGATTCGTCTGCCGTCTTGCAGAACTTCACTGAGTCGAGGCTTGCTCTCAGTTCTCCAGACTTCTGCATGGCCAGGGCTTCCTCGTCGAAAAGCTCTGTGTGCTTTCGGTATATCTTGGTGGCTTCAATGGCCATGGGGCTGTCAAGATAGATGGGGAACTTAGGTAGAGTCCCCTTATGAAAGGCCCCCGCCAGCAGGTACATCATCAATTGCGAACGGCCCACCGCAAAGACAGGCACCAGAATCTTGCCCCTGGCCTTGATCACTTTCTTGATCGCTTCTCTGGCTTCGATCGCGCTCTCTTTGAGCGACTTATGATTACGGTCGCCATAGGTCGATTCCATAAACACGACGTCGGCGTGTTTGAACGGCGTAGGATCGCGATGCAGCGGTGCTCCGCGTGGGCCCAGGTCGCCAGAGAAGACGATCACCTTCTTAATGCCATTTTCCTCAACAGTAAATTCAAGGCTGGCTGAGCCGAGCATGTGCCCCGCTTCCACTGCCCGCACCACGACGCCGGGAACGATTTCCGTTGGCTTGTCGTAGAGCATGGTGCGCAGCAAGGGCTTGAGTGCCAGGACATCTTTTTCAACATACAGCGAATCGAGAAGCGGTTCTCCCCGCCGTTTCCGCTTGCGATTCTCTCGCTCGATATCGGCTTTCTGCAGCCGAACGGCGTCCTTCAAAATGATGGTGGCGATGTCAATCGTCGCTGGCGTGGCATAGATCGGCTTGCGGAATCCCATCCTGGTCAGAAGGGGCAACCTTCCTGTATGATCCAAATGAGCATGCGTTAACACGACACAAGAAAGGTCTTTGACAATTTCTTTTATCGGCAGGTAATTGTAATTCTCAGCCTTGTTGCCACCCTGGTACATGCCGAAGTCGATCAGCACCTTGGCAGTCTTGGTCTGTAGCAAATAGGCAGATCCGGTGACTTCGCCGCCACCTGCACCGAGAACCACTACTTTCATGCGATCTCCTATATCGACTTGCACTCAAGGCGTGACATATTCAGCTTTTCGAGCCGAAAGCCAAAGCAAACCCCACCCGCAATTCGCCATTTCAATACCGATGAAAAGCCCAATGACCCATAAACCGATACCGGGCACTGAGCGACATTACCCCCAAGATTCATTAAGGCAATGCAGCTGGTCAAAAAGAGAAACCAAATCTCTTTGGGTTTTCCGCTTCCGGTAATTTGATTCTCAAACTATTCATGGCAGGACCAACCCGAAACTCGTGAGGTAAGCTTTTCACGAGGATGGCTTTGGTCTAGTATTTCTTGGTCAACTCAGCGACTGGCAAAAGTTACAGTTTGTTCAGGAAAAACGCACTCGATTCTCGTGTAAAGCCGCCATATTTTGCGGCTATTGGTAAGCATGAAATGATGGGAAGCGAGCCAAACGAAGCCAAAATAGGTTCGAGCCTTCTTGTCATAACGTGTCGCTACGCGGACTGACAGTCAACTCAGCCCGAGTGAGTTCCAATTTCACCGGATGCCCCAACGGGTTCAGTACACCATGGATATTGCTACTGAAACCGCTTGGACTGCGCCCCAACGCTTCGCTGGTTTTGACCACCACTGCCATCTGCTTTTTTCGCGTCCGCAGCCGCGACGTTGGCGCGAACACTACTGCTATCGACGCTGACCCATTCCGTATCGTCGTCTCGCAGGGCGGCGGCTATGTGGCCCAAACGCCCTTCTCGCATTAGCGGTTGTAACGTTGCTAGAGTCTGTTAGACTTGCCGAAGCAGGTTGGCATATCTGGCCAGCTTGCCAGGCAACAGGTGCTGAATGCGGTTTCAATAATCATCACTGATATCATGACGGTGGAGCATGGATGGCTCCTCTTGAGTCCGCCTGCTATCGCATCTTCACTAACTGTAGAAAACACGACCTAAGAACTATAAGCTATTTTCACTTTCTCTGGTACTTTTGACAGTGAAAACTTTGCTAACTATGAAGTAGATTATCGATAGTTATTATGATCTGGCGGCCAGAGGCTGAGTTTAGACCATGCCCACCCTGACGACTGTTCATTCCGAGCCCTGCTTCGATATTCAATTGCTTGAACTGGACATCAAAAATGGCATTGGAAACACGATCCAACACCTCAGCCTGAGGTGGATGGATCGGTGGGGTGTCATCCTGTCCGGACGGACAAAAAACTATTATGGCAAGAGCTTGCCTAGGAAATCGTGATGCAGGTGACGGTCATTCCCATACTCACTAATGACATACAAGTGTCATGAATCAGCACGTGAGAAAGAGGCTGAACAGAGGGGAACAACTCAAAGTCATAGTTACAAGGAGGTAATGAGATGACGAACGTAAGAACGGTATCGGTTGTTACTCATCAGAAGTTACAACTCTTCGTCGATAAGACAGGAGGGCGCTGGATTGTCCGTGATGAGAAGGGTATCTTCTGGGTCTTGGCGGAACAGGATCCCTGGGAGCAGCGGCAGCAGATCTCGCTGAGCGATGAAGTCCAACTCGAACCGGTGCCAGGCCACTACAAACATATGTTTGGCGTACCCGGCTAAGAATCAGGATCATGTAAAATGAATGCTGAACAAGTTCGTCTACAGGCAGCGCCACAAGAAAAAAATCTCTGGTATAAATGGGGTCCCTACCTGAGCGAACGCCAATGGGGCACGGTCCGAGAAGACTACAGTGAAGGGGGCGATGCCTGGAACTACTTCAGCCATGACCAGGCCCGTTCACGTGCCTACCGCTGGGGGGAGGATGGTCTCGCCGGCATTTCTGATGATCAGCAACAGCTTTGTTTTGCCTTGACGCTCTGGAACGGCAAAGACCCTATCTTGAAGGAACGCCTCTTCGGCCTCACCAACAGCGAAAGCAATCACGGGGAGGATGTGAAAGAGTACTACTTCTACCTCGACAGTACGCCCACGCACTCCTATATGAAGTACTTGTACAAGTACCCGCAGGAGGCATATCCCTACGATCAACTGGTGCAGACCAGCAGAAAGCTGAATCGACAGCAGTTTGAATACGAGCTGATCGATACAGGGGTCTTCGATCAAAATCGGTATTTCGATGTATTTGTGGAGTACATCAAGAATACCCCGGAAGATATGCTGATCCAGATCAGCATCCATAACCGTGGAGATCAGGCTGCTACACTGGAACTGCTTCCCACGCTCTGGTTCCGAAATGAATGGTCGTGGGTGGCACAGGCAGCTAAGCCCTCACTTCGGCAGATCCATGCTGACGGTTCGATAAGCGTGATTAAGGCTGTCCACGCCAAGCTCGGCGAAAGGTATCTCTATTGCGAGGGACATGTCCCGCTGTTGTTCACCGAGAACGAGACAAATACAGAACGAATATTCGGGGTGCCCAATCGCAGCCACTATGTCAAAGACAGTTTTCATCAGTACTTCATCAATCAGTTTGATGGAGCCATCAACCCTGCAGGACAAGGTACGAAGGTAGCCTGCCATTATCATCTGTCTATCAAGCCCGGTGATTGCCAGGTGGTTCGTCTTCGTTTGACTGATACTCCACCTGCATCAGCTTCAAATGGGAAGAAGTATGCTCCCTTTTTTCAGTTTGGTTCGATCCTTCAACAACGAAAGAGCGAAGCTGATGAATTTTACAGCGGAATTATTCCGAAGTCACTCGATGCTGACTCTGCCAACGTTATGCGACAGGCGCTGGCTGGTTTGCTATGGACCAAGCAGTTCTACCACTACGATGTTGACCGCTGGCTTGAAGAGCGTGGTTCCGATCCGTTCAAGCCCAACCGCAAGACTGCTCCGCGCAACGAGCACTGGCATCACATGTATAACGGTGATGTCATCTCGATGCCTGACAAGTGGGAATACCCATGGTACGCTGCCTGGGATCTTGCTTTCCATGTCATTGCACTTACCCTCGTCGATCCTGAATTTGGAAAATCACAGCTCAAGCTCATGCTGCGCGAACGGTACATGCATCCTAACGGCCAGATTCCAGCGTATGAATGGAACTTCGGCGATGTCAACCCACCGGTGCATGCCTGGTCTACCATTTTCACCTACCTTTTGGAGAAGGCGCAAACCGGACAAGGCGATGTCGACTGGCTCAAGAGCAGTTTCCAAAAGCTTTTGCTCAACTTCACCTGGTGGGTGAACCGGAAAGACCGAACCGGACGCAATGTGTTTGAGGGCGGCTTCCTGGGACTTGATAACATTGGTGTCTTCGACCGTAGCGCCCCGCTACCCACCGGCGGTTACCTCGAACAGGCCGACGGCACCGCGTGGATGGCGCTGTTCAGTCAGAACATGCTTTCCATCGCCATCGAACTTACAAAAACCGATCCTGAATATGGCGAGATGGTGCTGAAATTCATTGAGCACTTCCTTTGGATCGCTACCTCTATGACACAAATGGGTGGCGACACCAGCATGTGGGATGAAGAGGAAGGTTTCTTTTACGATGTGCTTCGCCTGCCTGATGGCCGATCACAAAGGCTGAAAGTGCGTTCGATGGTAGGGCTGCTGCCGCTGTGCGCAGCCACGATGTATGACGGGAAGTTCAGTGCGGAGTTTCCGGAGTTCACTGAGCGCATGCGGCGTTTCCTTCAAGCACGCCCGGAATTAAGAACGTCCATCCATGACCCTGTAAAAACCGGTGTCAACGGCCGCCGTCTTGCTTCCATCCTTGATGAGAGCAAACTGCGTCGAGTGCTGAACAAGATGCTGGATGAAAGAGAGTTCCTCAGCCCTTTCGGACTGCGCTCGTTATCTCGTTTCCATGCGGAGAATCCATATGTCTTTCAGGTAGAGGGGAAGGAATACCGTGTCGACTATCTGCCGGCTGAATCCGACACCGGCATGTTCGGCGGCAATTCCAACTGGCGCGGCCCCATCTGGATACCGGTGAATGCTCTCATCATCCGTGCCTTGCTGAACTACTACAGTTTCTATGGCAACGATTTCCAAATTGAGTGCCCCACCGGGTCTGGCAGAATGATGAATCTCTACGAAGTCGCGGAAGAGATTGGCAGTCGGCTGACCAAACTGTTCCTGAAGAATTCGCAGGGGAAGCGACCCGTCTACGGCGAAGCAAAGAAGTTCCAGGACGACCCTCACTGGCGGGACTTGGTTTTCTTCTATGAGTATTTCCATGGTGACAATGGTGCCGGGCTGGGTGCAAGCCATCAAACGGGCTGGACCGGCGTGATCGCCCGCATCATGCATCTCTTCGCCACTACCTCAGCCGAGCAGTTGCTTCAAGAGGGCACCAGGGCGGCGTTTAACGAACTGCCGAGTTCGGCAACGGCATCTATAGGCCAGGGGAGGGGATCAACGTAGCCACCTAGTTGGTCTGAATGGTAATAACCGGCAGACTTTCTTTCGATCCGGTATCTGAAAGAGCGAGCAGCACCAACAGATACGCTACGGTTCGCTTCCAGGTTGCTCAATCGATCATATCGCCAACGGGTATACTTGCCGCCTGGCTATGAAGAAAATACCCTTGCGAGTTACCCTGTTGCTTATGTGCAGGACGGTCAATATCTCTTCTTTCCTGATGAGGCATTCCATGGATATGAGTGGCAGGTCGATGAAAGCAGCCAAACCGTGCATGGCATGGGGGCATCCGAAGACCTTATCATCGTTGGACTCTATTCCGGCGATCGCATGACTGAATATACCAAACCGGGTTACGTGATTCATGCTCAATACTTGGTCGAGGAAATTGTTCCACAGGAAGAGAAACTTCTGCGCAGTATCAACGAACGTCGATCGAGAACTGTATGGGGATCTTCCGGGGGAGGTGTCGTTTCGTTCTACACTGTTTGGCAGTACCCGAATGTCTTTGCTGCCGGTGTCTGCAAGTCAAGCCCCTTCTCCTTCCAAGACGATTTGATGGAGCGTGTGTTGAACAAACCCCAGCGAGATGTCGGCTCTTATCTCGACAGTGGGTGGCCTGAGGATAATTAAGAAGTGACGATGGCGACAACTCTCATTACACGCAGCTGGCGTTACGGTCACAACCTGCTACATCTTTGCTTTCCCCAGGCAGTGCACAGCGAAAAAGATTGGGGAGTTCGGCTTCATTTGCCCATGCAGTTCCTCAATGGTGCCGTGGCCAGGGCTTCGCGCGATGTCATCTGAACTAGGGAAATAACAAGGAACACCTGATCGGAGGTCGACGCCTGTGAATCACCTGCCTCAATATCCCAGTCTGTATCAGTTCAATACACGCGTATGGCTTACCGCACTTTCCAGGAAACTGGGCCATGAAGCTACGCTCGATGATATTTCCGATGCTGATTTGGATCTACTGGCACACCAGGGGTTTGATTGGGTTTGGTTCCTCAGTGTGTGGCAAACAGGCGTCGCTGCACAACAGGTGTCTCGCACGAATCCCGAATGGCGAAAGGAGTTTGAACAAACTCTTCCCGATTTGATCGATAAGGACATTGGAGGCTCCGGCTTTGCCGTCACCGGCTATATCGTGCATACCAGTCTCGGTGGTGATGCAGCCTTGGCTCGTTTGCGTACTCGATTGGCCAGGCGTGGGATGCGTCTTCTGCTGGATTTTGTTCCCAACCACATGGCGCTCGACCACCCCTGGATTCATGCTCATCCCGACTATTTCGTGGAAGGCACTGAACTGCAACTCGCTCAGGCGCCCAGGAACTATACTCGCATCAAGACCAAAATCGGGAACTTGCTCCTGGCTCATGGCCGTGATCCCTATTTCCCGGGTTGGTCTGATACACTTCAGCTTAACTATGCCAATCCGGCACTGCAGCAGGCGATGATCGATACGCTCGTCAAGATCGCAGGACAATGTGACGGCGTCCGATGCGATATGGCCATGCTCGTCTTGCCGGAAGTGTTCCAACGCACCTGGGGGCTGACTTCCGAACCATTCTGGCCTCGTGCCATCCAAAGAGTACGTCAACTATCACCCTCCTTCTGTTTTATTGCGGAAGTCTACTGGGATCTCGAATGGGTGTTGCAGCAGCAGGGATTTAACTATACGTATGACAAGCGGCTTTACGATCGACTTGGACACCGTCAGGCTCGCTCCGCACGGGAACATCTACAGGCTGACATGAACTATCAGAACAAGATGGTTCGTTTCCTTGAGAATCATGATGAACCTCGGGCTGCAACGACCTTTCCCGATGATGTCCATCAAGCCGCAGCCGTTATCACGTTCCTGTCGCCCGGATTACGGTTCTTCCATCAGGGAGAATTCGAAGGCAGGAAGACACGTATCTCCCCGCATCTCGTTCGTGGCCCCGACGAACCGGTGAATGCCACTCTCTTGCAGTTCTACGAGAAACTGCTGAACATCCTCAAACAAAAAATTGTCCGTGAAGGAACCTGGCAACTGCTAACTTGTGCTGCTGCCTGGCAGGGAAACGAAACCTGGGATCGGTTTCTGTCCTATTCCTGGAATGATAACTCAAACCAAAGGGTGATCGTCGTTGTCAACTATTCTCCGCAACAAAGCCAGTGCTATGTTAAGCTACCCTTTGTTGATCTAACGGGAAAGCAATGGCATCTACGTGATCTGATGAGCGATGTAGTTTACGACCGAGATGGCAATGACCTTGTCTCTCGTGGCTTGTATCTGGATGTGCCAGGCTGGTTCATGCATGTGTTTTTGTTGACAGCACAACTCAGCTAGTGCTATGTCACAATTACCAAGTGGGGAATGCTGTTATCGAATCAACCTCTATTTCTGACTGTGACAAGACACTAGCTTTCGGACAAGGAGGGTTTAGAATTGGATCTGTCCAGATGGAAGGTGGCATAGAGTGTACCGGTTAGCTCGGTTAAGAACTGTTCTGGTTCAATCAAGGGCATTCCTTGTTCTAGTTACGGCACTGCAATGTACCCTGGCTATCGTTGCTTTTGACGACAATAAGAAAAAGATCCTCGTCCTTTTTCCGGATAAAGACAACCAGCCAGGTGTTATTGCGTTTGATAGTGGATTGAAGCAGACGCTGCACACGGCACATGCGGATGTCGAAGTCTTTAGCGAGTTTCTCGAATCCTCTAGGTTTTCGACCGAAGCGTATCAGCAACAGCTAGCCATATTTCTTCGTGATAAGTACGCAGGAATCAAACTCGACGTTGTGGTTGTCGGGCTGGCACCGTCCCTTGATTTTGTCTTGAAATACCGATCCATCATCTGTCCCGGTGCGCCGGTCGTGTATGGAGCTATCGAACGACATGAGGTCGAAACTCGTCGCATTGGACCAGATGTCATAGGAGTGCCGATGACTTTTGCATTGGAGCCAACCTTAAAGCTGGCACTCCAGTTACACCCCCACATTAACAAGGTCTATGTGATTGCGGGAACAACCGCCTTCGACCAGTACTGGCTGGACCAGGCAAGACTACTTTTCAAACCCTATTCGGATTGTGTTACATTCAGCTTCATCAGCGATCTATCGATCAAGGAACTCCAGCACTTTGTGGGCACATTGACTTCCGACAGCATCGTTTACTACCTGCATATGTTGCGTGACACCAGCGGTACCCAGTTCGCTTCAGCGGAAGTGGTAAGCGAGATCGCACCTCATTCCAGCGTCCCGATCTACGGCCACATAGGCACGTATCTGGGACGGGGGATCGTCGGTGGACAGTTGATGGATTTCGAAATCGAAGGCAGGAACGCCGCGCGTCTCGTGTTGCAATTACTTGGGGGCAGGAAACCTCATGAAGTGACTTTCCCTGTACCTGTTGATGGTCATTACACCGTGGACTGGAGAAAGCTGAAGCAGTGGGGTATTCGCGAGGCTGACCTGCCAATAGGGACTCAAGTGTGTTTCGAGGAACCAGACTTCTGGGTCAGGTACAGATGGCATGTTCTGGGAATTGTCTCACTTTGCGTGGCTCAAGCTATTCTGATCATCGGATTGCTCTTACAGCGAATCAGCCGGCAAAAGGCGGAAAAGAAGCTATCAAACAGTCAGGCTGAACTGATTGCTCTCACCGGGCGATTAATGCAGGCTCAGGAATCAGAAAGACGCCATATTGCCCGTGAACTGCACGATGACCTGAATCAAAACCTGGCGCTTCTTTTTGTTGAACTCGATCTGCTCAATAACAAGTCACTTATGACAAAAGAGCAAATAAAGGAAAGTTTGACAAAACTCTCCAGTCATGTGAAGGAACTGTCGACATTCGTCCATAATCTGTCTCACCAATTGCACCCAACCAAGGTTGAGCAACTGGGACTGCTGACGGCTTTGCGGGGATTATGCCGTGACATTGGCGTCAGCCATGATTTGATCATAGACTTCCATTCAGAAAATGTTGACCGCCAGATACCTCAGCAGGTAGGCCTGTGCCTCTATCGAATTGCCCAGGAAAGCCTGCGTAATGCCATCAAGCACAGCGAAGCTGATGGAATTGAAGTTAGAGTCAGACAGTGTGGTGATGAACTGGTTATGACCATTGCAGACAATGGAATAGGGTTTGTAGCGCCAGAACACCAGGAACATGCTGGTCTGGGGCTCCTTAGCATGCGAGAACGTTTAAGATTAGTGAACGGCACATTTGATATTGTATCCAAGCCCGATGAAGGAACTCGCATCGAAGTGCATGTGCCGTTCAACCAAGAAGTATCCTCAACTGAATGGAATCATCAGAACAATGCTGTTACAGCATGATCCTCACAATGAGATAGATGATGTCACAACCGCGCGTGCTACTAGCTGACGACCACCGCTTGCTATGCGAAGCATTCACCAAGCTGCTGGAATCCCACTGCGATGTCGTGGGATCCGTGGGCGATGGACGAGCCCTCCTGGCCGCTGCCAAAAAACTCGTTCCTGATATCGTCGTGCTCGATATCGCCATGCCCCAATTGAACGGGCTCGACACTGCCCGGCAATTGCGCGAATCGATGCCCAGCGTCAAGATCATCTTCTTGACCATGAACGAAGATCCGGATATGGCGGCAGAAGCATTCCGCCTGGGTGCGAGTGGCTACCTGCTCAAGAACTCGGCAACGACTGAACTGCTTCAGGCGATCCATGACGTCTCTGAAGGCCGGTCCTATGTCACATCTCTTGCAATCCAGGGCATCGAGAAAACGCAAAAAAAGCCAGGCAGCAGCATGATCAAATCCGAATTGAGCTCCCGGCAACGCGAAGTTCTTCAACTGCTTGCGGATGGACGGTCCATGAAAGAAGTAGGCTCAATTCTCAAGATCACTCCTCGTACTGTGGCATTCCACAAATACAGCATGATGAAGGAATTGAAAATCGAGACTAATGCGGAACTGATACAGTACGCCATTCGATATCGAATTGTCACCGGTTGGTCCCCCCCTGACTTCGAGGGAGCTGAACCATGAGCGACTCGCAGAAAAAAGCGTCTTCCAAGGAAGATGCGGATCTACAGCGGGAGATACGAGCTGGGAGGAAGTTTTCTCTCAGCGAAGCCATCGGTCGCATGGCTGGGCCCGGAGCCATGAAAGGCATCTCTCCCATTAGTCGCAAGAAACAGGCGGAGAACGAGATCGAGGCTTTTCTGAAGCTACACCTTTCTGACACCAGTGGTGCGCTGCGCATCGTGCTGCTCCGCCGTCTGGCTTCGAGCGAACATCTGGATAGCCGTTACGACCATCCCTTGCAGTTCCTGGCTGATGGGCTGCGGCATGTGCTCGCCTCGGAACTGCGTCTGCATGATGTGGTGACTGATGCGGATATCGAATGGGGCCGCATCACCGGTGAACGGCCGTTCTTTGAAAGAGAGGGATCTCCTCCTCATCCGGATGACCCTTATACTTTGCAATCGGTTCGAGCAATTCTCTCGGAGTTACTGGCGGGCCTGGAGCCTGATTGCAATTCAGAGAATTGATCTGTCTCGTCGGATTTCGTTTGGCGGTCCCAGGCGGTCCCAATCGACCACTGTTACTTTTGACAGTAATAGTCGATTGACGGAACGGTAGATTGATCGTGCAGAGCTGTCTCCTGGTCTTAACTTCTCCGCTGGAAGGATCACCACGATGAGTTCCAGCCTACGAATCGCGGTCGTCGCCTGGTTGCTGACGGCGGTCTACTACTTCTACCAGTATCTACTTCGTTCCGCTCCGGCTGTCATGATGCCGGAACTCTCCGAGGCGCTAGGCGTCAGTACGCTCGGCGTTTCCGCCATTGTCGGCATGTTCTACTACGGCTATTCGCCGTTCAGTCTGGTCGCCGGCATTGCCATGGATCGCTGGGGGCCTAAGAGGGTAATCCCCTTGGGCGCGGCCTGCGTTGGCATTGGGGCGCTTCTCTTTTCTACCGGCAACGTGGCGGCGGCGAACGTTGGTAGGTTCATTCAGGGTGCCGGTGGGGTTTTTGCCCTAGTAGGTGCCATTGCTATCGCCACGAGAAGCTTTCCCCTCTCGATGGCCGCCACGCTGATTGGGGCGACACAGATGTTGGGCATGGCGGGCGGCTGGGCCGGGCAGTCCGTTGTTGGGCCCATGATCTCCGGCGGCTTGACATGGAATGTCTTCTGGGTGGGGGCGGGCATAGTCGGACTGGCGCTGGGAGCGATTCTCTTGTGGATTCTCCCGTCACAATCCGTTTCCTCAGATCAAGGCTGGTTGAAGAAGGCGTTAGTTGGGCTGGGGTCTATCTTTAAGAATCCGCAATCGATACTCTGTGGTGCCATCTCCGGCCTGCTGTTCATCCCCACAACAATCTTCGACATGATCTGGGGCGTACGCTTCCTACAGGAAGCTCATGGCATGGACTATGGCGCCGCGGTGATGCGCTCCTCGATGGTCCCGTTGGGATGGATCATAGGCTGCCCGCTGCTGGGCATGATCTCCGACCGCATCGGTCGGCGGAAGCCTGTTATCATCGGTGGCGCAGTGGTATTGCTGGTTTGCCTAGTCTGGATTCTCTACGGTACGCCGGGTCTATTCCCTCCCTATGTTATCGGCCTGGTCGCTGGGATCGCCTCGGGAGCAGCAATGTTGCCCTATTCCGTGATCAAGGAAGCCAATCGTCCGGAGTATTCTGGTACAGCCACGGGAGTAGTCAACTTTCTGAACTTCACCTTCAGTGCTCTGCTGGGGCCAGTGTTCGGATGGATTCTACATCAAGTCTCCGGAGCCGCAGAGCAGAAATCACTCGAGCATTATCAGACCAGTTTTGTGCCGATGGTGTTCGGCGTGGCGGGGGCCATATTCTTGACGATGTTGCTCAAAGAGACAGGGCCGGCCGCCAGAAAAGTGGCGACACTCACGGATCAGAATTCCAAGGAGAAATCATGAGACACGACACTGGTACAGGAAAATACGAGAATCTTCTGGTCAGGTGCAAAAGTCTGACACCGGTGCCTACTGCCGTAGCCCATCCCTGTGAAGCCACCGCGCTGGAAGGCGTGCTCGATGCCGCTGCCAAGAAACTCATCCAGCCCGTCCTCGTCGGACCTGAAGCAAAGATCAAAGCGATCGCCGCCGAGGCGAAGCTGGACCTCGGTAGCATTCCGATCATCAACACCACCCACAGTCACGAATCGGCGGTGAAGGCAGTGGAACTTGTACGCATCGGCAAGGCTGAGTTGTTGATGAAAGGTAGCCTCCATTCCGATGAGTTGCTTGCTGCCATTGTTTCTCGTGATGGCGGCCTCCGCACCGGCCGCCGGATCAGCCATGTCTTCATCATGGATGTGCCCAC
Source organism: Gemmatales bacterium (assembly GCA_035430005.1). Taxonomy (GTDB): domain Bacteria; phylum Planctomycetota; class Planctomycetia; order Gemmatales; family HRBIN36; genus JAEUIE01. The sequence continues at coordinate 23,762 of DAOMFV010000041.1, forward strand.
GTATCATAAGGTGTTGGTAATCACCGATGCTGCCATCAACATCGCTCCGACGCTGGAAGACAAGGCAGACATCTGCCAGAACGCCATTGATCTGGCGAACTCACTGGGCGTCGCCAGGCCCAAAGTAGCCATCCTGGCCGCCGTTGAAACGGTGACTTCCAAGATGCCTGCCACCATTGATGCCGCCTGTCTGTGTAAGATGGCTGACCGAGGACAGATCAGAGGCGGCCTGCTTGATGGACCATTGGCTTTCGACAACGCCATCAGCAATGAAGCAGCCAAGATCAAAGGTATTCACTCTGAAGTCGCCGGGGACCCGGACATCCTGCTGGCTCCCGACCTGGAAGCGGGCAACATTCTGGCCAAACAGTTGACCTTCCTGGCCAAGGCCGACAGTGCCGGTCTGGTGTTGGGTGCAAAGGTACCCGTCATCCTAACCAGCAGGGCCGATTCGGTGCGGGCCCGCACGGCCAGTTGCGCTGTAGCAATGATGGCTGTCCATGCCCGCCGGGCCAAGCCCTAGGAGAAAGCATGGACGACTTTGCACTAGTACTCAACGCTGGCTCATCGAGTTTGAAGTTCTGTGTCTACCGCCGTCATCCAGGTGATCACTGGCATCTGGATTTGAGTGGCCAGATTGAAGGCATCGGCACCTCTCCTCGATTATCGGCCAAGGATTCCACCCACACTAAAGTTGAAGATCAGTTGCTTCCTCCTTTGGTAAGTAATGGCCGCCTGGCTCTGGATGCCCTGGCAGCCTGGCTGCGAGGCAAGTACGGTCAGGCGAAACTGCTGGGTGTGGGCCATCGTGTCGTGCATGGTGGAGCTCATTTTGCTCAACCCATCATAGTCACCAAAGAGGTACTGGCCGATCTACAGAAGCTCATCCCCCTCGCTCCGCTCCATCAGCCCTACAACTTGGCAGCTATCGAAGCGATCTTCGAACGCATGCCTGAGGTACCGCAGGTTGCCTGCTTCGACACCGCCTTTCACCGAGGCCAGCCTGCCGTCGCCGAGCTAGTTCCGTTGCCACACGACATCACCAAAGCAGGAGTGCAGCGCTACGGGTTCCATGGCCTTTCTTATGAGTACATCGCCTCCATTATGCCCACCGTTGCGCCGGAGATTGCTCATGGCAAGGTGATTGTCGCTCACCTGGGGAGTGGCGCCAGTCTGTGTGCCCTGAAGAACGGCAAGAGCACAGATAGCTCTTTGGGCTTCACCGCCCTTGATGGCATCTGCATGGGCACTCGACCCGGCTCCGTAGACCCGGGCGTCATCCTTTACCTCTTCCAGGGATTGAATCTCTCAGCCAAGCAGGTCGAGGACATCCTCTATAAGAAGTCGGGGCTGCTGGGCATCTCCGGCATCAGCAACGACATGCGCAACCTGTTGACTAGTAACGAGCCACGAGCGAAGTTGGCAATCGATTACTTCGTCTATCGCGCTGCCAAAGAAATCGGCGCTCTCACTGCTGCCCTCGGTGGCATTGATGGTTTGGTCTTTACTGCAGGAATAGGTGAGAATTCCGCCGAGATTCGCAAGCGTATCTGTGAAGCTTCCTCCTGGCTTGGTATCGATTTTGATGCTGTAGCTAACGAGAAACGAGGTCCACACATTTCACGCATGGGCAGCAAGGTCTCCGCCTGGGTGATCCCGACCAACGAGGAGCTGATGATCGCCCGGCATACCGGTCGACTCTTAGGGTTAATGTGAATTGTCATGAGGAACAATGATGAGCACGGCAAGCAAGACATCGAAGGAAAAGGCACCATCTGCCTGGCTGGACAAAACAGTCCTCGCCTGGCAGGGTTTCAAACCCGGTCTCTGGCAGAAGGAGGTCAACGTTCGTGACTTTATCCAGCAGAACTACCAGCCCTACCAGGGTGATGCATCCTTTCTGGCCGGAGCCACGGAACGTACCAAGGGCATCTGGAATCGCTTGAACGAACTCTTTGTCGAGGAGCGCAAGAAAGGAGTGCTCGACATCTCGCAGATCCCCACCTCCATCACCGCACATGACCCCGGCTATATCGATCGTGAGAAAGAGGTCATCGTCGGGCTGCAAACCGATGCACCCCTCAAGCGAGCCATCATGCCCAATGGCGGCTTCCGCATGGTGCTCAATGCACTGAAAGTGTACAAGTATACGCCTGATCCTCACGTGGTTGAGACCTTCACCAAATACCGTAAAACTCATAACGAAGCGGTCTTCGATGCCTATACCACCGATATCCGCAAGTGCCGTAGCTCCCACATCCTCACCGGACTGCCCGATGCCTACGGGCGTGGCCGCATCATCGGTGATTACCGCCGGGTAGCGCTCTATGGTGTAGCCCGGCTCATCGAAATGAAGCAGAAGGAGAAGACGAATCTCGATTCAGTGATGTCTACCGAAGACATCATTCGAGACCGGGAAGAACTGAGCGAACAGACACGCGCTCTCGAAGAACTACAGGAGATGGCAGCTAAGTATGGCTTCGACATCTCCGTGCCTGCTGCCAACGCCAAGGAAGCGGTGCAGTGGCTCTACTTCGGCTATCTGGCTGCGGTGAAGGAACAAAACGGCGCTGCAATGTCGCTCGGCCGTACTTCCACGTTCCTCGATATTTTTTTCGAGCGCGACCTGGCTGCAGGCAAACTTACCGAGTCGCAAGCTCAAGAGATTATCGACGACTTTGTGATCAAGCTGCGTATCGTCCGCTTCCTTCGCACTCCCGAGTACGATGAACTCTTCGCCGGCGATCCGACTTGGGTCACCGAATCCATTGCCGGCATGGGTGACGATGGCCGGCCACTGGTGGCAAAGACCAGCTTCCGATATTTGCAGACTCTCTACAACCTTGGCCCGGCTCCTGAACCGAATCTGACCATCTGGTATTCGCCACGGTTGCCCGAAGGCTTTCGTCGCTTTGCAGCAAAGGTCTCTATTGATACCAGTTCGCTCCAGTTCGAGAACGATGAGATCATGCGTCGCTCCTGGGGCGATGACGGTGCCATCGCCTGTTGCGTCTCCCCCATGCTCATGGGCAAGCAAATGCAGTTCTTCGGAGCCCGGGCCAACCTGGCCAAGTGTCTCCTCTATGCCATCAATGGCGGCAAAGACGAGCTTGGCGGCCAGCAGGTCAGCCCACCGATGCCCGCCGTCCAGGGCGACTATCTCAACTTTGACGATGTCACCGACAAGTACGACAAGATGATGGAGTGGCTCGCCGGCGTCTACGTCAACGCCATGAACGTCATCCATTACATGCATGACAAGTATGCCTACGAACGCATCGAAATGGCTCTGCACGATTACGCCCCAGTGCGAACGATGGCCTTCGGCATTGCCGGGCTTTCCGTGATCGCTGACAGTCTCTCCGCCATGAAGTACGCCAAGGTGAAAGTGATCCGCAACCCAACTGGTTTGATCACCGACTATCAGATTGAAGGCGACTTCCCAAAGTTCGGCAACAACGATAACCGAGTCGATCAACTCGCCACCTGGGTCGTGACCACCTTCATGAACAAGCTGCGGAAGTATCCGACCTACAGGAATGCCCTCCACACTCAATCAGTGCTGACGATCACTTCCAATGTCGTTTATGGCAAGAACACCGGTAACACACCTGACGGTCGCCGACAGGGTGCCCCCTTTGCTCCGGGTGCCAACCCCATGCATGGGCGTGATTCGCATGGCATTCATGCTTCCGCAGCCTCCGTCGCCAAGATTCCCTACCGTGATGCCGCCGACGGCATCTCCCTGACGACAAGTATTGTGCCCATGGGTCTCGGAAAGAGTGACAATGACCGCATCACCAACCTGACCAGCATCCTGGACGCATTCTTCAGCAGCACCGGTTATCACATGAACGTCAATGTGTTGAATCGGGATACTCTGATTGATGCGATGGATCATCCCGAGAAGTACCCGCAACTGACCATCCGTGTCTCAGGCTATGCAGTCAACTTCGTGCGACTGACTCGCGAACAGCAGATGGATGTCATCAACCGCACTTTCCACGGGGGATTGCCAAATGAGCGAAACCACTAAATACTCATTGGAAGCCAAGAACCCGTATGAACTCCGTGTCGATATGAGCGAGAACGCCACGGAGGCTGAAGTCAAAGCAGCGCTAGCTACAGGCGGTCTGGGCTACGTTCACTCTTTCACTACCGGCTCCTGCGTCGATGGGCCGGGCGTCCGCGTTGTCGTCTGGCTCACTGGCTGCCATTTCCGCTGTATCTATTGTCACAATCCCGATACGTGGAAGATGAAGAACGGCATGCCCGTGACGCTGGATCAAGCCCGACAGGAATTGTCGAAGTACAGTGAGGGCTTAAAGATCATGAAGGGCGGCCTGACTATCAGTGGCGGTGAGCCGCTATTGCAGGATCGCTTCGTCGTCAGGTTTTGTGACGTGGCGAAGGAGTTGGGAGTACATACCACGCTCGACACAAACGGTCACATGGGTAGCAAGCTTAGCGACGAGGAACTCGAGAGGATTGATCTGGTCATGTGGTGCATCAAAGCCTGGGACAACGATCTGCATAAGAAGATTACCGGCATGGAGAACGGCCCGGCCAGGGAATTTGCCCGACGACTGGCGTCCAACAGGCGTCCCATGTGGCTTCGATACGTACTTCTCCCTGGGGTTACCGACAACGAAAAGGAGATCAACGAGGTTGCCCACTTCGCCGCGAAACTTGGGAATGTCGAACGTGTCGACCTTCTACCCTTTCATCAGATGGGCGAGTTCAAATGGGACAAGATCGGTATGACGTACTCGTTACACCACAAAAAGCCGCCCACTGAAGAACTTATCCAACGCGTACGTGGTCAGTTCCAGGCAGCCGGCCTTATTACCCCTTGAGCAGTTCACTCATGGGAGCAAACATCGATGATTGAATCGAGTCTCGATATCAACAAGTCTATTCTGTATGTTCGTCCCAAGTCAGCGTTGTCGGCCAAAGACTTCCTGCAACTTGCCAAGACGGTCGATCCATTCATTGAATCGATCGGAGCGTTGGCCGGATTGATCATCGAGACTCCTTCGTTTCCTGGCTGGGATAGCCTGGCAGGCATGGTGGCGCATTTCCGCTTTGTGCACGATCATCACAAGAAGATCAAGCGAATTGCCCTTGTGACGGATTCATCTGTTGCCGGGATTGCGGAGCGGTTTGCTCCACACTTTATCGCTGCAGAGATCAAGCATTTCGCATCTGGAGATGTTCAAGCCGCTGAACAATGGGTCTCATCAGGAAATTAAGTGGATTATTTGAACTGGCAAAATTAACAGTTCAATTGGGCTGAGGCATGGCTTATATTGGTCTCTGCTCTAGTCAGCATTGTGTCTTAGCATGTTGCGATGGCTTGCTGACTGCTGTTAAGATCAGGGGTATGCATCATGAGTTCACCTCACTTGGATAACGATAAGCTATTTAGCGTTCCGGCAGCAGATGCTTCTGTCCCAACCGGCATTGATCGGCGTTCGTTCTTCATGAGAAGTGGCGTTATTGGTGCTGCGGCGGTGATGACCGGCAAAGCCTGGACACCTGAAGCACGAGCTTCTCAAGCGGCCAAGGAAGCGGCGCAGTCTCCCCAAGGCGCAATGATGTCACCCGACCTGGAGGTCGTAAAGAAATCCAAAGGCCCGGTGATGACGATCCTCGAAGAGTTCTACAAGGTCGGCCCCGGACCATCGAGTTCGCATACCATCGGGCCGATGCGCATCACTTACGATTTCTACCAGCGCTGCCAGAAACTCCCCACCGACAAACTGGCCGAAGCCACTGGCTTGAAGGTGCATCTGTTTGGCAGCCTGAGCGCTACCGGTAAGGGGCATGGCACCGAACGTGCTTCGCTGGCAGGCTTGCTGGGCAAGGAACCGGCAACGGTCGATCCGCTCTTCCTGGATGAGATGAAAGAAAAGCCGAAGCAATCCTATCCCTTGAAGTTGGGCGACAAGACATTTAACCTCTCACTCGCTGACATCGTCTACGACAATCCGAAGGGCAATTTTCCCCACCCCAACACTATGACCTGCAAGCTGTTGGCGGGCGACAAGGTCGTGTATGAATTGGAGTATTATTCCCCTGGCGGTGGATTCTACGAATGGAAGGGCTACGCTCCCCCCAAGAAGGGGCAACCCAAGTATCCCTACTCCAGCATGAAGGAACTGCGGGCACATGCCGAGAATAACAAGCTCTCCATTGCCCAGGTGATGATGGCCAACGAACTGGCTGTCTCAGGAAAAACCGAAGAACAGATCAATGCGTTCCTAGAGAAGATCGCCGGTGCCATGCTGGCGACTGTCAAGGCCGGGCTGGCAGTGAAGGAAGGCGTTCTGCCCGGGCCGATCAAGCTGCATTCCAAAGCTGGCACGGTCTACGAGCGTGCTCAGGATGATAAGTACGAAAGCGACCGAGCCATTGCCCTGGTTTCCGCCTTTGCTCTTGCAGCTTCCGAAGAGAATGCTCGCGGACACTTGGTCATCACCGCTCCGACAGGTGGCTCTGCCGGAGTGATGCCTGCCGTAGTCTATGCGTTGGTCGAGAGCAAACGCAAGTTACCGATGGATAAGGTGAGGGAAGGATTGTTGGCCGGGGCCGCAATCGGCTATTTGTGCAAGCACAATGCCACACTTTCCGGAGCCGAAGGTGGTTGCCAGTCCGAAATCGGCGTTGCCTCGGCGATGACCGCGGCCTTCCTGGCTCAGGCGATGGGTAGCAACCCTCGTGTGCTGGAGAACGCTGCCGAGTCGGCTCTGGAACACCACCTTGGCATGACTTGCGATCCTGTCGCTGGTTATGTTCAAGTGCCTTGCATCGAACGCTGCGCTTTTGGTGCGGTGAAGGCCTGGATTGCCTTCATGATCGCTACCAACGAAATCGAATCCCGCCATCGTGTCGATCTTGACACGACGATCCTCACCCTGGCCCAAACGGGCAAGGACATGAGTACTAAATACAAGGAAACGAGTGAGGGAGGTTTAGCACTCAATCTCACGTTGTGCTAATCGGCCGTTCATGATGAAGATTTAAAGCCGGGCGAGTTGTACTCGCCCGATTCGTTTTGCTGATCCGAATTAGAAATTAAGCTGTGCCTGCAAAAGGAACATCCACCCAGACATACCTGCTTGATAAGGAGTAATAATGTTCCCCACCGGGCTGCTGTCGACCCGACCGACCTCGCCGCAAACACGCAGTCCACGGTTCTCATACGGGTACCAGTTGAAGCCGCCACAGTATTCATGCGAATCCTGGAACTGACCAAACACGAAGGAGGTTCTCGCGTACAGCTCAACCTTGGGATGGAAAAAGTACCCGATGGAAGCCTCGAATCCATTGTCGAAGGTCGAGTCGATTGGAACGGGTCCATCGGTACGGAAGTTATTGAGCCAGCGGAAGAAGTACTGGCCATTCATGGCAAAGCCGTTGTACTTATAGCCGGCGTCGATGGCCCACATGGTGTAGTCGGCCAAAAGGACGGTGACGCCCGGGGCAAACGCGCCAGTCGAGAAGAATAGGACGCCATCAGAGTTGTAAAGTTGGACGTTGTCGGGAGTTGCGACACTTTCGTCGCTGAATCGATCTTCGCGGGCACGGGTGAAGCAACTCCCCAAGCGGATGGCTGGGTTAGCGTGCTTCTCCAGATCGTTGTAGGCCACTCCGTAGCTTCCCCACGGTTCCCACCAGACCGAGCCCGAGTAGGCCATATTGACGTCGATCTTCGAGGCGTTGATTTGGAGTGTATTCAGCGAGTTTCCGATCATGACGTTGTAGAACACGCTGTCCACAGGTTCCCCCGTCGCCCAGACTCCCTGGGTGAAGCCAGGTCGGAAGAACGTATCCGCCATGCTGCGGTCCAGCCCTTCCAATTCTTTGAATCCGCCCAACATGGAGCGTGATCCAGGTAAGCCATTGTAACCTCCACTCAGGGCGAAGGCCTTCGAGTATTCGTAGGTGATTCCTCCGGCCACGACGACGGATGCGAGCGACCCTGAGGACCAGACGATGATGTTGTACTTCAGGCTAGGATCATAAGCATACCCGCTGAAAGTAAGCAGGTCGCGATTGAAGCTGATATCGTTGCGGGGGTCGACCGGTCGCACGTTCCCCAAATGGTCTACATATGTGAGGCTGTCTAGCTGGGTGTTGGTGTAGCGGATTTGAGCGAAGTTCCCGGCAACGAGCCGGAACGGCATGCGTTCTGAGTCGGAGGATTCCATCAGCACAAACCCGTTGTCATAGCGCGGTACGAGTTTCTCGTTGACCACTCCTTCGAGGAATCTTGAATCTGGCTTACCTGCCGGCATCATACTGCTCGGGACAGCATTTTGCTCGGTGGTAATTTGGAACCGGGTCTGCATGCCGGATTGTAAAGAACCTGGTACACAAGCTCCTCCGGTAGCCCCCTTGGCAAAATCAGGAAAGCGTCCACGAATGAAGCTTTCCAGCCGGGAATTATCTGCTCGCACCGCTGCGTTTTCGCTTTCCAACGCATCCAATCGTTCCGTTAACTGTCGGACTTGATCAGGGGGCAGTGATGGGGATTGTGCGAATGTTAGTATTGGAAAGAGTGCAGGACTGCCAATGGCAATAAGGCAAAGCATGACCCAGCGAATGTCAGGCATCACAGGTAACACCACCTGGCAACGACCGGGCGTCAAGTTATGCCACATGGCCGTTACTCCAGCGGGTGCCTATTTCAAAAAAACTTGACACATCGCTTACGTTTTTCGGGTAAGCGAGGTGTTTGAGCAGTTGATTAGAACTTGTACTGAACACCCGCCTGGATGCGATGAGCGATGCCACGTTCGCCATCCTTGTTTTCTCGATCACCGATGAGGTATTCCAAGCCCACACCCATTCGCTCTACCGGGAGCCAGATGATGTTCGCTGCCACATAGCTGGCTCCCTGATAAGTGTTGTTGGGCACGCCATCGGGCAATTCAGTCCAAGCCTTGCCATAGCAGATGTTGCTGATCCATTTGTCTGTCCAGAAGTGCTCATAGCAGGCAAACCAGCCTTCTGATCGAAGAGCATTAAACCCAGCTATCGGTTCAAATACCGCATCAAGCCCCAGTCCATTAATGTCCTGAATGTAACGATTAATTCCCTTGCCCATGGCGAACTGTCCCAGGAATCGGCTCTTCTGCAAAGGAGTTCGGTCACTGGCATTCTCAGGCAGACACCCCCCCAGCAAGGCCCAGGGATGTAGTGTGCCGGTCAAATTAATACCACCGCCCAGTCGGGAATCCGATGGCTCGACAGCAGGCTGATAGGTCAATTTGCGAGCAATACCTGCCACCTGCACGTGACCATAGCCATGATTGTATTCCACGTTACCAGTCAGATCCGGAACATCCTGAATGTTGCGTACAGCACCTGGCGTTGAAATGATACCAGTGCCCGGATTGACGGTATACCCAGTGCCGTCATCCCAACTGATATCGGAGTACATCTGTTCGATACCCAGCCTGGCGGTGAGGCGATCGGTCACATCCCACTTGACGCTGAAGATGGGTTGACGCATCAGCACCATGCCGGGAGGACCTTCGTAGTCGAGCACATCAGGAAAGACATCGTAGTCCATAAAGAGTGATGCAGCCTGACCAATGCGGAAGGGACCAACATCGATGTAGGCGAATCGCAAACGGATTGGGAAGCTGCCAAACGCTCCTGAGGTGTTACCATTAAAGAAGTCCATTTCGATCTTCGTATCAATGTTCCAGTCCATATCCTTCCAGGGGGTTGAGGTGTCGAATCCAAGGCGTGTGTAGCGTGGCGTGAGGACGCCGTTCTGTCCCCGGCCCTGAGGGACGGGGATGCTGGACGTGACAAACATATCGGTGGTCTTGATGGGATCGAAATCGAAGATGCCATCAAGCCGAACAAAGCCGTACCACTTGTATTTGGTATCTCCGAACTTTCCTGGTGATGCGGCGGCAAGACCAGCCTGGAATTCCTTGGCAGAGAGCGTCCAGTTGTCGGTCGAAGTTTGCGCTGGCGTAGATGACTGACTGCCACCCGCATTCGCCTGAGGAGGTGTAGGCTGAGTACCCGGCAACGCCTGTGTGGTCGGCGGCTGACTGGGTGATTGGAAGGAAGTGACTGCTGGCATAGGCGAGAGCGTTTTGGGAAATCCCGGCGATTGCGATCCGCCCAGCCATCCTTCAGGAGTAGACTGAGCTAGAACGGGGATAGTCAACGCACTGTTGAATAGCAAAGCTAAACTTAGTCGAATAAGAGTACAGTTGCCATTCCCCATGTCATCCTCACTGGTAAATTGAGTTAAAATCAATGAAGGTGCATGTTTCATAAAGCATCACATTCATTAATCGTCAAAGTTTATCACGATACTTAGGCCTTAGGCTAATGTCTGTCAGTTTTGACAGGTTTTGGACCATCAATTCAGCCGATTTGTCAAATTAGACTAAAGATAGCCCTCAGCAGTTTGCAACGCTGCTTGATTGGGCTATTATCTACGGAGCGGTTTCTTTAATGAATTCTTCAATTGCGCCAGCCAGAGAGGATCTTCTGCTGACTTCGCCTATTTGGGAATCCAGGTCTTCATGGCGAAACCGTTCCCGGACGGAGGCTCGTACTTCAACTGCTTGTACGCGGATACCGAAGGCACTGAGTTCATTTATCATTAAGGCCAGCGTTTGTGTGCTCTGCAAATCCACTGAGGGCGCTGCCGAAAAGTCAATAATCACCAGTTGTGGCGGCATGGATTGTGCTCGAATCTGATCGAGCATCTGCTCGCAGATGTAATCCACATTGAAATAGAGGAGACTTGATTCGGGTCTGAAGATCATGACACCAGGGATGAGTTCGTTATCCGGGTGTCGTGCGTGATCAGAGAATTGACGTGTACCCGGGATTCGGCCAAGCTGAGCAACATGGGGGCGGGACACCTTCCGGATCAATTGGACGAGTGAGATGATGGCCCCGATCATTACCCCACGGAGCAGGCCGGATCCTAGTACCCCCAACAAGGAGGCGATGGCCACGATGAACTCCCGTCGATCACTACGCCAAAGGTGCTGAAGAACCGACACTTTGAAAAGCCCAGCCACGGCTATCAGCACGACTGCAGCCAGCACAGGTTGCGGGAGGCTCTTCAAGAGATGTGACAAAAACAACACCACTAGAAGGATAAGGACCGCGGCGATAGCACCGGAAAGGGGTGTGCGGGCACCACCGCTTTCATTTACCATCGATTGCGACATCCCACCGCTGACGGGAAAACCCTGTCCCAGCCCAGTAGCAAGATTTGCGATACCCAGGGCAAGGAACTCCTGGTTGGCATCAAACCGTCCTCCATGTTTTGCAACGAACATTCTACCAATGGCGGCCGTCTCCACGGCTCCCAGGAGGAAACAGGCAAACGCCAAGGGGAGCAAGTTGTTCAGATCAGACCAATGTACAGCTGGCAAGCTGACAGTGGGCAAGCCCTGCGGTACCTCGCCAAGCAGCTTGACGCCATACTGATTCAGTCCAATCCATGATGAGAGAATGATGCTGCCAACAACGATAAACAACGCCACGGGTTTCTGCTTCAGATATACTTTGCCCAGGATCAAGACGGTCAGAGCGATGCCGCCAACGGCTAGAGAAGGGATATTAGTTTCAGATAGATGTTTGAGAAAGTGTGTGGCATTTTCCCAAAAATCACCATGCGATCCGTGCAAGCCGAAGAGCTTGGGCAGTTGACTACTGGCAAGGAAGAGGGCCACGCCGCACTTGAAGCCCACCATGACGCTTTCAGAAATGAAGCTGACCATGGTGCCTGCACGGATCAACCAGGCAAGAACGGCAATAATCGCCACCAGGATGGTGGTAGCGGAAGCAAGGAGGCTGTAACGAGCCGTATCACCCCCTGCCAACTCACCTAGCGTTGCTCCCAGGAGCAAAGAAATGGCCGATGTCACTGAAATAGCCGTATGTCTGGAACTACAGAACAGCCAGAAACTCAACCCCGAGAAGAGGCAGGCATACAAGCCCGCCTGGGGAGGCAACCCAGCCAACGAAGCGTCGCCAATGGCCGAAGGCAGGAGATAGGCAGCCAGTGTCACTCCAGCAATCACATCGCCTCGCAGCCAGGTTCTATCATAACGACTAAGCCATCGATGCACCTCCGTAAGGGGCGACTTGACTGAGATCACAGGCTCATCTAGTGAAGATTTGTTGTTCATCTTGCTCTCGATTACGAAAAAAAACCATGTTTCTTTCACCCACTAAACAACTGCGCCACGCCAACCATGAACAATCCAATCATCAGGACTACAAGCCCTGTCAGCCAGGGAATCGTTCTGGCTTCGCAGACCCACCAAAATCCAACCAGAAATAGCATAGCAAGCAGAAGAGCGTTCGAGACCAAAAAGCAGCCTATCACGCTGAGTAGCATTTCTAGTGTTTCATCGGACCCAATGGCGATCAGAGCATTGGCCAAGAGCAGCTCCCCCAGCCATACCGATTGCTCTAGAAATTGCTCGATGAGGGATCGCATGATGCTCATCATCACCACTTTCACAGAGCCTATATCTTGTCACCACATATTATCTATGCCGTTAACAACACTTCTAGCGGATGTGATAGAGATGCTATTGTTTCCTGAACCTGGTATTTGTTTCACATCCTTATCGATGTTCTCATGATAATGCACCGCTTGTTATACTGCTATGGCTCGTTCCTCTCTTTTGAAACAAAGTCATGGCTAAGAAACACAAGAACCACGAAGGATTCCCTACCGAGACCAGTCCTTCCCTGAAAACTCATCCAACACGCGATGAACTCTATGCAATGGGTAAGAACTTGCGTGATAAGTGTCCACGCCAATCACATGGTGTCTGGAAAGCTCCGGATAATCGGGAAGATCCTCTGTTCATGATGATGGAGTCAAACAAGGGCCGCATGTTGCAGCTTCTTCCTGTGCGTCACGGGCGGATGATGAAGTCACCTTTTACTTTTTTTCGTGGGGCGGCTCTAAATATGGCCGCCGATCTGGCTGATACTCCGGCAACCGGCATCCGGGTACAAGCCTGTGGCGACTGCCATCTGATGAACTTTGGCTCCTTCGCAACACCCGAACGGCGAATTATCTTTGACATCAATGATCTTGACGAAACCCTGCCCGCACCCTGGGAATGGGATATCAAACGACTTTCTGCCAGCTTTGTCCTCGCCTGCCGCAGTAATGGTTTCACTGAAGACACCGCAAGAGAGTCTGTGCTTGCCAGCGTGCGCTCCTATCGCGATCACATGTCCAATTACAGTGAAATGAACGTCTTGGATGTGTGGTACGACAGCATTGACGCCGCGAAATTACTGGAAGTTTTTGAACATGACGAAGCCCGAAAACGATTCAAGAAGCGGCTGGCTAAAGCTAAGATGCGCAGCATCATAGAGCATGAATTTCCCGAGCTTGTAACTTCGGAAGGCATTCGCCCGATGATCCGTGAAAATCCACCGCTCATCTTCCACCAAAACGAGAAAGGACATGAAGAGTTCAGCATTATCTTCCAGCAGGCATTTGCCAATTATCGCCAAACCCTTCAGGAAGACCGTCGTCAGTTGCTCGACCGCTTCAAAGTCCTTGACGTTGCCATGAAAGTCGTCGGCGTCGGAAGTGTGGGAACCTATTGCGGCATTATCCTTCTGATGGCTGGCGAGAACGATCCTCTCTTTTTGCAAGTGAAACAGGCCCGCTCTTCTGTTCTCGAGCCTTACGCCGGCAAGAGCCAGCATGCTAATAACGGTCAACGCATCGTTCATGGCTATCGCATGATGCAGTCGGCCAGTGATATCTTTCTTGGCTGGACAGAAGGGCAGGAAGGCCGGCATTTCTATATTCGTCAGTTGAAAGACATGAAGATAAAACCTATGGTGGAGGTCTTCACTCCAACTGTCATGATCGAATATGCATCAATTTGCGGATGGTCTTTGGCACATGCTCATGCACGCTCATGCGAGCCTGCCATGATCAGTGGCTATTTGGGCAGTAGCGACAAATTCGACGAGGCCATTGCCGATTTTGCTGTACTATATGCCGACCAGAGTGAAGCCGATCATACGTTTCTAATGAATGCGATCCGCGCTGGAAAACTGGAAGTGTTCGTGGAAGAAGAGCAATAAACGAATCGTACGGGGGGAACCAGGCAGTAAGCCTACTCCACCAGTACTGTGAAATCGCCCTGATTGAATGACTTTGGATGAGCGGCAATCAGGGCTCAATGATGCGTGGATTGTAAGGTTTAGTTTGAAATATTGTTCTTCTTTGCAAACTCTTTCCGAGACTCGTCGTCAACAAAGTAGTAAGTAGCTCCCTTCCATTCCATCGTAGCGCCGGCGGCAAACTTCGGGAATTCTACATGAGTTATAGGATCTTCTACAAGATGATCTTTCAGGTAGAAGTTATTCTCGTGAATAGAGAGATAGGTACGGACAAAGCTGACAATGCGATCATCCACCCATTGGGCGATGACTTCCTTGTTGGGAGAATCGACAGGAAACTTCATCTCAGAATGGGCATCGAACTGCATAAGCACTGGAACGATATCCAGGTCTGAAGTCAGGTGGATGTTCTTTACATCCCGATCTGCATAGGACGAGAACTTAAGACGGATTCGAGCCAGGCTGGATTGGAATTCAAACATTGCTTCACGGCTTGAAGGCGTCACGCGAGGTGTGACCTTAACACGATCACCGAATCGTTTCTGAAGAGCCTCCAGGCGAGGCCCCCAGATGGTCTTGAGTTCATTGACCATCTCGGTGTACTTTTCCATCCGTTTCTGACGTTGACGATAATCTTCGAGGTTTGCTTTTTGCGTCTGCTTCACTTTGTCGTCAACAGCATTGAACTCGGCATCGATGCGTTGCAGAAGGGTGTTGATGTCGGCCATCAGATTGCTCCTGTATCTAAAGAGGGTGTAGTGCCGGGTGCAAGTCAGGCTTTCCCATGGATCGGAAAAGAAAGCCATATACTTGGCTGCTATTTCTTGAAAAGCAGCTTGGGACTGCTTGGCACACCGGTCATTTGAAACTCCAGGGTGGAATCATTGCTGAGCTTGACATCAGCAATCATTTTGTTGTTACCGTCCGTTTCCATCACCAGGTAGCCGCTCTGTTGACCATAGGCACCTTTGACTGACTCTACCTTGACGCCTTTCGTGTAGCTCCAGGTGAACCCGCCTTCCTTGGTCAGTTTCAGCTTGAACTCTACATTGTTGGGCCCCAGGGCTTTCCAATCGCCGACCAACTTCTCCATTGGGATCGTGGGGGCGCTATCCGCAGCACTGGCAGCGGGTGGAGGAGTGCTGTCATCGAGCGGCTTGGCTTCCAGCCCTTCCAGCAACTGCTTGGCAATAGCATCGTTCGGACGCAGCTTGGCTACAACCTTATACATCCGAGAGGCTTCATCCTTCTTGTCCATTGTCAGGTAATGATAACCCAATGTGAAGTAGGCTTCTGCCGAGTCCTTGTGCTCACGGCAGAAATCTTCGAGCTTTCGAAGATGCGAAGTGTATTCATCCAGGTCATTGTAAAGGTTGTACATCGTCGTCCAATCCCAGCCGGGACCGACACTGAGCACCGCATACAACGTCGCGGCAGCGTTCTTGTAATCACCCAACGCAAAGTGACACAGAGCCTTGAACTCATGCAGGGCGGCATCCTGAGGCATCTCTTTCAGGGCTTCATTGCCTTTGCTCAACGCCACTTTGTACTGTTTGGTTTGGAACAAAGCGCGTGCTTCATCGAACAGTTGCATGCCCTTGGTAGTGACACCGGGCGGCAATGCTTCGCCACCCGAAGCCTGTGTAACCTGCTCACAAATAATGGGTTCTGAATAATCGTACCCAGCACTGCCGGTCGTCTCGTAGTATGGATTGTTGTAGCTCCCAAGACCGAACAGCCAGCTTCCCGTGTTCAGAGTCCAATTGGTAATGGCAAACGCGCTCCAAATGGGATGTTCACTCCACATGTGGTCCCACCAGTTACCCCAAGCACCTTCACCACACCACCCATGATGCCATCCGTCGTGGTAGCCCCAGCGATCATGCATTTGATCATGCCAATCCTGCCGTCGCTCCTGGCGGTTGTCTTGCCGATCATTTCGGTAATCCTGACGATTCTGCATACGGTCGTTGATCTGATCGTGTCGGTCGGAGATGAAGTCCGAACGGTTGTCTTTGATATTCTGCCAACGATTGCCGCCGTCAGTTCCAGGACGATTGCCTCCCAGACCGGGCAAGGTGGCTGGGCGATTTCCAGCACCAGGGCGATTGCCGGCAACACCTGAACCTATGCCCGCACCGTTGCCAGGCAAGCTTGGTCGTGTGGCAGGACGATTGGCTGCACCAGCGCCGTTACCAATTTGAGGACGATTGCCAATCCCTGCTCCACCGCCGACATTTGGACGATTTCCACCAGCGATGCTTCCGGAAGGAATGGAAGGCCGGGCTCCCACACTGGGATTTGAAGGTCGCGATACCGGAGGACGACTCATAGTGGGGCCTGATGGGCGCGATACCCCGCCTCCCGGACGAGCGCCGCTGTAGCCTCCGGAAGGGCGACCACCTCCAAAACCACCACTGAAACTTCCACCTCCACGGCCACCGCCACCTCCGCGGCCACCACCACCTCCGCGGCCACCACGCTGAGCGCTGACGTCAAAAGTGAAGATGGCCAACGCTATCAGAGCTACTACGGAAACCAGTACTTTGGCTTGTTTGGAGAATCTCATGGGTGCGCCTCGGTAAAGAAGGTATGAAGCCAAATAATACTTGATGTGATTATGGTCTTGCTTCAGGAGGCTTTCGGACAATGGTGACCTTGACGTCAGGCATCACCTCCGCACCGATGATTCTGTCGCGGAAATAGAGGTCGATGCGCCCCTTGCTAGCCTCCCGGTATTCGGAAGTCATCGACGTGGCATCGCCTTCGCTGTTAGTGCCGTTGGCTTTCACGATCCAGCCGCCATCCTTGTTGGTCCAAAGTGCTTCGGCATAGCCTCCTTGCGAATCATGTGTCCATGATTTGATCTTCTGCGTCGCTGGGTCCCAAGCGATGCGCTGGGTCCCGGTAAGTTCCTTGATGTTACTGCCCGAAATCTTGAATTTCTGTACGAGAGACATCTTGTCATCGCACCATTGACAATCAGTTTGAATGCGATAGTTGCTTCCTTCTTCGAGCCATTCTCCTACCAGGAAGCCCAGTTCATTCATGGTTTCCCTAATGAGAACCGAGTCGTTGTCCAAATCTTCAAGATCACGGATGCTGGCGATCTGCCACTGGTTGCCCTGCTTGGTCAGTACAGCAGCAAAACGTGTTCGACGGACCCGTTCCTGCGCCGATGGCTTCACCTCGGCGAGCCCATCATACATGGCGATTGAATCGCCAATCAAACGAACTGTATCATCCTCGACTTTGAGACGTGATTCCGGCTTGGCTTTAAAAATTTCACTGTAGTGGCTTTCGATAGCCTCACGAGTCTTGAGGACGTTACCATCCTCATCGACCAACTCGCCTTCAGCCAGGAAGAGTCCGCCCACTGCTTTGGCATCATGTTTGTTAAAGGTGGCTGCGACTGTTTCCAGAAATGAGCGGACCTCCTTTTCTTTCTCCTGTTGACTGGTGGGGGCAGGATTCCCCTGAGGGGAATACCCAGATGCCTGCACACCGACATAGCCTGCCAAAGCGACCAGTGCCGCGAGCAAGCCGAAGCAGGCTAATCCAATTGAAGAAGTTGTCTTTTTCATGGCGAGTTCTCTCCATATTGGCCTCAGCGCGATTCTACGTTTCATACATGGCAGACAACACTGTCAATTCTGCCAGTATACACTGGTGAGAAGCAAGGTTTAGTTATTCCAGTGTGTTGGCGCATCGATACCCTAGGCAATGTTGGCCAGATAAGAGGAGCATTTCAAGTGATCGAATCCGAGAAAAGCATTTGTCCAAAAAGGGAAGGACTTGTTTCCAGCATTTTTTTTTGCAAGCAGTAAATAATAAACGGAGAGGAAGGGATTCGAACCCTTGATACCCTTGCGGGCATATCGGTTTTCGAGACCGACGCATTC
>DAOMFV010000042.1:0-40830 GCA_035430005.1 Gemmatales bacterium
AGGTTGGTTTCGCCTGATCAAGCGTATCGATTTTCAGTTACTCCTCTCCTTCCTGGCCATCCTGCTCCTGGTACTGCTCTTCCGTCAAATCGCCAACTGGATCAATGCAGGAACGACGGATCGCATTGATTACGAGTTGCTCCGCCTATGTCGGGATGATACCCCTGAACTCAATCCACGAGGTTCGCAAAGGTTTGTTGGGGCAGTCCGAGACTTCACCGCCTTGGGCAGTGGCACGGTGCTGACATTGCTCGTCATCACCGTTTCCATGTACTACTTCCTGCAAGGACGATGGAGAACTGGTCTCTTTCTTCTGGTGACAAGCCTGCTGGGCTGGGGGCTGATGGAATGGATCAAGGATACTTATGCACGGCCACGGCCCACGGTGGTGCCCCATCTGGTAACTGAATCGTCATATAGCTTCCCCAGTGGTCATGCCAAGATGTCTGCGGTGATCTACCTGACGCTGGGTGCACTACTGGCGGCGAACTCCAAAAGACACTCCGTGAAGATCTTTTGGATGAGCCTGGCTTTAATCTTGACCCTGCTTATTGGGTGTAGTCGTGTATATCTCGGCGTGCATCATCCCAGCGATATCCTGGCCGGTTGGCTAGCAGGGGCCGCGTGGGCGATGTTCGCCTTTCTGCTGGCTAGGCTATTTAAGTATCAACTGCATCATGACCCTGATAAATCAAACGAATTACCTTATGGCTAGACCAGACTTCACTCAGTCGACTACGGAGTGATATAGGCAACTCACTTTTATTGAGGTTGCTCTGGTAAATAGCTTGCGGGTATCCTGTTGAGACACTTTTGCACGCTTGACTCAGCATAGAATGACAGCAGCCCAGATTCTTTCAAGGAATCATTATGAGTCTGCTCGGAACCACCTTCGATACCCGCTTGACTCCCGAACTGCGAAGCTTGCAGATCGAGATCGAAGGCTATGCGCGCGAGTATGGCCTCGATTTCTATGAGACCATCTTTGAAGTGCTCGATGCGGACAACCTCAATGAGGTGGCGGCTTACGGCGGCTTTCCTACCCGCTATCCGCATTGGTCGTTCGGCATGCAGTATG
Source organism: Gemmatales bacterium (assembly GCA_035430005.1). Lineage (GTDB taxonomy): Bacteria > Planctomycetota > Planctomycetia > Gemmatales > HRBIN36 > JAEUIE01. The sequence continues at coordinate 1,079 of DAOMFV010000042.1, forward strand.
AAGAGCTGAAAAAAAGCTACGAGTACGGTTTGTCCAAGATCTACGAGATGGTGATCAACAACGATCCCTGTTATGCCTATCTGATGCGGTGCAATCACACCGTTGATCAGAAACTGGTAATGGCTCACGTCTATGGCCACTGCGACTTCTTCAAGAACAACGCCTACTTCGCCCACACCAGCCGCAAGATGATGGACGAGATGGCCAATCATGGCAGCAGGATCAGGCAATATGCTGAACGGTTTGGCCAGGATACTGTGGAGTCGTTTCTGGATCGGTGCATGTCGATTGATGATTTGATCGACGTGCATTCGATGGCGTTCAAGCGGCGGGTGGATACTTCACGTTATAACTTCACTCCGGAGGAGCAGGACGATTCGCCTCATGTCACTCGCTTTCAAAGCAAAGAGTATATGGACGAGTTCATGAACCCCGCCGCCAAGCTAAAAGCGGAAGCGGAAGAATTCAAGAAAAAGAGCGAGCAGGCAGAGCATCGATACCCCGAGAGGCCGCAGAAGGACGTGTTGCTGTTCCTGATTGAACATGCCCCGCTCAAGCCGTGGCAGCGTGACATTCTCAGCATCATTCGCGATGAAGCTTACTACTTCGCCCCACAGGGAATGACGAAGATTATGAACGAAGGATGGGCCTCGTACTGGCACAGCACCATCATGACCCAGAAGGCGCTGCATCCTTCGGAGATGATCGACTATTGCGATCACCACTGCGGCACGATGGCTCCCTACCGTGGTCGCATCAATCCCTACAAGCTGGGCATCGAACTCTTCCGAGATATCGAACGTCGTTGGAACATGGGGCAGTTTGGTAAGGAATGGGAAGAGTGCGATGATTCAGACAAGCGTCGAACCTGGGATCGTAAGCTGGGGTTAGGCAAGCAGAAGATCTTTGAGGTGCGAAAACACTACAGCGACATTACTTTCCTGGATACGTTCCTGACGCCGGAGTTTGCCGAGGAACAGGGCTACTTCTCTTTCAAGTATGAGGAAGAGGGTAAGCAATATGTGGTAGAATCGAGGGAATTCCTCAAGGTAAAGCACCGACTGCTGGCGAACTTGACAAATTTCGGCAAGCCGTGGATATTCGTGGTCGATGCTAACTATAAGAACCGGGGGGAGTTACTGCTGCAACATCGCCATGAAGGTGTTGACCTGAAGCTCAATTATGCGAATGATACCCTGGCGAACATGCATGCGATCTGGGCCAGGCCGGTGCATCTGGAGACCATCGTTGATGAGAAGTCTACGCTTTTATCGTATGATGGCAAAGAACATAGCAGCCAAGCTATAGGAGAGATCGATGTCCCACACTAACTCGCTCCTGAAGACACTAAGTGAACTCAAGGCAAGCGGAACCTTTCCTCAGCGCCTGTTGCTGCGTGATCCCTCGGTGATTGCCACTATTGAGATGGACGTGTATCAGCTTGACAGCCTGTCGATTCAGTTGTCGATGCTGCGAGTAACGCCGGAGCAAGCCACGAAGTCTACGCTCAAGGACAAAGCTGGTGATCTTTCACAGCGAGTCACCGGGCTGATGGAAAAGCTCAAGGTCGTTGAAATTGATGACAATCGTGGTGAAGCATTGCTCCGCAGTGACAGCCCGGTTGCCAACGAGGATCAGCGGCTTTACTACGAACTGCTGGCACAGCGACAGGGAGCGACGACCCTCTACCGCTACCAGGGATCGACGCTGCGTTCCCATCGCAAGGAAGTGCCCTTCATCTTGACTCGAGAAGCCTTGGCCAAATTGATTACCGATCTCGTCGGCTAAGCTCTCAAACGAACAGTTATCATGCAGCAAGGATGCCCGCATGCCGTCATGGACGACGCCCCAAAACCGAATAGCTATTTCTCCCGTTCTTGCTCAACTTGCGCCATCAGTTGCGTCGGTACATTCGCCTTGGCCCATACATATTCTGGTACTGTTGTTCCTGTCCGTTGTAGCTGGATTGAGGCTATGGTTTCTGTGTTTGACCGCTGAGTTCAGTCTTGCCAGCGATGAAGCTCATTATTGGGATTGGTCGAGGCATCTTGACTGGTGCTATTACAGCAAAGGGCCGTTAGTCGCCTGGCTCATTCGTGCCTCGTGCTGGTTATGGGGCGAGGATGTCATGCAGGCAGTGCGGCTACCGGCGATGATTTGTAACTTCCTGACAGTTCTTGGCATCTATATTCTTGTCTATCGTATCTTCCGTAGCGCTTCACTGGGATTAGTCGCGGTACTGGCTGCCCACACGTTGCCCTTTCTCCATGTGGGCGGGTTGCTCATGACCATTGACGCCCCCTATACCTGTGCCTGGACTTGGGCAGTGCTGCTGGCTCATATCATCCTCTTCTCAGAAGAACGAAAGAGCGTCTTCTGGTGGTGTCTGCTGGGTTTGATCGTTGCCGTAGGTGTGCTGGCCAAGCACAACATGGCACTCTTTGTTCCTTCGCTTGGTCTCTTTCTGTTGATCAGTCCTGAACATCGGAAAGAACTCCTTCGTCCCGGCTTCTGGGTGATGAGCTGTATTGGCGGCATCCTTGGCGGCGGGCCTATTCTGTGGTGGAATGCTCAACACGATTGGGTGACGTTTCTGCATGTGGGCACCCAGGCAGCGGGGCAGGGCGAAGCATCACTACGCTGGATCGGCCCGCTGGAGTTTGTCAGCACCCAGGCAGGCATCATGATGGGGTTCTGGTTCGTGCTGATGATAATTGGCTTCGTGCAGGTGCTGCGAGAATATTGGAAAGGGTCGTTCCACGCTCAGCAGATGTTCCTAGTATGCCTGGCATTGCCCATGCTCTTGATCTGTCTGGTGTTCAGCTTCAAAGTGCGCATCGAACCGAACTGGCCGATCACTGCATATATCACCGGACTCATCGTGGCTGGCTGGATGCTCTGGGAGCGCCGGCATGTCACAGTCTGGCGAAGAACAGCGTGGGGATTTGCCTTTGCTGGTTTGCTGCTGTCGATACTGATCCATGGGGCTGATGTACTGTATCCTGCCCATGCTTATTTCTTTCCCAACGTCTCGCCGCGCAAGTGGGATGCTACCTGTCGCTTGAAGGGCTGGACAACTCTCGCAGTCAGGGTGGAAGAACTTCGTCAAGCACAGACCGGCCCCACTATGCTGTTTGGTTCCAACTGGAGCTACACCGGGGCGCTGGCATTTCATCTGCCTGATCAGCCGACGGTCTATTGTCTGGGGCCGGTTGCGGGAAGCAGGCAAAGTCAGTACGATTTCTGGCGTCCTAACCCACTTCATGATCCCGATAAGTTTTCTGGTCAGGACGCCATAATCGTTGGTGATATTTCACCCGAAGTGAAGGCAGCATTTGAGAAGCTCGAGCCAACTCAGTTGGTGCAAGCTAAACAGCATGGATTAATCATCGCTGAATGGAACGTGACGGTTGCCAGGAAACTTAAGCCCACGGGCTTTGGGGAAAAGTGGCTGGAGCATATTCGGCATTGATCATTTTTTTTCCAATGTTTTGCGGAACTTCAACAGAGCGTTAAGTGTTTATTAACTTAGCTTCATCGTTGAGCCACTTCCCATACCAGAGGGACAATCATGTCTCGTCTCTTTTCCTATGCTGCTACGGTGGTCCTATCGTTGGCTGTTTCTTCATTAAACGCTGCTGTTGGCGTAACACCATACGGCAAACAGATTAGAGAATTGCACCAAATCAAGTCAATTCTGGAATGTGCCGATCATGACTACAAAGGCCATCGTGCCGCAGCTGTCAAGGAAATAACCAAGGCGATACATGCTCTCGAAGCTCATGGTGGTCATTATCAGAAGTCTGCGACTCACCCTCAACATAGCAATGCCAATGGCAAGCCCCACGAACCCCAAGCACTTTCCGATGCTCAATTGAGGGCTGCAATTCAAGGCCTTGCCGTGGTGAGTCAGCAATTGCAAGCTACAGGTTCCAGGCATCCCCGGACCAGCAAAGCTGCGGCTGACATTCAACTGGCAATCAAGCAATTGAACGTAGCTCTTACGATTAAGTAATGCAGTTCAATTGCTCCTCAGGCTGCCGGCAACTAGCCGGCAGCCTTTCGCGTTGGTGCGCAGTTTTCGGTCGCTTAGTTTATCAAGATCATTCTCTGCACAACACTAACTTCATGGCCAATGATTGCTATAATTCCAACTCGAAAGCAGTGGGATGTTTATCCTGCTGATTACTTTCTGTTTTCCTTGACCAGCATCCAGTTATGACCTCCGGAGGTAGTGTTCGGTGTCGACTTTTCTCTTTACCAGCGAATCGGTCAGTATGGGCCACCCCGATAAGGTGGCTGATCAGGTGAGCGATGCCATTCTCGATTTCTGCTTGAAGCACGACCCTATGAGCCGGGTCGCTTGTGAAACGCTGGTGACCACCGACCACTGTACCGTTGCTGGTGAGATCACGACCAAGGCGCCACTCAATCGAACGAACGTTGACAAGATCGTCCGGGACACAATCAAAGAGATCGGTTATAACGACCACAAGATCGGCTTTGCTGCTGATACGGTGCAGGTCATTAACCTGATCCATTCCCAGTCCCCCGATATTTCCGTCGGTGTCGATACCGGTGGTGCGGGTGATCAGGGCATGATGTTCGGCTTTGCCTGCGACGAAACCAAGTCGCTGATGCCGTTGCCTATCTATCTGTCGCATCGTTTGGTAGAGAATCATGCTTCCATGCGTCGTGATGGAAAAATCAAGTTCCTGCGGCCCGATGCCAAGAGCCAGGTCACGGTCGAGTACAACTCTGATGGTTCGCCGGCCCGTATTCATACGGTGGTCTTCTCGACGCAGCATGATGAATCAGCCATTGATGGCAGCAAGAAGTTCTCCGCCGCTGCTCGTGAAGAGATCATCAACAAATTGGTGTTGCCTACGTTAAAGGCAGAACGTCCTGATCTGGTTCATGACAAGATCATCTTCCACATTAACCCTACGGGTATCTTCCTCGAAGGCGGTCCGCATGGTGATTGCGGTCTGACAGGACGCAAGATCATCGTTGATACCTACGGTGGTCGTGGCCGGCATGGTGGTGGGGCATTTAGCGGCAAGGATCCTACCAAAGTGGATCGTTCCGCTGCTTACATGGCTCGTTACATTGCAAAGAACATTGTGGCAGCCAAACTCGCCAAGCAGTGCGAAGTGCAGTTGTCGTACGCCATTGGCTATCCTGATCCGCTTTCGATCTGGGTGAGTACTTTGGGAACGGTTGCCAAGGGATTTACCGATGAGAAGTTGATCCACCTCATCCGTGATCATTTTCAACTGACGCCTAAGGGCATTATCGAAACTCTGCAACTGCGACGGCCTATCTACAAGGCTACGGCAGCTCATGGGCACTTTGGTCGAGAGAATCCTGAGTTTACCTGGGAAAAGACCGACAAAGCTGAGACGTTGGCCAAAGCGGCGAAGGTCTAGTCGTTGCTGTTCTATTTGAAAGAAGCCCAGATTCATGCCTGGGCTTCTTTGTTGATGATGTTGTTGTCGGTCACGTCGGGCTGACGCCCTGACTCTCGCCAAACCGAGATGCTCGCTTACTTTTTCATGTTCTTGAAACGTTCCATCACTTCTTTCCAATTAGTGATGATCACCCCTTGCTCCTTTAGAAATCCCTGCACCTCAGGGTCCATGAACATCTGGTTTTCCCAGATGCGCTGCTGCCAGGAACCGGTGATCTTCTTGAGGCCGGGGGTGTCGATCGAGGGGTGGAAGATGTATTCATTCAAGCCTGGCCGCATCTCACGAATCATTGTGTAGAACTTGTCCTTCTTGTCTTCGTAGGTTTTGCCTTCCTGCACTCCATAGAAGTCGTCAAGCTTCGGAAGCGGATATTCTTTGATCAGCGTAAGCATCTCTTCGTCAAAGGGATAGCCCTGCTTCCTGAACTTATCCAGAGTGCGTGGCGTCATTTCGATCACCATGGCGGGCACCTGTTTCTCGACCGCCAACTTCATGTAGGCTCGTGTGAAACCGGGCTTAGCGTAAAGCGTGCCCATGTGGGTATCGATATGACTGGGCTTCATGCCCAGGGCAACGGCACGGTCGAACTGAGCACGCAACTCGGTGGCAATCTCTTCATCCTTGGCTGAACCGACAACTGCCGGTACACTCCGGTGGAGATAGCCCATGCTGTCGAGCATGCCGGGAACTTTGTCCCTGGGTGCAACTGGGCCACAGCGATACGTCTTCCATTCACTGGTCATAGCCATGTGCAAGCCAAGATCGTATTCAGGGTGGGCGACGCCCCATTCAGCCATCTCGTTGAACCAGGGGCAGGGTACCATGAGGGCGGCTGATTTGTATTCGCCATTCGTTAAGCCACGCTGAGCGGCGGCGTTGGCCTCGTAACACATGCCAATGTCATCGGCATGCAGAAGGAGTACCTTTTTATCGGGCGGAAAGCCCAGCTTGGCTCCCCACGTCGTTTCTTTTTGAGAGTGGAAAGGGTTTAACAATAGCAAACAGAGGAGGATGGACATCTACAGGAGTCCCAGTGTGGTGGAAGACCAACAGCAGAATACATTATCTTGAGTAAGAAAAAATGAAAAAGCCGACTTCTCGAAAGAAGCCGGCTTTGAAAGTGTTCAACAGGCAATTACTTGCCGGCAGGAGCGGTCGGAGTGCCGGGCTTGGCAGGAGCCGCCGGCTTGTTATCGCTGCAGCCAACAACACAGAGACTGGCGACGAGCAGAGCAATAGCAACGATCTTCTTCATGGATAGAGATCCTTCAAATCAAGGGACACAGGAAACTGTCCCGAATGAACGCCATTCAGGACGGGTATCGTACAGTTAGATTGTTACTTAGGTGGTGAAGGCGGGGTCTTATCAGCAGGTTTCTCCGCTGGCTTTTCAGGTGCTTTCTCAGCAGGCTTGGTTGAAGGAACTACAGGAGTTGTGGCTACAGTTGGAGCTGAATTGGCTCCGCTCTTGGTAGTCTTAACGGGAACTGGCTGAGTACAGCCAATCACACCAAAGAGACCCATAGCTACCAGGATACTAGTCAACGGACGCATAGTAAAGTCACCAACGGTTGAATGAAAACAGTAAGTTGCAGATTAAAGAACTACAACTGCACATATCATTGATACAACCCCGTCAAGATTATTCCCAACGGCTTCGATATTTTTCCGATTTTTTGTGAGGGGAGGGATGAAAGATTATTCATCAAATCTCTATCGTCAGGGAATAAAACATCTTCCTATGACTCTAAATAAAGGAAGGGCATGAAGGTGGAGCGTCCTGGGCCAACCGTCGAGGAACTGGTGCCGCTCTACTACACGGCTTTGTACCGCTATGCCTATCGCCTCACGGGGAATTGTAGTGATGCTGAGGATTTAACGCAGGAGACTTTTTGCTCTGCCCAGGCTAAGCGTACTCAGTTGCGTGAGCCGGAGCGAGTGAAGTCTTGGCTTTTCAGCATTCTGCATAATGCGTTCCTGGTACGGCAACGCAAGCACAGACAGGCAAGCTTCACTCAATGGGAGGAGTGCATTCACGGCATTGAGACCAGGTCTGAAGCATCGCCCCTGGTAGAATCGGCACAACTGCAGTCGGCATTGCTCGAAGTGCCTGATGACTTTCGAGCAGTATTGATCTTGTACTACTTTGAGGAGTTTAGTTATCGAGACATGGCGGAGCAACTCAAGGTGCCGATAGGGACAGTGATGTCTCGATTGGCACGAGCGAAGCAGTTTTTGAAAGCTAAACTGGTGCAGCGGGATAAGACGTTGGAGTTGGAAGAATGATGTGCGAAGAGGTTCAACAATGGTTGTTAACCAATCGTTCCTGGTGCAAGGACGCCGGAGTATTTGTATCGACTGAGATCGCTGAGCATCTGGCTGGTTGCAACACCTGCCAGGCATTCCAGAAGCAGGAAGCTCGATTTGATAACGCTGTTCATCAGGCGATGCATGAAGTTGCAATCCCTATGGAATTGGAGAGCAGCGTTCTCTGGAAGTTGCGTCAGGCCCGGCGGCAACAACAACGTTCTCTGGTGCTTTATTGGTCATTGGCTGCCGCGGCTGCAATGTTGATGGCTGTCTGTTTGAACTGGTATGTGCAACGGCCGTATGACCTGGCCCGTCTTCATGAAGTCGTCGCTGCTGGGCAAACACGCCGAACGGTAGCCACATACGATGTTGCCAAAGGCCGCCAGGACATTGACCTGCAGCAATGGCTGCAAAGGCAAGGTGTGGCTGTTTCCATTCCCAGCCGTTTGAAGGTGGAGCATCTCACAGCGGCTTACATCATCGAAGTCGGCGGTCGCAAGATACCAGTTCTGGAAATGCGGGTGGGCAGTTCCACCAGTACCGTTTGCCTGCTCCAGCGCCGCTATTTTAATGAACAGTTGCAAAAGAAGTTTCATGATCAGGATAGCTTGACTTCGTTTGTGATTGCCGACTCTGCTGATTCAGGTTCACTCGGCTGGATGATTGTAGACCAGGGAAGTGCTCATCTGTTTGTTGAAGGAATGGTTCCCCAGAATGGCGTATAGCCATGAATAGCCCTGCTATTTATCTGAAACTACCCCATTGACAGAAGGCCCTTCATCTCCCATCATCGAGACAAGAGATTGAGGGGATCATGTCGTCAGGTTCTGAACCGAATTCCGCTCAACCCGCCCTGAAACGACTTGATGCGTTGCATCAAGCTGGTCGAGAGTTGGCTGCGCTGCATCCCGATATGCTTGATAAGCTGAATGGCCAATCAAGAGTCGATTTTCTCAAAGCCAACATCCTTCGTTGTGCTCGACAGCTTTTGGGGCAGGACAAGGTTGATATTCGCCTGCTGAATCCAGCTTGTAATACCCTCGAACCTCTGGTTTGCGAGGGCATGCGACCCGAAATTATGGCACTGAAACTAAAAGCTGAGCCGACGAACAATGGCATCTCAGGCTGGGTCGCTTCGCAAGGCAAGTCCTACTACTGTCCCGACGCTCGGAATGATCCGCTTAATATCACGGGCGCTTCCAATGCTCTTTCCTGTTTCACGTTGCCTTTGATGGACCTGGGCAAGGTCATTGGAGTGATGAGCATTGAAAGCGAGAGGCTTGATGCCTTCACTGAAGAAGATCGTTCAACGTTCCTGGAATTTGGTCAGGAGATCTCAACGGCCCTCCATACGCTCTGGCTGCTGAGTACCCAGAGCGCCGGCTTGGCTAGTCAGTCGGTGGAACTGGTGTCGAGGGAACTGGCTCTTCCCATTGATGATATTCTCAACCATGCCAGCGCCTTGCGAGATCGCACACGCAACGATCCGGTCTCTCTCACCAGTCTTGATGTCATATTGCAGTCGGCACGCAAGATTAAGGCAGCTATCAGGGAAGCTGCGTCCACACTTAAGGGCGACGATCCTTTGATGGTCATGTCGGCACCGCCGCCCGGGATTCAGCCTTTCGACCTGCACATCCTCGTGGTCGAGACCGATGAACGATATCGCAAGCTAGCACACACCATGCTGGGCAAGCTCGGCTGCACTGTGGAAACGACTCGAACGGGCAACGAAGCTCTCGCACAAAGCAGAACGACACAGTATGACATGGCTCTCGTCGATTTGCGGCTTAGTGATATGACTGGATATGATCTCTTTTGTCGATTACGAGCTGAGCAGCCATCTCTGGCAGTCGTATTGACGACTGATTTTGGCTACGATTCGACACACTCCATCATTCGTGCCCGCCAGGAAGGCCTGTTGGCTGTGCTGTACAAGCCCTTCCGACTTGATCAGGTACTAGAAGTGTTGATGAAGAAGACTGGTCGCCAGACATAGTTGCCGTTTTTACTATCAACGTGCATTCCAATACGGTATTGTGACGACATACGTCCCCTGGGAGAATAGCACATGTCACGTCGATTATTTGGTGGTGCGGCGTTCGTAGTGCTGCTGGCACTGGTTGGGTTATCCTCGCAACTCACTTCTGTGCAAGCCAGGCCTGATGACAAGCCACTCTTCACGCGGCTCATCGGGCCTCAGACACTGGTGTTTCAACATGCTCGAGTTGCTGACCTGTTGAACATGCCAATTGTCGATGAACTTGTCAAAGAGTTTCCTGACATGAAGGAGAACATGTTTAAGAGCTTCAAGGAGGAGTTGGGGTTTGAGCTTACTGATCTCGAAACTTTCACGTTGTATCTCGATCAGCCCAAGATGGCAGGCGGTGGCCTCGAAGAACCACGACCACCCTACTTTTTGCTTCAAGCGAAGAAGCCACTTGATGCTGCGGCAGTGAAATCGTCTGTAGGGGAAGGTGCCAAGACGATTCAGTTTGGGAAGTATGCATTGACGATGGGTAAGCAGCGGGGGGTCTGTCTATTGGACGATCGTAACTTGTTGATCGTGACATTTAGTCCGGCTTTCAGCATAGATAATGCACAGAAAGACCTGGTCTTGCACTTCGCCGGATTGGAATCGGGCATTGAAATCCCCGAAGGCCTCAAGGCAGGCGTCGAGGCGGCACGGAAGAACAAATCCCTTTCTGTCTTGGGATTCCGCATTCCGAAGGACCTGGGTGACCTGATGCAGGAACATATGAAGAACCTGCCACCGATGATGACCATGCTCAAGCCTCTCGGGCAGTTGCAGTCAGGCGTGATGACGATGGATTATGTCAAAGGGGCCGAAAACGATTTGCAGGTGAAACTGTTGGGACGGTTCCCCGACGAGGGCTCTGCCAAGGCAGCTCAGAACGCTCTGAGATTCGCTCTTGCCGCCGGCAAGATGGCCATGACCTCGATGCCCAATCGCAACGACCCGGAGATGAAAGCGGTCTACGATTTCGTTACCAGACAAATGGAACAGATTAAATTCGAAACCAGCAACAAGGATGTTGTGGTTGATTATCAAATGAATATTGGCAAGACCATGCCGGTGATCACGGAAGCCGTTGAAAAGGTAAGGTCTGCCGCGAGCTTCATGACAAGCGCCAACAACATGCGCCAGTGCATCATCGCCATGCATAATTATCACAGTGACAATGGCAAGATGCCGGAAGTCATGACGATGAAAGAGGGCAAGCCGATGCATAGCTGGCGTGTTTTGATGCTGCCTTATCTGGAACAAGACAACCTTTACAAGCAAGTGAAAATGGACGAACCCTGGGACAGCGAGACGAACAAGAAGCTCTTCGAATCAGTCGAAATGCCCAAGATATTCGCGCACCCAGGCAAGAAAGATGGCAACACGAAGATGACCTATTACAAGGCCTTCTACACTAAGCCGGGAGTGACGCCACGGGCTGGATTTTCTTTGGAAAAGCCTATGACTCTGGGGCAAATGTCGAGCAAGGACGGCACCAGCAACACGGTTGCCATGATCGAAGCCGGCCCGCCTGTACTCTGGTACAAGCCTGATGACATCGAGTTTGACCCCAAGGCACAACTGCCTAATTTGATTAGCCCCTGGAAGGACAAGAAGGTTAGCGTCGGTTTCTTCGATGGCTCCATCCGCGCTCTCTGGTTAGGCACCGATGTACAGACGTGGAAAGGCGCTATCACCGCTGATGGTGGTGAAGTACTTGATTTCTCGAAGATCGAACAGAACAAGTAAGTTGCGGAGCAAGCCACCAAGGCTAGCTCGGTGGCAATTGCTTGAGCAGACTAACCATCTCAATGGCGGCAAGGGCCGCATCGGTGCCCTTGTTGCCTCCTTTTCCGCCGGCCCGGTTCATTGCTTGTTCCAGGGTGCCACAGGTGAGTACGCCGAAGATCACCGGCACACCCGTTTCCATCCCTGCGTGGGCAATGCCGCCAGCGGTTTGGCTGCAAACATAGTCGTAGTGATCGGTCTCGCCCTGGATCACGCAGCCCAGGCAGACGATAGCAGCGTATTGTCCTGAGCCTGCCAGTTTCTTTGCCACGGTGGGTAGTTCAAACGAGCCGGGCACCCAAACGAGTTCGAGAGAATCGTCAGGCACACCATGCCGGGTGAACGCATCAACAGTGCCGGCCACCAGACGATCAACGATCAACTGATTGAACCGTGCCGCCACGATGGCGAACTTACCGGTAGTCTGGGTGAATTGTCCTTCTATGATCTTCATGTTTTCATTATCTTGTCTGAGGGCTGATTTGTCTTGTTCAACAATGTAAGAGTACACAAGGATAGCTTGCCGATCAGCGAAAGGTAGCGATTATGCCAGCGGTGCTGGGCCTGGATATTGGCGGAGCGAACCTGAAGGCGGCGACCTCGACGGGCCAGGCGGTGACTATGCCGTTTCCCCTTTGGAAGCAGCCCGATCAACTATCTGGTGGCATTTCACAGTTGGTTCAGAAACTACCAACCGAAGGGCCAGTAGCGATCACGATGACCGGTGAACTATGCGATTGCTTTCCAAATAAAGCTGCCGGTGTTCGCCACATCCTTGCTGTAGTTGAGAATGCTTTGCGGGAACGGCCAGTATTTGTGTGGCGAAATGATGGCAAATGGGCGAGCATTAAGCATGCACAAGAAGATGCTCAGCCCGTTGCAGCGGCAAACTGGTTGGCATCAGCGACATACTCAGGCCGATACCTGACGACTGGGATAGGCTGGTTCTTCGATCTCGGTTCCACCACGCTCGATATGATTCCGATGCTGGATGGCAAACCGGTAGCTAAGGGTAAGACCGACTTGGAGAGACTGAGGGCAGGAGAATTGGCCTACCTGGGGGCCAGTCGAACGCCGATCACCAGCCTGGTGCAGTATCTGGAGATTGAAGGTGAGGCTGTCACGGTGGCTGCGGAGTTCTTTGCTACGCTGGATGACGTCATGATTCTGACAAAGCATGTATCTGAGAATTCAAAAGATCGAAACACCGCCGATGGCCAGCCACGAACCAAAGAGCATGCCAAACAGCGACTGGCCCGCATGGTGTGTGCCGATGCGGATGAACTTGGTAGCAAGAATCTCGAATCGATGTGTAAGCAGATCATGGATGCCTATCGGAAGAAGTTGAGTTCACACCTTCGGTTTGCTCATGCTCGCCACAAGGGGCAATTGCAGCATGGCTGGGGTGGAGTCGTGATGGCTGGGTTAGGCGAAGGGTTCCTTGCAGAAGAATTGACCAGGTTCGCAAACTTGGGGGAAAAGACCAGTCCAGTGATCTCGATGGCAGGTCGGGTGGGGGCAGAGGTTTCGAGCGCACTGGCTGCCTATTCGGTGGCAGTGCTTTTGTCCGAAAGGTACGCTTCATGAAGAATCAACCGGTGGTCATCAAAGTCGGCGGAAGTTTGCTCGGGCTCAGACGGCTTCACGAAGAACTGGCAGAGTTTCTAGATAGACTTGATACCCATCAAGTGGTGCTGCTCACGGGTGGTGGGCCGGCGGTCAAGGCATTGCATCGACTCAGTAAGTCATTGCCATTTACCGAGACGGAAGCCCATTGGCACTGTATCGACCTGATGAGCGATTTGACGCATAGTCTGAGTGAGACCTATCCCAACTCCGTGGCTGTGACCGCCTGGGCAGAGGTGGTACGTGCCTGGGAAGCGGATCGCATCCCCTGGTTCGTGGTGGAGTCATACCTCCGCTTTGATGATCAGGCGCCCGATCATCTGCCACACAGTTGGGAGGTTAGCAGCGACAGTATTGCGGCACATCTGGCGTTTCGTCATGGTGCAGAACTGATATTGCTCAAAGCCTGTGAGTTGCCAAAAAAGAAGACTTCGGCGAAGGTATTGGCAAAGAAGGGCATCGTCGATGCCTGGTTTCCCAAGATTGCCGATGAAGTGATTTCGTGGAGCATCAGCAATCTTCCCGGAGGCACTGTGCCAGAGATCTCACTCGATCTGGCTGAATCGAAGCGGTCCGGGCGTTCCCGGCGCAAACCAGTCCGCGCACCGCGATCACGTCGGGCTGCACCGTCTGCTTCAAAAGCAAAACGTCGGAAAAAGTAAGAGAACCGGCGAGGGCGAGGAAGAGGCCATGACGCCGGCATTGTTCCTGGTATTGGCGAATGGTATCGCGCGAATGCCAACTTGATAAGCCATGTCCATCCTTAATGGCGGTATCGACCAAGATCCCTGGTGGATGGAGGCTGGCTTTCTTAGTGGCGAGTACCCAATCGAGTACCTGAGAGAAGCAGGGGCCACCCACACGGACCCGGTCGGCATAGACGACGCCAATAAGCCGGGTTGACAATAATTCATTTTGGAGACGCAGCCAGCTGAGCCAGCCACGATGACGCTGTGAGGCTGTACTGCACCGTGCGAACCCGACCTTTGCCCAGGTGACGTTTTGGGGAAGGTTCAAGGATTGAGTTTGATACCACTCCCCCAGGGCGATGCTTAGTGGGGCTTTACCTGCAACGATATCAGCTATCTCTTGCATGGTAGAAACATCACTGCGCCCCAGCGAGCCTTTGGTCGGTTCCTTGACATCAATGATGTCTGCCCCGGCTTCAAAAGCGATGCGGGCTTCTTCCACCGAGCGAACGCTGATCAACAGTTTGGATCGCTGCCTCATCTGTAAAGTCACTGCACGTGTTGAATCAGTTCATCATGGCTGATAGACCATCCTTTGCATTACTCTAGTTGAATATGATCTTATGCCCACTCTCGCTTACATCGCACTTGGCAGCAACCTGGGCGACCGTGCCGGTTACCTGACAAGGGCCATCGAACGACTACGACAAGAGCCTGGCATCGTCGTCAAGTCGGTGTCCACCCATTGGGAAACGACACCGGTGGGTGGCCCGGCCGGGCAGGGGGCCTATCTCAATGCAGCGGCTTGTCTTGAGACGGAGTTGTCGCCTCAGGCCTTGTTGAAGCTCTTGTTGTTGGTCGAAGCGGAGCAGGAACGGCTGCGAACCGATCGATTTGGCCCTCGTACTCTTGATCTCGACATCCTGCTCTATGGCGACCTGATCGTTCGTGAAGAACAGTTGACGATACCCCATCCCCGCATGCATGAACGAGGCTTCATGCTGGGGCCACTGGCGGAGATAGCTCCCCAGGCGGTGCATCCCGTCTTTCATCGAACCATCGCGCAGTTGCTTTCCGAATTGGGGCATCGTCCCCTGTTGGGCAAGCGTGCCCTGGTAACAGGGGCTTCCAGCGGCATCGGTCGAGCCATTGCATTAACTCTGGCAGAGCAGGGGGCCGATGTCATCGTCCATGCTCGTCGGTCGAAAGACGCTCTGGAAAAGACGGCACAGGATATTCGTTCTCGCGGTCGATTCAGCTATGCTGTTCTTGCTGATCTAAGTGACCAGAAACAGTGTGAGCAGCTCGCGACTGATGCCTGGAATCACTGGCAGGGGCTGGAAATCCTGGTGTGCAATGCCGGGACAGACATCCTGACCGGTGCCGGCAAGTCGCTCGATTTCATGGCTAAGCTGCAGGCATTGCTACAAGTCGATGTCATCAGCACGATGTTGCTGGCAAGAACCATTGGCTCCCGGATGAAGGAAGTTGGCCAAGGGGTGATTCTGACCATGGGATGGGATCAGGCAGAGACTGGATTCGGGGGCGATTCGGGTGAACTGTTCTGCACAGCCAAAGCAGCGGTGATGGCCTTCACTCGCAGCCTGTCGCTCAACCTGGCTCCCCAGGTACGGGTGAACTGCCTGGCGCCGGGATGGATCAAAACCAGTTGGGGAGAACAGGCCCCCGCCGATTGGCAGGAGCGTGCGGTTCGGGAAGCCCCGCTTCGTCGCTGGGGCATCTCGGAGGATGTTGCCAGGACCGCAGCCTGGCTGGCCGGCCCCGATGCTGTTTTCATTACCGGGCAGATCGTACGGATCAATGGGGGCGTGATTCGGGGATAAGACTACCCCGACAACCTGGCGAAGCGCTGGTTCGATTGGGGGAAGTCCATCCCCATCATGAAAGCTGCAAAGAAGCCGCAAGTGATTGAGGTAGCCAAGAGGCCGATATCGAACCGCCAGTGCGCTACTAAGCTCTGCGGGCCTGGAAGACAGGTGATAATCATCCCGGCAACAATGCTTGCCAGGCTGAGCCATTGATAGAGACGAAGTCCACCGAAGCTGGGAGTTTGTGCTTCTCCTCGATATCTTTCTTCGATGAACCGAAAGGCACCATTTAAGATGCCATAGAGTCCGGCGAGCAGGGCAGGCGAAAGATCAGCGTACCAAAGTCTCCATAACAGCATGCCGGTTACGATGTTGGTAATGATGGAATAGAGCTGGGTGTTGTGTATCATGAGACCCTGCAAGTTCGAAACAGCGCAGATACGTGAGTGTGGATTAGCACATCGAATTCCAGGAATTGAATGAGTTGGCTTGCCATGACAACATCCCTGCACGAGGCACCGCAACCGGCCAATGGCCTGTACCCACGGTGCGGCTAAGGCCATAATGCCGCACAATGCCAGCCAGGAGTAGCTCCAGACATTGACGATTATGCAAGCAGCCAGGATCGCACCAAGAATGGCACCATAGTAGCCAAACGGTCTCAGTAGCTTAGACGAGCCTGTTACACTCTGTCCCCAGAGACATGCACTAATCAGGATCAGAAAAGTTACCAGAAACAGGATCGTGAGTTCGGGTATGAATTGTCCTGCCAGTAGAATACCGACGGTACATGCCAATCCTGCGTAGAGGCTGTGGTTGATCACTCGTAGCGGTCCGAACTGCCAGGCTCTCCAAGAGTTGGCAAGCCGTTCAGAGAGCGTCTGAAGCCATGACCAAAGACGATGGCGTTGATCGACGAGAAGAAAGACAACCACGCCGGCTATTACATCAGCGACCGTATGGTTCCCGGTGGTGATGCAACTGAGCGACATCAGTGTGGCCAGAGTCCACCAAAGCAATCGCAGCAGAGGGAACGCTAGCGACCAGAATGATGCACCAGCCAACGCCCACATGACGTGAAAAGAAGGAAAGGCGCAAACGGGGCCATCCAGCCCTCGCTCCCAGAGGAGCAGGTCGCCCAGAAACGAATCCGATTGGAATGGCCGAGGTGGCGCATGAATGGGCAGGGTGTATTGCAGGAAGATACCCCAAGCAATTAGCCAACCAGCAGTATGCACGAACTCTCTAAGCATGTCTTTCTGCTTCAGTACAAGAGGGATAGTCAGCACGAAGGGATAGGTTAAGGCATAGAAAAACTCTGACCATTGAAATACAGGCCACTGTTCTTCTCCAGGCAGAGCCAGTGTGAAGAAGTGGGGAGAATCACCGAGGTAGATCAGCCAGTAATAGAGCAGTGTCCAGAAAACGAAAACGATAAACATGATCGTCAGCCGAGTTTTCAAATCAGTCCAGTCTTGAGTATTCAAAGGGGGGCCGAAAAGTGGTGCGTGTGCTTCGGTTTGCTTTTTGCCAAACCGGGCAGCGATGGCTGGTTGTTCATAGCCGAGAACCAATGACACGCAGAGCAGGGCCATGATTGGTGTAATGAAGAACAGACCTGAAGCAGACAGGCAAAGAAGCGAGAAGCCGGAACAGGTCAAGATAAAGCCAACGTAGATAGGATGGCGAAGGTACTGGTAGACGCCTGAGGTGACATAGTGCTGAGGTGGAAAGGCGTTCATGGGCAACCCCTTGCCCTTTTGCCAGAGTTGTTTCATAGCAAGTAACTGTAGGAGAAGACCAACCAGGGTGATGCATCCGCCAAGGATCTGAGTTCTTGAGCCTTCGAGGTTGACAGGTATTGCATCACGAGTCAAATACGCCCAGAGAACGAGCCAGCATGGAAGAATCACGCAGAAGAAGGCACCGTAAAGGAATTGATACAGTGATTTCATGAAGCCCAATCTACCGACTCGTGAATGGTCCAGCCTGTGGCTGATTGGCCAGAGCTACCCTGGAATACTCCATGACTACGCCACTTGTTTTCCCGCAACGAAAGGATTGACTTGGGGAACAAGTATTTGATCCAACCTGCTTTGGTTAGAACCGTCGAACCAATCGAGCCTTCTCGCAAACAGCAGGGTTCTGTCAGGTATAGTGAGTTTTCTCCAAAACAAATGACATCATCTTCTATAGTGGCTTCATCGTATCGTGCCCCATTATGAAATACCAGGGTCTTTGGGGACGATGGGCTGAACCAGCGAATCCAGATGATGCTCTCCGAACCGGTGATGAATCGGCCCCAGATTAATCTGGTGATAGGCAATCGCCAAGGGGGAATCGTCATGCTGATATGTTCAACATAACCAAGTCCCGCAAGCGATTCCAGTTCTTGAAACTGTGCTTCAGCACGAGCCATGGGCATGACCCCCTGCCAATCGATGATGCCTTGTTGATTGTCCAGCAGGGTTTCACGCACACTTGGTTGCAGTTGATGCCAGACGCCATCGATACCAGGAACCTGCCATCCGAGTTCCCCTGCCTTCATCTTAGACGAAGGAGCCTTACTGAAATGATTTACGTGATGAACTCGATGGCATTCATCCAGATAGAGATAACCATAGTAGTTTAATGTCAGCATCCACCACCGAACATGGGCAGTGTAGCCAATGAAAACCCTGCCGTCTTCGGTGACGAAATCAAAGTACCATTTATCAAGACGAAATGGCGAAGTCATAGTCGAATGATCTACCCGACTTTGAGCAATTCCACATCAAACGTCAGCACAGCATTTGGAGGGATAATCGAAGAAAATCCTCTGGTGCCGTATGCCAGGTCACTGGGGATGATCAGTTTCCGCTTGCCGCCTGGCTTCATGCCAGCGACGCCTTCGTCCCAGCCTTTGATGACCATACCTTTGCCGAGCACAAAGACGAAAGGCTGGTTGCGATCCAAGCTGCTGTCGAACTTCTTGCCCTCGGCTAGCCAGCCGGTGTAGTGTACCTGTACCTGGTCACCGGCCTGGGCTGCTGCGCCTTGTCCGAGGGTCAGGTCTTCATATTGCAATCCGCTGTTGGTCTTTTTCATAGTTAGCTCGGATAGAGTAAAGGCCTATTTGTTTATTACGCTGACCACTTCAATTTCGAACGTCACTTCTGCGTGGGGCGGAATCTTTGGACGGTACCCCCGTTCACCCCATGCCAATTGTTCTGGAATGATAAGTTTTCGCTTACCGCCTGTTTGCATGCCTATGAGACCTTCGTGCCAGCCCTTGATGACGCTGCTTACGCCAACGGTTACTTTGAATGGCGCTTTACCTTCGTTGGAATCAAACTGTTCGCCATTCTGGAGCCATCCGGTGTAGATGACTTCAACTTGAGAGCCCAATTTGATCTTGTCACCTTCTCCGATTCTCTGATCAATAAACTTGAGGCCGGATTCAGTTGTTACACTGTTCTGTTGAACTCTTGGGACGTCCAGATCTTTTGGGATGTCATTTTTGGGTTTATCTTTCACAACAGGTACAGGGTTATCAGGAATAGGGGAAGCGAAAGTGGGTTGAGGCTTGGGCTGGCTTCCGAGCAACTCTGATCGAACAAAACTCTGATCTTCAGTTGCGTCTTCTCGCATGGTTAGACAAATGGCAAGTACACCAAGAAGCAATACGAAAAGTAGTACAAACAGTACATCCCGTTTTAGCCCACCGTGACGTTGCATTGGAATAGCCCTCGTGTGATCCAGATTGCGTTGTTGTTTTCTTCAATCCTATGCAAACCGGTATTCAGTCGCCTTGAGTTCTTAGCACTATGTTTAACAGTTTATTCGTTATGGTCAGCAAAGTTAAGCTTCTTAACAATAAGTCTCAGGGTTCTCAAAGCAAACGGGTGCTCTAATCAGTCCTTCATCAAAGTATGAAATGTTTAGGAGTAAGCCGATAGTTTAATAGGCCATTCATGACAATACGGTATGATTGCTTATTAGAGTCTAACGTGGGGCAGGTTATGAAATATATAGTAGCATCACTCGTCGGTTCAACAGTACTTGCGTTGCTGTCTGGATGCGGCAGTAGCGTAGCGGCCCCCGTGCAACAAACGCCAACGCAGCCACAAGTCGCAGTAAGCCTGGCGCCTCCAAGTGATGTGATTTCTGACAATCCTATCAGGATACCGGAAGGACGGAAAACATCTTTACCAGCTATCATAAAACCGGTGACTGTTGTATCCAAGAATCAGGGAGTGGCTGAATCAAATGATGATCAAGCTCCAGCCCCAACGCCTGAGCTGGAACGCAAGCAGGAAAAGCAAGAGAGACAGGATAGAACCAATCGTAAAAACGGGATGCGCCAGGATGGGCGCTCATTTGAGAAAAAACAAGATGATAAGCCACGGACAGATCGTTTTGAAAAGGTGCAGGTGGAGAAGAAGTCTGTGGATGAGCCAGCTAAGCCTGCTGCTTCCACTCCAGTCAGCACTGAGACTTTGCCCCCAACAACACAAGGTAACTTGTCGTCTGATTCTGTCATAACGCCAGCGCCTGCCCCGACTTCTGTGCCGCCGGTAGTTTCTACTACCACAACACCCACAGCGTCCGCTGCGCCAGTTTCCTTTTCCGTTACCTACGGTTCTTCGGCCAGCGCCAATTCACGAAATTTCAAAAAGCCTTCGTTGCCAAGCGGCTTGCCCAGTTGGTTTACCGACAACGATAAAGACGGTGATGGTCAGTTAACCATGAACGAATGGCCCGGTGACCGCTTTGAAGAGTTCACCAAATATGATCGCAATGGTGATGGCATTATTACGATTGAGGAGGCCATGAAGACGGTTCCCAAGGTTGTGGTAGCACCTCCTGCTGCGACAACTCCCGCTACAACAACTACCGCAGCCGCTGCTACCCCTGCGACTTCAACTGCAGCCGCTCCTCCGAAAGTAGTTGCAGCTACAAGTAATCCTGCTCCTGCGGGGTCTAGCACTCCGATGTCTGATGAAGAAGCCAAACGCAGTGCCGAACGTGTATTCAGCTTCGTCGATTCTAATAAGGATGGTTTCCTGGATGAAAAGGAAATCGCCAACACCCAGAGCATTAAGAATGTTGATTGGAAAAAGTACGACGTCAATAAAGATGGCAAGCTGGATATTAATGAAGCCATTGCCCTTTACAAGGCTGAAGGTGCGAATCTGAGACGAGGAGGAATGGGTGGTGGTGGTTGGGGTAACATGAGCCCTGATGATCGCTTTAAGATGATGTTCGATAATGCTGATAAGAGCAAGACCGGGAAGATCAGCAAAGAGCAGTTCCCCGGGTTCTGGCGAGATCGCTTCGCTGAATTTGACACCAATAAAGATGGCTTTGTAGACTTTGAAGAGTTCAAGGTGGGTGCCGCCAAACTGATGCCAGGTGGTGGCCGTGGTGGTCCAGGTGGCGGCGGTGGAGATAACGGAGGTCGTGGCGGCCGAGGCGGCGACAACGGTGGCCGCGGAGGTCGTGGCGGTTTTGGCGGGGGGAATGGTTAGTCTATTTGCCTGACTTTACTTTGATTCTTCCACCGGCGATTCACTCGCCGGTTTTTTTTCTCCTCTGCTGATTCTTGCTCTGGTTGATGCTAACATACTCTTATGTCAGCTTCTTCTTCTACCACACCGACTGTCATTGTTCCTGAACTTAGGAAGTACCAGCTTACGCAACTGCCGAAGGATTTGGAGCACCTCAAGCGGGGGGCCAATCATCTCAAGGTGATTGCCTGGTTTATCTTTATCCCTGCCAGCTTCTTCACGTTCATCACGTTCCTGTTTCTGCTGATGCAGCCGAAGCTGCCGGGCAATCAGAACTTCTTCGTTATCATGCTTCTGTTTGTCGGCGTGGCATGCTTTTACTTTTCGGTCAGCAACTATATTCGCCGGGCACGCCGCTGGGCCGTCTATGTTGCTATCGTGGTGGCCCTGCTGCCGATATTCTTGTCGATTCCTCTCCTGCTAAGTCCCCAGATCGGGATTCACAAGCAGAGTCCGCTGACGATGGTCATTGAAATGCTTTACCTCATCGGACATATCAAGATGATTCGTGATTTGATTGTCTGCCTGGGGGCTGTAGATCGCATTCACTGGGCAGCTAATATGCGTTTCGCCCATGAAAAGGTAATTGCTGACGAGAAGCGTGATCGTTGGCAAACGACATAAGTTTGAAAATGGGGAGTCGTTAATTGTTAGATCGAACCTGGCTCCTGCTCATAGTCAATCTGTTGTTGCCCTCCTCGGTCATGTATGCCCAACCAACTGGCAAGACCAAAGAACTACTCACTAAAGCGATTCTGGCTCATGGTGGTGCTGAAGCGCTCGAAAAGCTGTCTACTGCCTCATGGAAAGGCCGTGGGCTGTTGTATCGAGAAGGCAAAGAGGATAAGCCTCTGCCCTTCTATGGTGAATGGTCAGCGGAATTGCCTGGTAATTATCGATACACCTATGCCTTCAAAGGGATAGGAGGGGGCAGGTTGCCGGTTACAACTGGATTGTTGGTTGACAAGGCCTGGCGCACTATGCGGCCAGACCGTGGCGCTGATGATCTCACTGAACAGCAGATGAAGATCGAGAAAGACGAAGCTCATGCCTGGCACGTTAGTCATCTCACTCCCCTTCTTACCAAGGACTATCAATTAATGGCCCTTCCACAGACGCAGCGTGATGGCCGCAATATCCTGGGTCTGAAGGTTGATCGCAAAGGCTTCCGCGGCATCTATCTCTTCTTTGACAAACAGACGAACCTGCTCATCTACATGGATCGCAAGGTGTTCGATCCTGAGAAGAAGCAGGAAGTGTTGATGGAAACTAGTTACGTTAACTTCAAGCAGTTGGGCGGAGCGACTTTGGCACAATCGATAGCGATGCGACAAGGCAAGAAGCTGGTTATGGAACTGGAGATCGACACGGTGACACTGGTAGCTTCTTTTCCCGATAAATTCTTTGAAAAGCCGCCCGATCCCAAGGACTAAATACCGCCCTTGCGTGATTGACGAAACACGCTATGCTCCCCCGCTTCGATTTCGTGGTGGGGGAGTACCGTTCGATGTCGTGGTGGTTGCCCGTTTTGATTCTCATTGCTGAAACCTGTGTTGTGACGTTCGGCACCTTACGCAGCATCTTTGTCGCACGGGGTCTGAAGAAGTTCGCAGTGATGCTGGGATTGATCGAATCCACCTTTTGGCTCTTTGCCATCGGCCAGGTCGTCTCAAACCTATCAGCACTGCCTTGCTCGGTGGCCTACGCTGTCGGCTTTACGTTGGGGAACTTTCTTGGCATGACAATCGAAGAGAAGCTGGCTATTGGCACTCAAGTGGTGCGTATCATTACCAACAAGCCGACCGACTGTCTTATCGCCCAGCTCAATGCTGCTGACTTTGGCGTGACCTATGTCGAAGGCGATGGAGCGACCGGGCCGGTGAATGTCATTTTTACCATCGTCAAACGTAAGCAGATGAAAGAAGTGCTGAAGATGCTCAGGGACTTTGATCCTCACTTGTTCTACACCGTGGAAGACGTTCGTTCGTATAAGAAAGGGGTGTTCCGGGAACGACGGGATGAACCTTCTCAACGAAAAGTGCCGTTCAGAGTCAAACTGGAGCGGGAGACGGTGCAACTGTAGTCTTGGCTTACCTTTACGTCCGTTGCTCGTAGAATGAAATTGATTCACCAGCAGGTATTCACCATGCGAATTCTCATTGCCGACGATAATCAGCAAGTGGTTGAGCTTCTCGAAGCCAACCTCGAAGATCTGAAAGCCGAAATCAAGTCCGCTGCTGATGGAGAGGCGACGCTGAGACTCGCTCAGGAATGGAAGCCCGACCTGCTTCTTCTCGACATCATGATGCCCCGTATGAGCGGCTTTGAAGTCTGCAAGCGCTTACGCAGTAATCCTGCTACCAAAAGCCTGCCTGTTCTCATGGTGACCGCACTGGATCAGCCGGTCGATATTGAACGCGCTGTCGAGGCAGGTACCGATGACTTTATGACCAAGCCCATCAACAAGACGGAACTGATACTGCGCGTGCGTGCCCTGGTCAAAGGCAAGAATAGTAAGAACGAGTTGGAACGGGTGCTGTCATATGTAGATGCCGTGCAGCACGGCCAAGTTGCAGCTGGAGTATAAGGAAATATTGATCCAGCTATCATGGCTTCTTCTCAGGCTGCTCTACTTTATCCTTCTTGATCGTGTAATCCCCTTGACGACTCCCCGGCGCAAGCTTCCAACCTGGTTTCAGAGTCAGCTTCCAGCCATCCCCGGTGATGGGGTCGTCTTTTGCGGTAGGAGCGGGAACCCTGGCAGTTTTGAAGTCTGATCCCATTAGGGCCCCTTTGCCGGCGTCGAGTGAGCCCCATTCGTCGGTCAGTTGCATGGTGGGGTAAACCGTACCGACACCTTCGACAGGAACCATGTTAGCGTAGGTAAAGGAGAACTGCATTTTGACCAGGGGCAGAATGAGCACGGGGCCTTCAACATACCTGGCTTTGGCTTTGGCCACCTCACGAAGTCGCGACTTTTCTCGCTCCTCTTCTGTGACTTTGAGCTGTTTGCTCAGGTATCGCTCAGCACGTGATTCAAGCTCTGATTCAGCGAGTGTGGGCAGTTTGATCTCATAAGCCTTGCCGAGCAGGACGCCAAGATCGGTATCAGGCTTGACAGATTTACGCCATTGATCATCCCTGGCATCGAGGAGAAGACCGTAGGGTGGACCGGAAAGGTAGGCGAAAGTGCGAAGGAACGAACCGACTCTCGCGGGCTGTTCTTCCAGTTTTCTGGCTGCGTAGAGTTGTTGCTCACCAGCCGACATGCCCGAGAGCTTGATGCCGCTGTACTCGGCCATGCCTTCGTTCATTTCGAGCGACATTTCCGGGGCTGAATCTTTTGGGTAGAGAATGTGGCGCTGGCGACGAAAGAGCAGTGCGTCTTCAATGGCCTGCCGGCGTTCCTGGTTGGTCTTGAGCAGTGCCGCGGTAAGGGCACGCCATTCGAGCTGAAGCCAGTAGCGGGCATTCATTTGATCGAGGTGATTCAGATTAGGACTAGCAGCAGGCAATCCCACGTCGTTCTGAATACGGTGCCACGATTCGTGCATCATGAGCACGCTGCGAGCCGCTCGATCCTCAGGTAACGGCCAGATAATGATCACCCATTTCACACCGGCCCAGGTTCTGGCGTAGTTGGCGATGCCGATCGAAGCAGGGAGCTTGCCGGTGAAGACGTTGCCTTCGACTTTTAACAGGCCTTCGGCATCGGCCTGATTGGCAACGACTTCACGAGTTTTCGGATCAACAAAGAGCATGGCTCCATCCAGAGCCTTACCCCACATTTGTCCAGCGTCATTCTTCCATAGGTTTTGTGCTTCAGCGAAGTATCGAGCAGCCAGGGCCTTATCGATTCCAGTCAAAGGCTGCCTGGCGTCCAGGAACCAGCTGAGAATGCGTCCGAAGAGGGCCTGCATTTCTTGAGGCGGTCCGGGTGTTGCATTGGGCTTGGTGTACCCATGCGTCAGACCATCCAGCCGTTCGGCGACGAAGTCCCGGCCTTGGGCCGCTAACTCAGCACGCAATACATCAAGCTCGCCGATGTAGGAAGCCGAATCAGCGGTGCCATGAGCTAAATAGACCTTTGCCTTGCTGCGAAGGAGAAGTTCGGTAGAGTTGTGCTTGAGGAAACTGCTCCAGCGACGATGGGGATGACCGAGCCAGTATGTGGTGATGCTGTCGGGGTCAGCCAACACCTTTTTCCACTCTTCGTACATTTGCTCTCGGCGGTTGTTGGCATCGCCAGGCTTATCGCCGGCTCGTGGTTCAGCAGCCAGCGCTGCCAGACTGTAGAGTTGTGTCGGGCCGGCACCTGCCAAGGGAGCAACATGGGAAACCTGGGGCAGTTCAGCAGCAACGAAGGAAGCAGTGATAGCCCCTTCGGAGTGGCCCACCACCAGAGTTTTTGAGGAGTCGATGTCAGGCAACGTCCAGACCGCCCGTAGGGCGGCGATGTTGGCTTCTGCCCAACGGGGCAAAGTGTGTTCTCGGCGGAACTCTTCGGTGCTCCCCATGGCTCCACCCGGCCTGGAAGGCAAGTCGAGGAACTTCACACCAGGCTTCTCTACGCAGACAATACGAACCTGCTTGCCTCCCTGACTGAAGAGGAGGTTCTGCAATCCACCACTGATGCGATCGCCATGCTTGCTGAAGAGCGACTGGCTGCCAGAGCCGCCGATGAAAAGGACGGCTGGTAGTTTGGCTTTGGGGTTATCTTTGGGCGACCGAGAAAGGTAGAAAGTGATGGTACGGCCCAGTTGATCGGTAGTGGTGTACCGCTGAAAGGGTATGGGCAACTCAGTCGGATCAAGGATAGCCTTGGGAGGAACGTCAGGCTGTTGCAGCATTAATGTGGCGAAGAGGATTGTATACATAGTTATCACCTAAATGATTAGGTGTAATAGTAGAAAGAACTTTTGGGAACGGCAATAGACTGTATCCAATCTTGCTGAATCAACGGTCTAAACACTGCGAGCACTGATGCCATCGCTACGGTATTCTGTGACTGTGCAGCACGATGTAAGCCCCAGACACGGTTACGGAGTACCGAAACCGTGGCACCCAAGCCAAATCAACTTCAAGAATTGAAGATGTGGAGATCCCCAGCTCCTCAAGTTGCTTGTACAGGTGTACAAACTCTTGCCTAAGCATTAACACTCGGCTGCCAGACGAGTTCCAGCTCTTTGTCAAACACCTTCTCGAAGAGCTTGCCCTTCTGGGAGGCACCCCAAACATCGATTTCAGGATAGGAGTCGGCGATCATGGAGACGCGCACCAGGTTGCCGCGCACCTGGCACTCCACTTTCTTGATGCTGCGGGTGTGAGAGCGATCCATGCCATCAGCTAGCCGGAGGATGGCACTCAAACGGGAGATGGTTTCCTGATCGCTGAGTGAAAGGCGGGCGTAGGCATCGTGCTTTTTCTTGGGGCCAGCCTTGCGGTGATAGCGGGCGACCTGGGCGACAATTTCTCGCAGCCTGGGAGGCAAGCCACGGATGTTGCCATGCACAATCAGGTGGTAGCTGTGGTGATGGTGCTTTTCGTAATTGACCAGCGTACCCACTTCGTGCAGCCAGGCTGCAAGCATAAGGGGCAGTCGATCCGCGGCAGGCAGATGCAACGGTTCCTGAAGCGAATCGAAGAGTTGTCCGCAGATTTTGGTGATCTGGGCAGCGTGGGCCTCGTCCAAACCACAGAGGGTGCCAAACTGTTTTGCTGCCTGTTGCAACGCCTCGGGATCTTCCGCTACCTGGGGCTGATCGACTTTGCGCGGCCCCACGTAGCGATCAATCATCCGCAGCAGCAGCCCATCACGCACACCTTGATCGTGAATGACCAGGCGATTGACCTGCATCCACTTCATAATGCGTTCGATGACAGCGATGCCGGCAATAATGATGTCGGCACGATCAGGATTAAGGCCCGGCACGGTGCGGCGGGCAGCCAGGGGCAGGAAGCAGAGGTGATCGAGCACGTGGCGAACATCGCTGCGGGTCATCTCATAGCCGCCCACACCTCGGCGTTCAAGGTTACGCATTCGGACAGAGATGTTGGCCAGGGCAGTAAAGGTGCCGCCCGCACCGATCATGA
The DNA here is from genome assembly GCA_035430005.1 of Gemmatales bacterium. Lineage (GTDB taxonomy): Bacteria > Planctomycetota > Planctomycetia > Gemmatales > HRBIN36 > JAEUIE01. The sequence goes on from DAOMFV010000042.1 coordinate 28,460, forward strand.
AGTGAGGATGGAAGGCAGCCACGGGCATTGCTTCTTCGAGCAGTTTCTTCAGCCGCTTGCGGACAGCCTTGAGGTCTGACTTCTTTGGTGGGTCATTCTCGATACAGGCCTCGGTCATGCGGACGCTGCCGATGGGCAGCGAATGGATTTCTTCGACAACGCCGTTGGCGGCGAAGATCAGTTCGCCGCTGCCACCACCAAGATCGAGGAGCAGCACCTGCTGGTCGTGCAGATCGAAACGGCGGTGGGCGGAAAGGAACGACAGCCTGCCTTCTTCGTCGGTGCTGATGACTTCGATATGCAGCCCAAGGTGTGCTTCGATGAGTTGAATGAACTCCTGACCATTACTGGCTTCGCGGACGGCGCTGGTAGCGATTACTTCGACGTGGTCGACCTTGTGGCCATCGATTAGCGCTTTCATACGACGAAGGGCGTTCAGCGAATGGGCCATCGCTTCGGGAGTGAGCTTATTGCTGTTCGTGAGGCCATGAGCCAGGCGGGTGGTTTCCTTGTGATCATCGAGAACCCGGTAGTTGGAGACATCCTCGGTGACTTCAGCGATGATAAGTCGGATGGAGTTGCTGCCAATATCAATGCCGGCCAATCGGCTCATGGGTGGGCTGTCTCTTGCGATGGTGAAGAGATCATTGTAATGGCATTCGGGGGAGTTCAATATCGAATGTGGCCTTCTTCCTCTATTCTTCTCTGACTTGGTAGTTGATAAAAATACTTAACCTCAGAGACACAAAGAATCACAGAGAAAGACCATGGCACGCTGGTTATTCAAAGAAGAACCTGAAAACTACTCTTTCGCTCGTCTCGTAGAGGATGGGAAGACACTCTGGAATGGCATCGCCAATCTTGTGGCTCTGAAGAATTTACGCCAGGTGAAGCGTGGCGATGAGATTTTTTTCTACCATACCGGCAAGGAAAAGGCTATTGTGGGGGTTATGCGAGCTGTGGCTGATGCCATCGATGGCGATGATGTTAGCGTGCAGGTCGAACCGGTGAAGCCTCTCCAGCAGCCGGTATCGCTGGCGGACGTCAAAGCCGATCCTGATCTGAAAGATTGGGAATTGGCGCGGCTGCCTCGGTTATCTATCATGCCAGTTACCGTGAAACAGTGGCAGCGGGTTTTGGCGTTGTCCAAGGCCTAGTTTCCCTGAACTTCCGGTTCCTGTTCGGCGCCTCAGTGACGCCCGTCACGCCGGCAGGGAAAGGACATTGCTTATGGCGGCGAATTCGGCCGCTGGGAAACAGACCTCCAACCGGAGCGGCGACAGCGAACCTGGCAGCACGGGTATGTCCCATAAGCTGCTCGAATGCCTTGAGGACTACAAGGGCGTCATCCTCGTTTCTCATGTTCACCCTGATCCCGACAGTTTGGGCAGCATGCTCGGGTTGGCTTACCTGTTCAAGAAGAAGCTGAAGAAGAACAGCATTCTCACCCGTGATGGTTTTATCGGCAGGGCTGAGAACCAGGCGATGGTACGTTGCCTGGATATCGACCTGAAACTCATCGAAGACATCGATTGGAGCGAGAAATATGCCGTGGTGATGGTGGATAGTCAACCAGGCACAGGCAGGCATACGATTCCCGCTGATGTTGAAGTAACGGCGGTGATCGATCACCATGAGTTCAGCGGCAAGGCAAGGAAGCTCGACTTTGTTGATGTCAGGGCCGGGTTGGGCGCGACCTGTACTCTCGTGACCAAGTATTTGATGGAACAGCGAGTCGATCCGCCTGAGGATATTGCGACGGCCCTGTTCTACGGCATCGAATCGGAGATGACGGGCTACCCACGAGAGGCAACGCCGCAGGACGATGGAGCACTGCTGTATCTGTATCAGTATGCCAGCAAAGATCTGCTGGCGGAGATCAAGTCAGCCCGGCTGCCCATCTCGTACTTCGAGACACTGATTCAAGCGCTACAGAACTCGTTCATCTATGATCATCTGATCATGGCGTGGGCCGGTGATCTCGCACAGCCCGAATCAGCTGCCGAGATCGCTGACTTCCTCATTCGCTTCGAGGAAGTGGCTTGGTCGTTTGTGTGTGGTGTCTATGAGAATAACTTGATCATGTCTTTGCGGACGGTGCATGCCAAGGGGCGGGCAGGGGAGATTCTACAGGAGGTGGTGGAAGACCTCGGCAAAGCAGGCGGCCATGACCGCCGTGCCGGCGGATCGATCCCGCTGGACAGCACAGCACAGACGGCGCTGGAGAGTATTCGTGCGGTGTTGAGGAAGAACCTGCTGGCGGCGCTTGATATTGATGAACAGCGAGGGCAACGACTGGTGGCGAGACGGGAGTTGTTGGAGAGTATACAGGGCTAGTGAGATATTTGATGAGTCGTTCGGCGTACCGAACAAGTCTGTCACTTCAGGGTCTAATTTGTATCAGATATGAATCGATTGGAGCTGTCGTGATTACACTTCGCTTTGAAGTGCGTATGGAACCTGCCGATGGACCAGTTGTGTACCGGGAATGGGAAGAGACTCTACGCCAGGAAAAGGGTCGTCGTGGATTATATGAACTGAGCCTTATAGATCTTGTAACGCCGTTGGGTCTGACTTTCGAGATCAAGATCAACGAGTACGCCCCAGGTAGTACTGGAGGTTCGTTGACTTTGACTGCAGCCAATAAGCCTCTGTTTGAGTTGTACCCGCTCAAAGGAGCCAAATACTTGATGCTGATCCTTCCGAGTGGTGAGCAGCTGACCATATGGATCAAGTGACCAGGCTTTTTGGGAAGGGACAGCGTTACGCTGTACTCATCGCAATGCTGTGAATAGGCTATGTAAGTCTAAACAGTGTCGTTCACATTATCGAACAGTCCTGGCACGGTTTCCAAAATGACTTAGGAGGAAATTACATGATGCTATCATTAGCGCTGATATTCCTTTTACTTTCCATCAGTTCTTCTGATCACTTCGCCATCCACGTCATTGACGATCAAACCGGTCGGGGCGTGCCACTCATTGAACTTAAAACTGTCAACGACATTCGCTTTTTCACCGATAGCGTCGGCTGGATTGCCTTCCATGAACCAGGGTTGATGAATCGTGAGGTGTTTTTCTATGTCGAAGGGCCAGGATATGAGTATCCCAAGGATGGCTTTGGTTATCGAGGCGTTCGATTAACAACGACACCAGGCAAGACGGCAACGGTACGAGTGAAACGCACCAACATCGCCGAACGGCTCTATCGCATCACGGGGCAGGGGATCTACCGTGATAGCGAATTGCTGGGCCAGCCACTTCCCGACAAGTTTCGAGAATCGGTGGTACTGGGACAAGATTCGGTGCAGATGGTGCCCTATCGAGACAAGCTGTTCTGGCTCTGGGGCGATACCAACCTGGCGAACTATCCATTAGGTAACTTTCACACCACAGCGGCGACCACGCCATTGCCCGGAACGGCATTTGATCCCAGGCTCACCGTGGCGCTGGACTATTTCATGGACGAGAAAGAGCTGAGGAAAGTGCGGCAGATGATGCCGATGAAAGAGCCCGGGCCGGTGTGGCTCTTTGGCTTGCTCACCATCAAGGATGAACAGGGTGAGGAAACGCTGTTTACCCACTATACTCGCCGCAAGAGCCTGGCTGAGCAGGCTGAGCATGGGTTGGCCCGGTTCAACGACAAGGCCGGCATCTTTGAACGTGTTCAAACCCTTGATCCGAAGAACACCTGGCAGTTCCCCCGGCACAATGCGGTGAAGGTGACAAATGCGGACGGCGATTACTTCTACTTTGCCTTCCCCTTCTGTACGACTCGCGTGCCGGCGACCTGGAAGGCTCTCTGCGATCCACAGAAGTACGAAGCACTGGTCATCAATCAAGCTAAAGGGGCTTACACCTGGCAGCAGGATCGAGAACCCACGACCCAGGCAGACGAGCAACGCCTAATCAAATCGGGTACGGTCAATAGAGAAGCTGCACGTTATGATCTGCGAGATGCAGCCGGCAAGCTGGTGACCCTGCACCGGGCCTCGATCGAATGGAATGCCTATCGCCGGAAGTGGATACTGATCGGCAACGAGCAGGGCGGGCGTGATTCACCGTCAGCGTTGGGAGAAGTATGGTATGCCGAGGCGGAGAAGGTGACTGGGCCCTGGCGGAAGGCGGTCAAGGTGGCCAGTCATCCGAAGTATTCGTTCTACAATCCCCGGCATCATGAGGTGCTGGATCAGGAAGGCGGCCGATACATCTATTTTGAAGGCACCTATACCGCAAGCTTTTCGGGCAATCCGTCGCCGACACCGCGCTATGAGTACAATCAGTTGATGTATCGATTGGATTTAGCGGATGAGCGGTTGCGATAGACCTGCCCGTTGATTAGGGCTTGCTCTTGGTCGGTGGCGCGGGAAACAACTTTCGTGTTGCCATAGCGATGGTACGGGGGGCGATTTCCTCAACGCCTTTGAGAGCCTGCCTCGCATCATCGTGTCGATTTAGATTGATGAGAGATCGCGCCTGGCCCAGATGTGCTTCCACATGTTGCCAGGGCGTCTTGGCGACATCTTCCAGACGCAGGTACTTTCCGAGCGCCTGATCCCATTCTTTCGTCAGTTCATAATACCGAGCGAGGCCGGCGGTGATGAGGAAGTCGTTCGGGTTCAATTGGTTGGCCTGGGTCAAGTCGGACAGCGCGACATCAAGTTTGTTCTGCTTAAGTTGAAGGTGGCCACGCACGGCCAGGAGTAGCCCGGTGGCAGGCCCCGCTTTCAATCCTAGTTCGATACAGGTTTGAATATGTTGTTGCGGACCTACTACATGATACGCCAGAGCTGAAGTGGCCCAGGCTTCGGCGTCATTCATGTTGTTGATGAGTGGCTGCCAGACGCTTTGCAAACGACTAATGTCATCCTTCACATTCATGAAGTCTGGGTACGCATCACCAGCCATGCTTGAAAGAGGCACGGCATACAGCAAGCCGGCTCGCAAGGACTGTAGCCCCAACTGGTGATTCTTGAGCCAGAGCCAATTGTTGCTTTGCAGGAGGTGCATGGTAGATTCGTGGGGATCATATTGGATGCCAATGGCGAGACCCTCGGTGAGTCGGAGAAGGGTTTGCTGCTCCTGATTTTCCTTTCGATTGAACTGAAGCAGCGACGAGCCCATGGCACCGATCCAACTGGCAGGATGATTGATCGGGATTGTGCCGAGAAAGATCAGTGATTGCAAGTTGGAGACTGCGCGTGTCCGATTGACTTTTCGAGTCAAGGCCATGGCTCGCTGTGTATATGCAAACCATTGTTGAGGCCGAAGTGAAATAGCGGTGCCGAACGCTTGAGAGGCTGCTTCATAGTCATTCTTGAGGAAATTGCACCAGCCAAGCCAGTTGTAGGTCCAATAGCGGCGGGGTTCGAGAGTGGCAGCCATCCGCAGCATGGAAAGGCCTGTTTCGGTAGGGGTGTCAAGATCCAGTCCACCCAGGCTGCGCAAGTCACTTGAGACTGAAGCAGGCAGTATTGAAGTGATCTCCAGTGTCGAACTCAACGACCCCAGGTAGAAGTGACAAATACCCATGTAGAAATGATCAGAGGGGCCACGGGGGTTCCACGTGGTCAATGGCTTCAAACGGTCCTTCTGGCCGAGTTGCTTGTAGCAGAACTGTTCGAGAAGGAGGCCTGTATGAGCAGGACCTCCGTATTGAAACTGATGATAGTTCTGGATGGCCGGTATGAGTTTGAGAGCGTTCTCGTAATAACTCTTGCCGCCGAAGATCGTGAGGACGCCAAGTTTGATTCGCTGCAGGCTCAGTAGCAGTAGAAGTCGGCTCGCGTCTTCCCGCACCTGGCTGACTTGCTCCGGCTCTAGGTCGGCGACAGGAAGGTGCAGCCACCAGTCAGAGAGATGGTCGGTGACAAATACCAGCGCCAGAGCCTTTTCCGCAGCTGTTACGCTGGCCGCGTCGCGATCCATGGCAGCATGTTCTTCAGCCCGGTCGGCGAGTAACGTGAACTCGGCGATACGCTTGATCCGGTCTCGGCGAGCGCTGAGTCTCTGATGATCGTCTGCGAGTCCAGGTTCACCCTCCAATGCAAGGACTGCGCGATCAAGGATTACCACGACACTGCTGTAGCGACCAGCCTTCAGTTCCGTGGCGGCGGCTTCATCGTCGATCATCGTGTTGGAGTGCAATTGCAGCAGGCGTGCCTGGACTTCTTGCTGCCGTTTCAATTCGGCGGCAGACCAGAGGAAGTAGCCGACAATAGAACCAATGAGTAAAAGAAGCAGGGCGACGGTCGTGCCGGTGGCAAGGGCTTTGTGTCGGCGAATCCATCGGCCTGCCCGCATCCACCAGGGCTCTGGGTAGGCTTCAACCGGTTCATCGGCGAGATAGAGTTCCAGGTCGGCTCGCAGTAGATCGGCATGGGCGTACCGCTCTTTGGGATCGTGAGCAATCGCCTTGAGACAGATCGCTTCCAGTTGGCGAGCGATGCCAGCACGCATCTGGGAAGGCGGAACGATGGGTTTGGCTTCAATTAGTTGATGAACCACTTCGGCGGAATCGCCCTGTAGGGGACGTTGCCCGGTCAGCAGCTCGTAGAGAATGACTCCAAGCGAATAGACATCACTGGGGGCACGAATGGCCTCCGGCTTTCCGGAGGCCTGTTCGGGAGACATGTAGGCAGGGGTACCGATGATCGACCCTGGCTGGGTAACGTCGGCTGCGACGGAGTTGATATTTGTGCTGGATGCTGGTTGGTCATCACCCTCATCGTCTTTGATGACTTTGGCCAAGCCCCAATCGAGGATCAATGTTTCACCATACTTGCCCAGAATAATGTTGGCAGGCTTGAGGTCACGATGAAGAATGTTGCGGGAATGGGCAAAGGCCATGGTGCGAACGACGGTCAGATAGGCGTTCATGAGCCGATGCCATTCGACCGAGTGTTCAACCGCCGGTGTTTTGTTCTGGTGGTAGTTGGCAATTGCCTGGGCTAAGGTATCACCCCCTACCATGTTCATGGTGTAGAACGTGAAGCCTTCGTCTTCGCCGCCGATTTCGTGAATGGGAACGATGCCCGGGTGCTGCAACTGTGCCGTGATCTTGGCTTCGGCGAAGAAACGATGGCGATATTCAGGCCGGTTGGAAAGATAATCCTTGAGTTGCTTGAGGGCCACCGAACGGCCCAGGGCCAGATCATCAGCCTTCCAGACAATACCGAAGCTGCCTCGGCTGTGTTCGCTGGTCAACTGGTAGCGGCCCAGCCTGGAACCAGGCTGCAGAGTGGAAGTGTTGTTGCGAAGGTTCTTGTTCGTCTGAACGGCATTATCGGTGAAGAGATGTTTCTTCATCGTCAGTTGGGGGAAACGCTTGCCATATTCATCCTCATGGGGACGATGGCCGGCGAGCTTGCGCGCCCGGCATTCCTCCTCAATCAGTCTCTGGACAATGTCATCCTGCTTGAGTTGCGGAAAGCGTTCCAGATAGACTTCAACAGAATCGGGAAGGGCGCGCTGGCCATTCTGTTCGCTCCCGGCTTTCCAGGCCTTCCAGGTCATTTCGATTTCGATGTGGACGAGCTCTTCGAGGGTGGCCAGGTACTGAGGCGAATCTGTGGAAGGCAGAAAGCGATTGATGGAATCGGGACGGCCAGTTCGCCATGCCTGTTCGTACTGCCGGCGTGCTACTTCATCAATGCTGGCCAGCGACGAACTCACGAGGCAGGTTCCTGTAGGGCAGCAAGGAGTTGAGCTTCAACTTTTTTCAGCACTCGGCGTACGGTGCGCTCCGAGCAACCGAGTTTCTCGGCGATCTCGTCCTGGGTCAGTTCCTGCAATCGCCATTCGACCATTTGCCGTTCCTCGTCGGTCATGCTGTCAAGAGCCTGACGGAAGGTGTCGGCAAAGGCAGCTTCCTCACTGGGCGTGGGGCCTGGTGCGATGTGTTCAAAGTCGGCCATGCTGGCGTCGGCAGGTGTCGAAAGGGCAACCTCCCGTTGCAGCCCACGTTTTTGCCGCATGTGGAAGCGAGTCTGTTCCTTCATCTTGGTGAGGGTAATGGCACAGAGGAGCCGCCAGAGGCCATCACTGTCGTCGAGTTCGAACTCACCTTCTTTGGCTCGCCGCAGAAAGGTTCGACAGGCGGATTGAACGACATCCTCAGGGCCAATGCGCCGTCGCACACCGGCAGGCAGTCGCTGGTCGGCCAGTCGGTGAAGCATGCCGCCGTATTCGTTGAAGAACTCGTTGATGACTTGGGTGTTGCCATCACGCAACCCGACGATGAGGCGTTGCCAGCGTTCTTCTTCGGACATGATGATCTCCATCGCGCTGCTCTGCCAAGATGAAGCTTAACAGTTCATTCGGAAGGGGGCAAACGAATATGCGCTGGAGATAGGAGCCAGAATTCAGGGAAATCGGACATTTCGACATTTCATTGTCCGGTTGCTTGTGGTCGTGGCAATTCATGCTTGGCAGGGCAAACGACCTGCCATTCTCAAACTCAACAACAAGCTCTTACGATAAGGAATCAGGCATGTCTACAACTCTTCGCAACACTCGCAAATTGATAATCGAAGCCCTGGAAGATCGAACGGTGCCTACGACGGCGACGTTTTCCAACGGTATCCTTAGCGTTGTTGGCACGAACAATGCCGAAACGATTCGAGTGACTCAGGATGCCAGTAGGATTAATGTCGAAGGCGTCGGTTACGTTGCGGCCAGCAGCGTTCGTGGTATCGTGGTCGATGCCAAGGGCGGCAACGACTACATCGATATACGTTCGGTGAAAGTGGGGGCGACGGTCTACGGTGGAGATGGCAATGACATGATCGTCGGTACTCTCGCAGCTGATTCCCTTTTCGGCGGTTATGGCAACGACCGCATCTGGGGCATGGATGGCAACGACTATCTCTATGGCGAAGCCGGCAACGACATCCTCTTTGCCGGCAACGGCAACGACGCCATGTTCGGCGGCGACGGCAACGACTTCATGGACGACGGCAACCGCTCCGCTCAGGAATATGCTGATGGCGGCAATGGAATGGACTGGAACGCTGATGTTGTCGCCGTCAATGGCACCCGCATGGAAGATGTTCATCAGTTGGGAGCCCCTACCTGCGGCTTCCTCTCTTCGCTCCAGGGTTTGGCCCGCACAGGAACTGATTTCACTCAGTGGATTCGCTATGCGGGAAACACCTCAGATGGCACTCCACAATACAGTGTGGCCATGTGGAACGGTAGCAGTTGGAGTTGGATTACGGTCAATTTCACTGGAGACTTGACCAGCTACGATCCTCAGGCGATGGCTGAAGGCGAGTCGTGGACAATCTTAATGCAGCGTGCGTGGATCCAGTTTCATGGCAACAACGGTCAGACTTGGCCTCATGACGCCATCAAGGCCCTGAGCGGCCGTCAGGTGTCGTACCAATATTCGGTCGGCGATGCTGATTATAATCGTATCACCACGGCGCTGTCGCAAAACAAGCTGGTCGAGGCTGCGACGGTAGCCAACCCCACGACAGGCTTGCTGGTGGGCGGGCATGCTTACACCGTGGTACAAACCTGGTTTGGCGGTGGCAACAACTTCTGGGTACAGGTTCGCAATCCCTGGGGTGTCGATGGCGGTTCACAGACCGATGGCGGTAACGACGGCCTGGTGTGGGTGCCGTGGAATCAGTTCAAGGCCAGCATGAACTACCTGGCGATTGCTTAGTTCTTGCTGCCTCCAGCAGATAGAGCAATACAGTAATATCACTCGCTGTCATGTAAAAACAGCGAGTGATATCGTTTGATGGAGTGCCCTGGTGAACAAAGTCAATCTTGCCGCGAAGCTGGCGACATTTACCGAACATTGGCAGCCGAGGATTGTGGGTGAGTTGAATGGCCAGCATGTCAAGCTGGTCAAGTTTCAAGGTGAGTTTGTCTGGCATCATCATGTGCATGAAGACGAATTGTTTCTTGTTGTGGACGGTGAGTTTTGCATGGAGTTCCGTGATCGGGCCGTAGAACTCAAGACGGGTGAGTTCCTGATCGTGCCCCGGGGAGTCGAACATCGTCCGGTGGCTGAAAAGGAAGTGCAGGTGCTGCTCTTCGAACCGGCGAGCACGCTGAATACAGGGAATGTCGTTAACGAGCGGACGGTAGAACAACTCAAGCGGATATAGGGAGCATGAAGCAGATACTGGCCCAAGTAGCAATTGTGGTGAGGGACTATGATGAAGCCATTGCCTGGTACACACGCTGCCTGGGGTGGAAATTAATCGAAGACGCTGACCTCGGGCAGGGCAAGCGCTGGATTCTCATCAAGCCGCCCGGCGAAGAGAGAACAGGGCTGTTGCTAGCCAAGGCAACCACCCCCGAACAGTTGGCAGTGGTTGGCAATCAAACTGGTGGACGAGTCTTCCTGTTTCTCCATACCGATGACTTCCAACGAGACCATAACAGCATGAAGCAACAGGGAGTGGTTTTCCTGAGTGAGCCACGACAGGAAGTGTATGGTACCGTAGTGATCTTTATTGACCTCTATGGGAACAAGTGGGATTTGATTGAACGGGTTTGACAGGAGTTTTCAACATGGCTGATGTCTTCAAGCAAACGCAAGCCACCATCATACCTTGCCTGCGCTATCGCAACGCGGCGGCAGCCATCGATTGGCTCTGTGATACCTTCGGATTCGTTCGACACCTGGTGGTTCCTCATCCCGATGGCTCCATTGCCCACGCACAACTCAGCTTCGGCAATGGCATGATCATGCTCGGTTCGGTCAATGCCAATGAATTCGGCAGGCTGATGAAGCAGCCTGATCAAATAGGTGGATGTGAAACGCAAAGCCCTTATCTTATCGTCACTGACGCAGATGCGATCTATGCTCGTGCTAAAGCGGCAGGAGCGATGATAGTCAATGAACTCAAAGACGAGGGCTACGGCGGACGAATCTTCTCCTGTCTTGATTTGGAAGGGCATTTGTGGAGCTTTGGTACGTACGATCCCTGGACTAAGTAATTTCATCAAGGAGCAGAGTGAATGGGAATGTCGAAAGGCAGATTGGAAGCCTTCAGCGATGGGGTATTCGCAATCATCATTACCATTATGGTGCTGGACTTGAAGGCCCCGCACAGGCCTGATCTGGACTCGCTCAGGCCGCTCATTCCGATATTTCTCAGTTACGTGTTGAGTTTCATCTATGTTGGTATCTACTGGAACAATCATCATCATCTATTCCAGGTTGTACGACATATTAAAGGTGGTGTGCTGTGGGCGAACCTCCATCTGTTATTCTGGCTTTCGCTCGTGCCGGTGATCACCAATTGGGTGGGGGATACCAACTTCGCCGACTGGCCTGTGGCTATCTATGGCGTGGTTCTCTTCCTGGCGGGGTTTGCCTATTGGATACTGGTCCAGGTGTTGTTACGTCACGAAGGCCCTGGGTCGCCGCTGGCACTTGCGGTGGGCGCAGACTTCAAAGGCAAGCTCTCGCTGGCGATTTATCTGCTGGCGGTGTTGCTGGCTTTTGTCCATCCACTTATCGCCTGTTTCCTGTACTCCGTGGTCGCAGCCATTTGGCTCGTGCCGGATCGTCGGATTGAGAGGACACTGAAACACCACGCACATGAACTCCACGACACGCACTGAACTGCTAAATAAACTGGTCACCACATTTCATTTGAACGTGCCGGAACGACTAGGTTTGGCGTTACCCATTCGGCAGTCGGAACTAGTTGCCATTGTGAAGCAGACGTTGCTTGAGCACGGAAGATTCTCTTGCCCCCTCGGTGTCCTGACAGTTCTAAGTGACAATCGTGCTGAACTGTACATGGAAGTAGAAGTGAGCTTCTCTCAGCATCAGGAGATCCGCAAGGAATTCAGAAACGCCGGCGAAGCTGCTCAAGAAATGGTGAGACTCATCATCAACGACTATCTGCCGGGAAACATCGACGGGCTTGCTATTGAGGAGTAATTTCCCGCTGATGCCAACAATTCTCAAAGTAGTAACTGGTGAAGGCCGATAAACTGGATGGGAACAGCATGTTGTGAGTGTGGCATCCAACCGTCCGTGATGCCTGCACTAATCAGGTGTCGACTGATTGTGTAAACAATTGTTAACACTTGAGGAATGGCTTGGTGTTTCCCATAACGCCCAGATTCAGTGACCGCCATCGATTTGAACGTTCTAAGCTCTCTTCCTGGAAGCACTTAGCGTTCTGTGTCGATGCGGCTTGCCAGGTTTTTGCATTCCAGCAAGGGCGATGGCATGGCATCTGCGTGCTGATCAAGATAACTGTGCAGTATTGGGAGAAACGTGTCCTCTCCCACTTGCCCTTCCAAGGATTGGGATTGCAGGGTACTGTACGGTCGGTTATTACGGGGGTCATGTGTTTCTGACAGGAGGTCTGGTGCACATGCGGAATTTCATGT
>DAOMFV010000043.1:0-40304 GCA_035430005.1 Gemmatales bacterium
TCGCCGGCGTTAATGCGGCCCTCCATCAAGGTCAGCCCGCTCAGGCGCTCACGCTCATCGATACCCTCCGACAGCAAAAGGTCGCTCTCGATCAACTGGAGCCTCTCGAACAACTGGCCCGCGCCTGGCTCATTGCCAGGGAACAGGCGCAGCGCGGCGAATTCAGCCAGGCGCTGCTCTGTATTGAACGAGTCAACTATCAAGACGTTCCCTCCCTCAAGCAACTCCATGCCCAGTGGCGACAGCATCTCCAGAAGTTCCCCGCCCTGTGCGATCAACTGCATCAGGCGGTGCAGCAGCAACAATGGCGTCATGTGGTCAAGCTGGCTGATGAACTGCTCGCCCTCGCTCCCGAACATGCCGAGGTACGCACCGCACGAGCCAAGGCATGGAAGGTGCTTGAACCGCCTACTATCGTACATGTACCGAACAAGCCCCCGAACAACCTCATCGAGCAGGCCAAGCCTGTACCGGTGGAAGCACCCAAAGAAGAAGAGACCCCTCGTCGCTTGCTGTGCTGGATCGATGGCGTGGGGGGCTATCTGCTTTGTCTTTCCCCCCGTGTCAGCCTGGGCCGGGCCACGGGCGATGCCACCGTTGACATCCCTCTTTTCGCCGATGTCTCCCGTCTGCATGCTTACCTGAGTCGGGACAGCGAAGGGGGCTACGTTCTAGAGGCTGTCCGCACCGTTCAACTCAACGGCAAAAACGTCGAAAAAGCTGTCCTGAAGGATGGCGATGAACTCTCACTGGGCAGCGCCTGCAAGCTGCGATTCCGTCAACCCCTGGCAGTCAGCGGTACCGCCCGGTTGGAATTAGTCAGCCGGCATCGTCTGCCTTTGAGCATTGATGGCGTTTTACTGATGGCAGATGCCTGCCTGATGGGCGATAATACAGGAACGCATGTTACGGTGCCTGGCCTCACTCGTCCGCTGGCATTGGTCAGGGCGGGAGAAGGCCTGGCGGTGCAATGTGCCGGACCGTTCGAGATCGATGGGAAGCCCTGCAAAGGTCGGGCACCGTTGACGATGAAGTCCACGGTGACCGCCGACGAGATGCGGCTCAAGCTGGAACCGGTCGGAGCACGGTTCCAGGGGAAATAAAAAGGAGTCAGGAGTCAGGAGTCAGGAGTCAGAAGCCAGGAGATCGACTTATTCTGACTCCTGGCTCCTGACTTCTGGCTACTACAAGGTGATGTCATGTCCAAGTTCATCTACTCTTCCGGCGATCGACCGCTTAGCGGCTATGTCATCAAGCGTGGCATAGGCCAGGGCGGGTTCGGCGAAGTCTACTATGCCGTCTCCGAAGCAGGCAAGGAAGTGGCCCTCAAGCTGGTTCGTGGCAACGCCGAGGTCGAGCTGCGCGGCATGCAGCAGTGCATCAACCTCAAGCACCAGAATCTCGTTTCCCTGTACGACATCAAGACCGATGACCAGGGCGATCACTGGGTCATCATGGAGTACGTCGCCGGCGAGAGTCTGAACCAGGTGCTCAATCGGCATCCGAAGGGATTGACCATTGAACAGGCGCAAAGCATCTTCGGCGAACTGTGCCTGGCCATGCAGGCACTGCATGAGAGCGGCATCGTTCACCGTGATCTCAAGCCCGCCAATGTCTTCATTGAGAACGGCATGGTGAAGGTGGGCGACTATGGCCTGTGCAAGTTCATCAGCGGCACACAGAAGAGTCCGCAGACGCAGTCTATCGGCACCGTTCATTACATGGCTCCCGAAATCTCCACGGGCAACTATGGCAAGCAGGTCGATATCTACGCCGCCGGGGTGATGCTGTATGAAATGATGACCGGCAAGCTGCCCTTCGATGGCGAGACGGTCGGCGAGATTCTGATGAAGCATCTCACTTCGCAGCCTGATCTCAGTCTGGTGCCCAAGGAATACGCCGGGGTCATCAGCAAGTCACTGGTGAAGAACCCGGCAGAACGGTTTCTGACGTTTAACGAGTTCGCCGACGCTGTCGCCAAAGTAGCGGGCAAGACGGTGGTCCGCAACGCTGCGAAACCGATGCCTGCACCTCTTGCATCGTTGTCCCCGCCTTCGCCGGCAGCACCGACGACGCCTTACCCCGCGCCCCAGAGCAATGGTTTCTCGTCTTCTCCGGGAAATTACGGGACCATCTCTCGGGACAAAGTCACTGAGTTATGCTGGTCGATGGTGCAGGCGACACTGTTTTCGGTCGTGGGCATCCTGATCTGGGCCGCTATCGCCGGGCCGGCCAAGGGGGAGTTTCATCCCCGTGAATACCTGGGGCTACTGAACACTTTGATCCTGACATCGTGGGCGGTGCTCATCACCGGCAAGTTCTGGGATGGCCGCACGGCTGACCCCTGGCCTCGTCGGACGATTCTGCTTGCCTGTGGTCTGGGCATCGGCGCGTTCTCCGGTTTCATGAATCCCATGATTCAGGATGTAAGAACCACGAATACCCTGCAACTCGATCAAAGCCATATCTGGGTCATGCTGCATCACGCCTTTTTCTTTGGCGTCGGCCTGTTCGCCATGAAATGGTGGGACTTGACCGCCCGGTACCGGAGCAGCCGGTTCAGTTTCTGGTCAATTATCCTCACGGGTGTGGTGGGCTATATCATTCTCTTGATCATGATGATGGGTAACGAGTCGGCTGTCAGGAACAGCCTCAATTCCAAAGATATGTTACCTGGGGTACTGATCATCCTCATGATGGCTAACGGCGTGGTGCAGCTTTCCAGTCCCTGGTCAGCGATGCCCCCGAAAATTTCGAGAAAACTGCGCTGGAAGACGGCGTAACGCCTTCCCAGGCCAATATCAACCTTCCGGACACGAATGATCTATACTGACAACATCACTCGTGAAGACCCATGAACCCAGCTAGCCCCATATCGTTCAGTCCCAACATGATCTTTGTGATCGTGGCGGTGCTCATCGTGCTTGCCATGATGATGGGCAGGAAGAACCGCACCACACACCGCACCAGCTTTGGCTGGTGGATTGGGCTGGGCGTGCTGCTATTCATCGGTAGTGGCTTTATCTTTTTTGCTCGATCAGGCAGTGGGGCGACTATCGAAGTGAGACATTCGGTGAGATCAGCCATCAACGAGATGAAAAATCAGATCCGCACCGGTGCCGAAACGGTTCGCGATTCTCTCGAACAGGGGCTGGACGAGATGAGCAAGGGCGTCGATCAAGTGCAGGGCACCATCGGATCACTGGGAAGCAGCGATAGTAAATCGAAAGGCAAGAAGAAGTCTTCCACCACCGCTCCTATCGTCGCCAAGATTACGGCACCCACTGCCATTGTTTCCTGGACCGTCGAAGTCAAGGACAAGGATCGCAAGCAGAAGAAAGAGGAAGTAGACAAGTTACTTCACAGCAAGGCGACCATCAGCATCAATCGCTGGCTGACTGAGCGAATGCCCGTAAAGAACATCGACTTGAATGTCGTGACGACACCATGGCTTCAGGAACGGGGAGTTTTTTCGGAGCCGATCGAATACCAGACTCAAGAAGTGCCTCGTGTGAATACCAGTGAGACAGACCCTTTGATAGGCGGAACACTGAAAGTTATTCTGACACCCACTGTGCAGGAGAGCCTGCTTGATCTGGGGTATGAGCAAGTAAATACTCTGTTGAAAAGCGATCAGTTTCAGGCACAGTGGATCATCACAACCATCTTGCTGGGTATCACCGGATTCGTCGCCATCCTGGGATTGGTAAAGACTGTCGTTACCCGCCGAGTCAGTGGTTATGCAGCGCAGCCCGTCTCGTAAATGGCTTCAAGTTTTTTTTTTCATTCGTTGTAGCGGAGGTCCTCAAGGCTTCCGTGATTGACACCAAGTGTTCATGCAGAAGAATATTTGAGGGTGGGCCAGGCATTCTTGTCTGGCCGTCATAGACAGAAATGTCTGTGCCACCAAATAACTTCTGCGAGGACGCTTAGACAAAACTCTCGACGAATTCCGTTGCAGTGATGTTTCCTGAATCCCCTACTTTGCCACAAGCCCACATCTCGCCTGGTTCGTTTCGGAACTTGAGTTAATCCCCTCGAAATGAGCTAATTCGTCAAGTCGCTGGTTCGAAGAACCGATACCTCCCTTACAGTCCCTCGCGCCTGCGCTGGGGGATTGGTATCGGTCGAGGTGGGGACCTGGATGACCGATTCACACGACTCAGTTCCATGTCGGAACCGCTGAGTTGTTTTAAGGGGGGTGGTGTGATGCAACGACTGTCCTGCATCCTTGTAGCATGGTTGGCTTGTTCTGTGCTTTCCTACGCTCAGGACGATGCGGAATACCTGGCCGAGCGCGATTGGCAAATACCGATCACCTTGACGGAACCGATCCGCAAGGAAGCACAGTTGCTCACGCTCTATGTTTCGAGCGATCTGGGAAAGACCTGGAAAAAAGAAGCGACCGCCAAGCCCACCGATGAGTTCTTCAAATACGTCGCCGCCCAGGATGGCGTTTACTGGTTCAGCGTCAGCTTCGTCAACAAGGCCGGCCAGACCGTGCCCGCTAAAGAGACCGACCTGCAGCCACAACTCAAAATCGTCGTCGATACCAAGCGGCCCGAAGTCAAAGTGCAGGCCCTTGAACGCATGAACGACCAGGTGACCGTTTCCTGGGACGTCAAAGATGACTATCTCGATCTCAATTCACTGACTCTGCAGTACCGTGCCAAGGGCGATAATGCCTGGAAGGCTGTGGGGCTTTCACCCGTCGCCAATGGCAAGAAGCAGTTCAGCGTCGGTGTCAGCGGCGCCGTCTCCGTCCGGGTGTCAGCCAAGGATAAGGCCGGCAACCTTGGCGAAGATCAGGTGGAAGTGACAGCCACGACGGTAGTGACTTCGAATCAGGGGCCTGCCTCTGCAGGTTCTACTCCGATGCTGCCGCCGCCCAGCGCCCCGGTGCTGAGCGCCAGTGGTCCGGCAAATACCACGCCTGTCACCAATAATGCCACGCAGCTACCAAAGCCCGATGCCACGCTGCCTCCGCCGATTCCGTTCAACAATGCACCGCCAAGCATCAATAACAACACTCCGCCGGCGTTGCCTCCCGTCACGCAAAGCCGACCGACCGATGGTGGCTTCAAGCCTGCTCCGGCTGTGGCAAACAATCAGACAGGCACGAGCGGCGGCTACTCAGGCTTCCAGCGAGGCCAGGTCGGGCCAGTGCTATGGAGCAACTCGCTGCACCTCGATCTCGATTTCGATGTCAAAGCCGGCCCTTCCGGTGTCGGTCTGCTCGAACTCTACTACACGCTCGATGCCGGAAAGACCTGGCAACTACTCGACAAACGGGAGGATACTGCCAAACCCTTCAGTGTCGACGTTCCAAATGAAGGTATCTATGGCTTCACCATGATCGTCAAGAACAAGGCGGGCCTCGGCCGTCAACCTCCTCAACCTGGTGAACTCCCTGCTGTGCGGATCGGCGTCGATATTACCGCCCCAGTGTGTGAACTGATCACACCCCTCGAAACCGTTCCAGGCAGCAAGGATCTTATCAATATCAAGTGGACTGCTATCGACGCTAACCTTGCCAGCGGCCCGGTCAAACTCGAATGGTCGGAGAATCCGAACGGCCCCTGGCATCTTATCGTGGACAAGCAACCAAATAACGGTGTCTTCCGTTGGCGAGTTCCAGAGAAGACCCCCTATCAGGTCTACCTCAGGCTTGAAGTAACCGATGTGGCCGGCAATGCGGGACAGTTCATCACTCGCGAGCCCGTTCTAGTCGATCTGCAAATGCCCGAAGTAAGCATCAAGGGCTTCGCCGTGCCCAAGAAGCCATAGTCCAGTAGCTGGGAGATAGTAGCAAGAACCTAGTAGGGAGGAATGGAGCAATCCATTCCTCCTTTCGTTTTATGATAGCCCGACGCGCAAGCGAGGGAGTAGGGTGCAATCGCTCGCACGGTGCCCCCTCGCTTGCGCGTCGGGCTGTCATGGCTACTGGCATGGAATAAACTGCGGTCCGAGTGTATCGTACCTTCCATGAACTGGCCTACCTTCTTCGCCAATGTGATTGCCTTTCTCCACCTCCTCTTTGTGGGTTTCGTGGTATTCGCCGTCCCTGCCATTCTCCTGGGCCGGTGGCGACGGTGGAACTGGGTACGGAACTTTTGGTTCCGGATGATTCACCTGTTGATGATCGGCATCGTCGTCCTCGAAACGGTGTTTGGCGTGCCATGCCTGTTGACCGTCTGGGAAAAAGGCCTGCGTCAGACGGGCGGACAGTTGCGGATTCAACTGAACGAGGATGGCTCGCAAAAGTTCAATGAAGCGGGCGAGCCGATGTTCAAATTCAACAAAGATTATGATGGCGACTTCGTCGCCAGACTGCTTCACCGCATTCTCTTCTTCGACGATATCCCCGATCAGTGGCTGGAGTACTGCTATTATCTTTTCGGAGTCCTGGTGCTCGTCACGCTATTCCTGGTGCCGCCGCGCTGGCCGTGGAAGAAGACGCCTGCACCAAATTGAGATAGCACACAAGATGGGTGCCACCTTTCGGTACTCCGTCGGGGTGTGGTTGCGAGGCTCTTTCACCAATTTACCTTAAGCTACAGCACTGTCAGTTAAGTAATCATAGTGACAACGACCTGTACTATGCAACCACACCCCGCTGAGTACAGCGGAATGTGGCACAGGTTTTGTACATTTCAACTATTTCGCCTTTGGCATCGTTGCCACTGCCGCCGGCTTATCACCTGCTCGCCAGACACTGACAGCTACTTGCTGCAGATCTTTCCTTGGCACTTTGAGCATGACATAGGGATAGCTCTTGATGCCGGGGAAGCCGGTGTGTTGTTCCTTGCCATCGTAGAGGAGGAAGAGATGGCCCACGCCATTCTTATCGGGGGCGATCCAGCACTTGTCCCTGGCTTGCAGAGTGACGCTGTTGGCTTCTTCGAGGACGACCGTGACGAGGAGCACGTCCTTCTCCCAGTCGATCTGAAACATGTTGCCATCCCAGGCTGGATCGTTCATAACCTGTACATTGGGTGGGAACTTCACCGGGGGAGCCTTCTCGGTGCAGTTGCGCAGTTCCTTTTCGCTGGTGATGACGCTGAGCAGCAGTGTCTTGCCATCGAAACTGTGTTTGCTCTGGTGGGGCAGTAGCGGGATCATGCCTTCGTTCAGGCTACCGGCTGAGGAGAGCATCCCCTGGGCCAGGTTCAAGCGCTCGCTGCCGGTGGGAACGCGATCAGCGGGAGGTACGGGAATGGCCGGAGGAACGTAGGGTGTATTCTTGTCACCTTTGGCCTGCTGTTGTGGCGGCTGACCTGGAACGGGAGGAAGGCCTTCTGCCTGCTGCTGTGGCATTTGAACTTTGGAGGTTTGAGTAGGAGGAGGAGGCTGGCCCAACGACTGCGATAGATGTTGTGTAGAGTTCGTCTCATCGACGATTACCTGGGGTACGGTGATTTCAAGCGGCGGTTGGGGGACGGAGGACGAAGCCGCAGCGATCGGAGCATTGAGAGCGCCTGGCTGGTTCAACTGAG
This sequence comes from Gemmatales bacterium, assembly GCA_035430005.1. Taxonomy (GTDB): domain Bacteria; phylum Planctomycetota; class Planctomycetia; order Gemmatales; family HRBIN36; genus JAEUIE01. The sequence goes on from DAOMFV010000043.1 coordinate 7,497, forward strand.
TGACTGCCCACCAGCTCAGGCCGCCCATCAACAGTCCGCTGGCAAGAACGGTTGGTATCAGCCAGGCACTGATCCCCCGTGAAGTAACTAAACCCAACACAGCCGGGGAGATCACTCCACCGGTCAACGACCCCTGCTTGAGCATACTCACGGCGGCATCTGCCAGCGCCGGGGCCAGCCGATCAATAACCGAAGCTGAAACCTGGGTACCGGCCAGGGATGCGCCCACGACCGTGCCGCGCTGGATCAGTTGTTTCTTCAGCTTGAGCCTGGCTCGATAGAGCAGTCCATGCACCGCCGCTGGAGATTGGCCCAACTGTCGAGCAGCTTCATCACGAGTGAGGCCTTGTATCAAGCAGAGGTCGATCACGGTCTGGTACTCCTGAGGAAGGAGTCGGCGTTCATCGTCCCACCAGGAGGGAGGGGAAGCCGACGTAGACGACCAAGGGGGCTTGTGCATCTGAGCCAGGCGTTCCCGACGGCGGCGCAACTGCTGGGCAAGTCGCCGGGCCAGCCGTCGAGCGATACCTGCCAGCCAGGCAGCGAGGCTCGATTCCTTCCGGATCGAGCGTGCCTTCTTGGCCAATACCAGGAATGTCGCTTGAAAGGCATCTTCGGCATCAGCTAACACCGGTAGTTCGCGCTGACAGAGGCGCAGCACCAGGGGCCCATGACGGCGAACGATCGTCTCGAAGGCTGAGGACGACTGCGCTCGCAGGAATTGCTGAAGCAATTCCGCATCGGTTGCGGTCTCATGGGGTTCCTGCCGTTGCAGTCGCCTGAGTACCGGCCCCCACGTTGACACGGTTCACCACCTTGAAGGAGGTCGTTTCATCAAGAGGAGTGCAGCCAGCTTGATCGTGGCGCGCGCCGATTGATGAATTATGGTCATCGTCGCATTTCTTGAGAGTAACGCAAGAAGGTTCTATCTGGCGTCAGGTTATCATTCTCCGTGCTTAATAGAGCTCAAGGTAACTAGAGAATGGGTAATTGAGATAAATAGGGCAATGTAGTGGTGTAAAGGCCGATTCTGAAGCCGCTCCGATTATCGCTTGAATCCTTCCCTTCGATAAAACCCTTAAAGTTGACCAAGCTGCTGGGACGATTCAAGGTGTGCTGTACACCGTTTTAGCGTTGGTATCTGCCGGGGGAGGCAGCGCCAGGGCTGAGGCAGAGGAGGGGAACATGATCAGTCCACGGGCAATAGGCGGGTCAATCTTGGGCGCCGCCCTGGCCTTAAGCCTGAGCGGATGCTGGGGAATTGCACCCTTGTTCATACCGCAGCCGGCCTGGGTCACCGAACGCATGAATGAAAAGTATGACCCGAGGTTGCAACAGCGGGCCGCTGTGCTGCCTCCGGTTCTGCCGGGCCAGCCGGTTCCGACGTGTGAGGATTATCCGTCGGAAGAAGAAATCGTTCGCGCTCTGCCTCGAGTGAAGCGGGGTATCCCCTTCATCATCGAAGAGTTTCGCGACGACTTCGAGTTCGATATTCAAAAAGTCGTCGATACACTCGACAATTGCACCTACTTCCCACTGGTCGGACCGGCACAGTTGCATCACTGCCACTTTGTCGTGACTGTCCGCTGGAAGGAACGCGTCAAGTCGGATCAGCCCTTCCCCTTCTGGGTCGAGAGAGACCGCACCGAAGTGCTGCAGATGGATAAAGATCACCTGCACCTGTGCGTGGGCAACGATCCGCGCTACCAACAGTCCATGTTCAACTGGACGAGCGGGAACTACCGCTAAGCAATCCACCGGGTAGCTGAACTCGTGAGAGTTCAGTTACGCCGAACCGAAGTCTGACGACTTCGGCTGCGAAGGAGACACCTCGACAAGGATGTTGAGGATCGCCCCGGTGCCGCCAGGGATGGCATCGCACCGGGGTACTGCAGAGCCAGCCGCGTGGCCGCCACCCCTCCTCGGGACAGCAAGGTCACCCGACTGGCTCTTCTTTGTTTGTGTTCGGTTATTGCTGAAAGCTGACGGCTGAAAGCTTAGGAGCGAGTCATGCGTCATTATCTGCTGTGGAATACGTTGACGCTGCTGGGAACGACGGTGACCGGGACAGTGCTCTTTGCCGATACACCGGTTAAGCCGACGCAGGCATCGTTCACATCGCCGTTCACCTCGAAAGAAGTCAAGCCGGCTCCCGTCGATGAGAAATTGTTTCCACGCGCAGCGACGCCCACTACTCCTCTTGTGGTGGAACCAGAGAAGGCAGTAGTCATCGATTATTCCGTAAAGGCAGCCAGTATCGAAGTCGCCTGGCTTCAGGACCCCATCACCTATCCTCTGCATTTGCGAGCCGAGAAGATTCCCGATCAGAACGCTATCGTGCTGACCGGCTACGTGCCCAACGAACGCATGCGGGACAAGGCTATCGCCGTCGCCAGACTGACCGTCGAAAATCTGACAGTCATCGATCAAATGCAGGTGATGCCAAACATGGCACTGGCCTATGACGTGCCTTTGGAGCCTGGCCAGGCACTCCTCGTTCAGGAAATGCTTGAGAAAGCAGTGCCGGGTGTTGGTAAGACCTTGCTGGTCACTGTCGAGGCTAATGGTATTACCACTGTCAGTGGACGAGTTGATGAGTTTAGTGATCGTTTGAAGATGATTCATACATTACAGGGCATTCCCGGCTGCACGGCGATTCGTTACGATCTGCGCGTCTCCGCTCCGGGGGCAAACGCTGCCAGCGTCTATGCCGCAGCGCCAGCGGCTCCTGCTGCACCAGCGAAACTGGAACTGGTGCCTCCGATAGTTGTGCCAGCGGTCAAACCGACGGTAGTAGTATTGGAAGTCAAGCAAGCTCAAGCTGTGACCCCTGTGGTGGTGATGCCGACTTTCCCCAAGCTTCTTGGGCCGATCTCGACCGCCAAACGACAGGCTCCCTCGATTGCCGACATGGAACAACGAGCCAGTCAACTGATGAAATCGGATCCGGTGATCGTGCAGACCGGAAGGGTTCAGGAGATGCCAGTTTCTGTAAAGGATTCGGCCATCAACATGGCTCAGGATGGGTGTGTCCTGGCTGCTGATCATCTGGCACAGAAGAATAAAGAGCAACTCGTCAGCACGTCCCTCAGCGGACTCTTTCCGCCAGGCATGTCTGGACGTTCAATGGAGCCTGTCATTCTGATCGGCTCGCCGGTGATTGTCCGTGCCTCGTTCGAGACCGAAAGCAATAAGCCGGACGTGGTGAAATCGAATGAACTGATCCAGACCAGCACGGCAGTGCCGACCTCCGTGATGGCCACGGAACCTACGCCCATTCAGATCAACATTATGCCGAGGCTGGGGAAGTAGTGTCTTTCTCCTCCCCTTACTAAGAAGAGGTCCGGAGGGGTTATTCCTGTAGCGAAAGCAACCCTCTCTAACTCCACCTTGATTAAGGGGAGAACCAGAGGCCATATTATTTCGCTTTTGGGATTGCTTCGATCGCCACGTTCATCGATACCATCTCGACTGTCTTACCCTTCATGTCGGCACGGGGAATCTTCGTCGTCATCGTGCCCCAGACAGACTCGAGTTCGTCGCTGGTCTTGCTGTAGCGCAGCACCAGATCGAACGGGCCCTGGTAGGTGATCTTCGTCTGGTTATCGAGCTCAAAGCGGACGTTGCCACGCAGCACAGCGTAGCGGTGAGTTTCATTTTCGCCGGCAGCGGTGTACGTCAGCGTGCCGGTCAACTTGTTCATGCCACCATGTCCATCCATGACGGCGGCAGGATACATCTGGGCCAGCCAGCGTTCGAGCACGGAGGCATCGATTTTGCGCGTCTCGGCTGAGTAGCGAAGCGCCTTTTGCTCTTTCTCTTCGATGCTGACCGCTTCGACGATTGGCACCATGAAGTGGTTCAACCGGTTTTCACCCAGGGTGACATAGATGCGAACGCCCGGATCCTTGGCGGTCGGCAGGCAGGGCGTGATCGTTCGTGGGGTGGCGCTGGTACTGACAGGAACGCCTAACTCCTTGCCCGCCTTGTTCAGTTCCTGAACAAAATAGCTCGGCATGCGTTTCTTGACTTCATGAATAGGAGCAGGATGACGGTCGGTCATCGCATCAAAGGAATGGACATACTTGCCCTGACTGTCGAGGACGAAGACGAGGATGTTACTTTGATCACGAGTTCGTCCACGCTCTCTGAGCAGTTGCTTGACGTCGTCGGGAGCGTCTTCGGGTTCTCTGCCATTCCAGAGGGTGACGATGTAGGGAGCCAGGGCCTGCTGCACTGTCGTGTTGCCGAGACAACTGCCTCGGAAGTGGTCGGCGTTCGCTCAGGTGTGGCCGGTGAAGAAGTCGCAGCCAGCGGTGATGTTGGTGACCCAGAGCAGCACGATGGGGCGTTTCTCTTCCTGAGCGCGCTGCCTGGCTTGGGTGAGGTTGCCGGCCCAGTCGAGATCATAGAACTTGAGCTTGTCGGGCTTCGGTTTGGCAGCAAGGGCCTTGTCGTAGATGGTGCGAGCGGTGGCGTCCTGACCGACGATCATCCGGGAAGCGGCCAACAGGAGCAGCAGGGCCAGTCGTCGCATGATCCACCTCAAATACTAGACGCCGTGTCTAAACAATAGCCTTAGAGGGCAGACTGAGCAAGCATCTTCTTGCAAAAGATAGCTGGCGCTGCCTGAAGCTGGCGTGAAGTGGAAAAAGAGTTTGTGGCAGGGGTCAGCGGTACTCCGCTGCCCCCCTGCGAAACGTGCAACAGCTTCCCCAGCATGCAGTGGTTAGTTGAGTACAACTGACCACTGCTGCCACGACGATCGTATTTTCCCTCATACCACCCGAACCATCGTTGGTATAAGAACGTATTATTTTAGTAAAACAAGGTTGTACTACTGTACTAACCTTGTTATACTTTTCCTTGTTGCTCGTTCTTATCCTATTTCCTTCGAGTCAGCACGATGTTCCAATTACCCTCTGCCTCGCCTCGACGTTCGGGCTTTACGCTCATCGAACTCCTCGTCGTCATTGCCATTATCGCGCTGCTGATGGCGTTGCTGCTCCCCGCGGTCCAGAAGGTGCGAGAGGCGGCTAACAAGATGCTCTGTGCCAGCAACCTGCGCCAGATCGGAATTGCTGCCCACAACTATCACAACGATTATGGCAAGCTACCTCCGGGCTACTATGGTCCTTCCAATAAGAATGGAAGCACTAACATTGCGCCGGATACCAACCCACAACGAGGACCATGGATCGGCTGTCTTACGGTGCTGCTGCCCTATCTCGAACTGGACAATCTTTACAAACAACTCTACACGCCGCAGCAGAACTTCCCGGTAGCGCCCATTACCCCGCCGACGCCGCCTTTGACCCTTGATCTGAACAAAGAACACTATGGCTGGTGGACGGCTCTGGGCAATGTGCAACCCGCTACTGGACAGGTACGTCTTAAGATGTTCAAATGCCCTTCGGATACGGTGGATGATACGACGACCGAAGGGGCAGTGTTTGCGACCCACGTCGCCAACGGCTACATCATTGGCTTGCATCCTGAAGACATTGGCGATCCGACCTATGCTGATTCCCTGGGCCGCACCAACTACACCGGCGTGGCCGGGGCTGCGGGTAACGGCGAAGTCGTCAACTACTACACCAAGTGGGAAGGGGTGATGTGCAACCGTTCGCAGTTGTCGCTGGGTCAACTCGCCGTGCAGGATGGCACCAGCAACACGCTGATGTTCGGTGAAGGGTTGGGCGGCAACGGCGTAGGCCCCAGAGTGCATGTCTGGTCATGGTTTGGCGTCGGAACGATGGGTACCGGGTACGGCTTGGGGCGAGGTAATATCTCTAATGTGACCGATGTACCCCCAGCCCTTGGTGCAACTCCTGCGGATGATCAACTGGGTGCCCACTGGTACCGTTTCAGCAGCAGGCATACTGCCGGCGTGCAGTTCTGCTATGGGGACGGCTCAGTAAGGACCATCAGGTTCGGCAACACGATTCAACCTTCCTTGAGTTTGACAAGTGACTGGGCCATTTTGCAACAACTCGCCGGTCGCAGCGATGGCTATAGCAATGATGTGAGTGCGCTGGTGGAATAAAGCTATTCTCCCCTCGCACTATACTCAGGACTCAGGGGAGAGGGGTCGGGGGTGAGGGGTGTTTTTTGGAGTCAGCCATGCGTCTGATAGGAAAGTTATTGCTGATCGCCAGCCTGCCGATCTTTATCACCGGTTGCCGAAACAGCAATGAAGCCATCGAGGGCAAAGTGAAGATCACTTCCACGGCGGCATTCGGTAACATCAAGTCGATGAAGTCGCCACCACCACAGACGCCAGGGCAGTAGTAATGGCAACTATGGCTTCGGGCCTTCGGGGGGTGGTGCCGGGGGATTGCTTGGAGCCAGCTTGACCTGTTCAATGCGAAGCTGCCGGTAGATTTCGCTCAATCGCTGGAACACCTGGCTGGTCTTGTTGGGGTTCTTCTCAGCGCCGGCCAGTTTCAGTTGATCGGCGGCGTCCATGTATTCCTTCGACAGTTGAGCCAGTTTGGCATTCTGCTCAGCCGTGGCGCCGACGATTTTCAGTTGGCTGATCGAGTTGCCCGTCTCCTTGATGGCGACGGCAGCCACTTCCACGTCTTTCCAGTCATCGTTGAAGTAGTATTCCTGCGCGGCATTGAGCTGAGACTTGCCTCGGGACATCAACTCCATGAAAGTCAGAGGAGGTGAGTTTGCGTCTAACGGAGTGATCGAAGCACGTTCCGGCGACTGGCAACCTGCCAGGGAGCAGAGAACGAAGAGGGTGATCACTCGTGAAGAGGTCCGGACCATGGCTTACACCTTGAACTTTCAGTCCGGACCGAGACGGTTACTTGCCGGCCATCGGAGCGGGACTGGGATAGCGGGACTCGGACGTGGTCGCATACAGATCGCGCGGACGCTTCCTTTCGGCATCCGTGCAGAGCAGCGGATCGTCGGACCGACGTGGTGGAGGCGACGACCAGGAAGAAGACTTGCCCCACTGACAACCGACGAGACTCGTGGAAACCATCCCAACGAAGAGCATGACTCGTAGTCGCAGCATGGCAGGCACCCCCGGGTAACTCAATAGGCAGCCTGGGCATCCCAAGTGTCTACCGAATCGTGGTCGTACCCAACCATCCAACATTGTGGCCTGGAAGTGAAGCAAATGTCTATAGATAGCTCCCTTTTTTTGATGAGAATCCTCCCCTTCTTGACCGTATTGTTAGGATAAGAACAGCCCGCAAGGATGTTGCGCCTGGTAAGGTTGCCGTTCTCCCCTCTCCCTTCCGGGGAGAGGGGTCGGGGATAAAGGGATTCTTGATTGACCTTCCGGTTATAGGGAATGCACTGACAGAAGAAGAAAAACCAACACGGGAGAATTCGATCGAGGAACCCCCTCAGCCTGGCCCCTCTCCCCAGGAGGGAAAGGGGAACCAGATAGCAAACGCCTCTTTCCGCTGGATGGAACGAACGACTAGTCCTATACACAACTATCCCCCGTCTCTATCCTGATGGAAGTCCCCCCACCTGGTTTGGCCTCGATGCTCTTCCGCTCCCGTGCTAACGAATCCTATGGCGACGACTTCTTTGCTGAGACAAAGATGTCGTTCGGCGAGCACATTGAGGACTTGCGCACCCACCTGATGCGGGCGCTCAAGTGGTTTGCTTTGGGAATGGTGCTGGGCTTCGTCTTCGCCAAGTCGATGCTGGATTACATTACCAAGCCGGTGAATGAAGCTATTGCCAATTTCTATGAAGAGCGGCGCAAAACCGTGGGCGAAGGCTCGGAGAATCCTGAGCAGGAGCTTAACAGGCAGAAAGTGGAACTCAAGTTCAGGATTCCCGCTGACCAGATTATCGATTGGGTGAAAAAGGTATCGCCAGCCACGCCCACTCCCACGATCACTGAACAAACTCCGCCGTTGGAAGTCACAGCGACTCTGCAGAACCCGGGACGCCTGGCCTACTATCAAGTACCACTCCTGGAACGCCTCGGACACCGCAATACGCTTACCGCCTTGAGTGCCACCGAAGCCTTTGTCGTCTGGATGATGATCTCGCTCGTTCTGGGGCTGATCATTGCCAGCCCGATGATCCTGTATGAACTATGGTCGTTCGTTGCTGCCGGTCTCTATCCGCATGAGAAGAAGTACGTCTACTATCTGCTGCCCATGAGCATCGGCTTGTTCTTTGCCGGCGTGTTTCTGTGTCAGTTCTTCATCATGCCCGCTGCGTTGGAAGCCCTGTTCTCGTTCAATGCCTGGCTGGAGATCGATCCTGATCTGCGACTGAAGGAATGGCTTGGCTTTGCTATCATGATGCCTCTCATCACCGGCATCTGTTTTCAGACGCCGCTGGTGATGTTGTTCCTCGGCAAGATCGGCATCTTGACCGCTGCGGACTTCCTGTCGAAGTGGCGGATAGCTGTCTTCCTGCTGCTCATCTTCGCCGCCGTCGTCAGTCCCTCGGTCGATGCGGTGAGCCTGTTCATTCTCTGGCTGCCGATGTGCGGCCTCTATTTTCTGGGGATTATCCTGGTGAAGATGGTGGAGAAGGAACGCCTCAAGATGGAAGCTCCGTTTGAATCGAACGTGGATGAAGTACCGTTCGACCCGGACATGATGAAGTGATGTGTTTGAAAGAGCCTCCGGGTTTATCCCGGAGGTGGAAGTGACGGGGATAGAGTCTCCGCACCGTCGGGATAAACCCGACGGCTCTTTTACACATAGTGCCGCAGTGCCTTCAAGCGATCACGCAACTCCCCACGAAATCCCGGCTCCGCAATCGAAATCAACGCCTCGCTTCGTTGGCGCAGGGTGAGTCCATGCAGATTCACCGCCCCGTGTTCAGTGACAATCCAATGCACATGCCCCCGGCTGGTGACTACCCCTGCTCCGGGTGATAACTCGGGCACGATGCGGGAGATGGTGCCATGCCTGGCTGTCGATGGCAGGGCAATGATCGGCTTGCCCCCCTTGGAGAAAGCTGCCCCACGGATGAAATCAACCTGCCCGCCGATGCCCGAATAGATCTGGTGCCCAATGGAATCAGCACAGACCTGACCGGTGAGATCGATCTGTAGGGCGGAGTTGATCGCTACCACTTTTTCAAGCTTGCGAATGAGGGCGGTATCGTTGGTATGGTCGCAGGGATGAAATTCGACCATGGCATTGTCGTTGACGAAGTCGAACAGACGTCTAGTGCCGATGACAAAACTGGTGAGGATGCGATGGGGATAGACCGCTTTATACTTGTTGGTGACCGCTCCCACTTCGACGAGATCGATCACTCTGTCGGAGAACATCTCGGTGTGGATACCAAGGTCTCGCTTGTTCTTGAGCCGGGCGAGGACGGCATTGGGAATGCCACCGATGCCCATTTGTAAACAACTGCGATCTTCAATAAGGTTGGCAATGTGATCGCCGATGCGGGCTTCGACTTCGGTCTCTTCCTCGCTAGGCGTTTGCTGTACCGGGCGATTGGTGCGAACATAACTGGTCAAGTTCTTCAATGGCAACAGGCTGTTGCCATGGGTGCGGGGCATCTGCTCGTTGATCTCAGCAATCAGAATGGGGGCGGTATCCGCACCGGCCCGGGCTACTTCGACGGCAGTGCCGAGCGTGCAGTGGCCATGCTGATCGGGCGGCGACACTTGGAGCAGCATGGCATCGATCTTGATCTTGCCTGAGGTGATCAGCCCCGGAATGTCGGAAAGAAACACCGGCACATAGTCGGCCCAGCCTTCGTTGACCGGCTTCCGCAGCGCCGGCCCGGTGAAGAGCGACACTGATCGGAAGCGATCTCTGAACTTCACATCAGCGAACGGCACCGGCCCGCACAGGTGCAGGTGATAGATGGTGATGTCCCTGAGATCGTCTCGCTGGCAGAGCGCTTCCAACAGCGGCGTCGGCGTGGCCGAGGTGCCATGCAGGAAGAGGTTCATCCCGCTTTTGAGGGGGGCGATGGCATCGAGGGCAGTAGTCATGTCATCATGATACTAACAAGATGCAGTTGATCTGCCATTGTCATCTCGTCTGCCGGCGTTTCCAGAATGATCGCTGCCGATCCTACTAATCTCTTCAACACCGGGGTGAAGTGCTTGATGCTGTCCATTGTCAGCGGTTGATGACTAAACGCATCATCGACCACGCTGAGATGCACTTCGATGAGCCGATCTCCAAAGGCATCGATCAGTTCTCCGGCCAGTTTCATCGATGGATCGATCTGGGCGGCGTGACCGATGTCGAAGCAGAACTTCGCCTGGGGTAGCTTCGCGAAAATCGGCGACAGTTCTTCGACTGTTCGACCATTCGGTTTGCGGCCATCCATGTTTTCGATGGTGACGAAAGCACCCAGCTTGTGCCAGGTGGCCCAGTCGGTGATGACATCGGGATGCACGATGATGGGCCAGCGGCGGTCGATGATCGGCTTCAGCTTCCGCAGCACCTCAGCTTCGGTGATGCCATTGAACTTGCTGGGCGCGTGGAAGGAGACGTAGTAGAACGCTGACCAGTCGGAGGTAGTAACCACTTCCAGCACTTCATCGAGTTCATTGGCACGCAGGGCGGAGAGTTCAATAGCGGTGGTGGCGTGGCGGGACAGCATTGCCAGCGCCTGGCGGGCGTTGCCGGGGGAGAGGGAGCCAGTGGAGAAGCCGAGGGGTCGAATCGTCATGATGATGTTTCTAGTGTAGCGTGTCAGCTATGACAGCCCGACGCGCTAGCGAGGGTGGACCTTGCGATTGCACGCGCCCCCTCGCTAGCGCGTCGGGCTGTCATACTACCTGGCTAAAACACCCCGTAGTACCGTGTCAGTTCCGCCAATCGCGAGTTGTCAACGAAGAAGAGTTTGACCAGTCCTTCGTGGAAACGTTTACCGATGAGGCGGGCGTTCTGGAAGCCGGCGTCGGTGTCAGCAACGTCGGGGTTGAGCTGACTCAGATGATCACGCAACGCCGTCGTTCGCAGGATGCCGAGGAATTCGTTGTAGGCATCAAAGAGCAGCTTGGCTGTGCCGGCACCGGCGAAGCGGAGGCAGAGTTCAGCCAGGCTTTCGAGTGGGCCTTTGCCACACTGATGCCGCAGGTGTTCCACCAGTTCCTTCACAGGGGCCTGTTCAGTTTCATCGGTCGAGAAGAGATCGCGGAACTTCTTCTTGAGATCGGGATAGAGGCCGATGTCGCAACTGAAGCAGAGGATCAGCCCGGCGACGAAGATGAGTTTGCGCGACATGCGAAGCTTGAGATGCCTGACCGCCCAGCCATCCTCGGAACGGGCCCGGTACTTATTAGCGTAGTCGACACACATCGTTCGCCAGTAACGCACCACATCGTTGAAGAGGAAGCGGGGAACTTTGAGTGGAATGTGGCGGGGGGCGGTGGAGCGTGGATCGTTGGTCAGGTAGCGATAGAGCACGCCATCGAGAACGCGGCGGTGAGCGTCTTCGCGCTCGACGGCATGGGATTCGAGCAGGAGCAGGAGCCTTTGGGTGAGGTTGCGGTTGGAATCGTCCTGCCCGCCAATTTCATGCACCAGATTATGGCTGACAGCGAGCTTGCCGAAGAGCGCGGTGGGGCCGGGCTGCTTGAAGCTCTGCTCAGCCACACGGCGGGCGAGTCGGTTGGCTTCGGTGGCGTGTTTGGAATCGACCGGGCCATCGATGAGCAGCGTCCAATCGAGATCGCTCTGGTTCGTCCATTCCCGCCGGGCGAGGGAGCCGAAGATGACGACGCTGATATCCTGCGATTCGGTCTTCTCTTCCAGCACCAGTTCGCGGAACCGCTGCAGGTGTTCATGCGCATCCCGCTGCGCCTCGTGGAGATGATCCCACTTGGACTTGCACTTGCGTTCGAGTTCGTCGAGGGCGGACATAGGGCGGCTCGTCTGGTTAGTTGCCATCACGCTCCGTCGTGATGGTGGGCTGAGTGCTTATTGAACAGGATGAGGAAAGGGGCTTGGAAGAGCAAGGGAGTGAACCATTCGATTTCAACAAAGGCAATGAACATAAAAAAGTAAAGCCATTCATTGATAAGAAGCAGGTCTTTCTTTGCGTTGACAAAACTGTTCATATCGGATTCCAATGGCAATAGGTGAAGGTTGAAATCCTTCAGGCAGTTGAAGTGATTGACCAGCCAAGTGGCAGTATTCCACCGTAATATCTGGATGTAGCTCGACTTTTAGGGTCATGGGTGCGATTCCCAACAAATTCAGGTCAAAAAGTGTGTGGATGTCAGCACGGAGTAATAACCCATTATGGGGATGATTGTCATCTTCTCCACGATAGGGACTAATATGTGCGGCCTCGAGAATAGCTAAGATCTTGCAACCACTAACGACACATCGATCCTGATAACGTGTTCGTAGTGCTTCGCGAAACCGTTGCTGACCACGTCGAGCTCGGATCTGTTTTTCCACTATCAGTCGTCGATCATAGTTCCCTGGATAGTATTCATTATCCTCATCATTCATCGCAGCTTCCGCTTCCAGCACTTTGCCTTGAAGGGCGACACGTATGAAGTCGTCAAAGGAGCTATAGTCTTGCAAGATCAATTCGGACTTTGGGAGTCGTCGCAAACCTTGATAAATCTGCCCAAAGTATCTTGGTAGAGTCTCAACCAAAGCGTTCGTCTCAATAGGCCGAGTAAGGAAGAAAAGAAGTTTGTATGGTTCATCCGTTGCGTCTGGCCACGCTCGCAATCCAGCGTCTAGGCTTTCATATTTATCGAGGATAAACGAAGCTGACACAATTCGACGGTTCTGGTAGCAAAGTGCTAGATCTCCGACCTGCATCTGCTCCCAATATTTCCGACCATGATCTCCACCTCGGTCCCCCCAAACAAAGCAAATATTGTCAGGGTACGACGCTCGCAACTTAGTAACTAAGTTTGCGGACAAATAGGGTTCTAGAATAGATAAAGATATTCCTTGTTTAATTGTCCTTTCAACATGCTGCTCCGCTAACTTTCCAGCTGAATAAACAAATACATTTCCTGCCGTTTTGCCAAACACAACAAGCACTCCTTCGAAATAATAGCCCAGGATGCATAATATCGGATTGCCTGAGAAGGTAACCCGAATCATTTGACTTATCTCAGTTATTCTTGTCATCGACTAGTCGGTCCGCAACACCATTCCTCCTGTTATTCTGCTGAAAACGAAAGTCCTTGGTATCCATCTCATCCTGCACCCTCAACAACCATGCATCTATCCGCTTGCGTCAGGCTTTCGTATCGCTTTAGAGGAGATGCAGCAGACGCAGGGCCACCACAGGTAGAATTAGCTCAGCATTCCTAACTCGAAAAGTCGATCTAGAAACCCCTCACCCCAACCCCTCTCCCCGGGAGGGAGAGGGGCTTTTGCACCTACTAGCACCTTTATTTCTTCTTTTCCTGTCACACGCTCGCACTTCAGCGGTACAGGCTGGTGTCGAAGCCAACCTTAACCCCTTACCAAGGAGATCTGACATGAAAACGCTTCGCCTGTTTGCTTTGAGTGTGGTTGCTGCCGGCCTGGTGGCTGGTTCTACTTTTGCCGACGAAGGCAAACCCGTCAACGGGGGAGAGACCAGGGGCGCCAATGCTGGACAAGCCAAACCTGCCAACGCTGGAGAAACCAAGCCTGTCAAAGCCGAAGAAGCCAAGCCTGCCCCGGTGGTCAAGGCTGCTGTGAATGAATCGCCCAAGCTGGATGCGATGATGAAGGAGTTGAAGGTCAGCTACGAGAAAAAGCTCGACGAGAAGGTCAACGTAGCCTACTTCACCGTCACCGAGTATGGCCCTGAAAACTTCTGCTTCGATATCGAACTCAGCAAGAACCAGCAATACACCTGGATACTCTTCCCTTGCGGCAAGGCTCCCGAATCGGGCATCCCTGCCGAGATCATGCAGAAGATGCTGGCTGAGCAGTCCAAGATGTGTACCGCCTTCTTCCAGTATAATCCGAGCACGAGAATGATCACGCTCAAGATGCCGATGGCCACTCCTGTTGATGCCAAGCAGTTGAAGCAAGAGATCAACTGGATGCTGAAGGATGCGAGCCGCACTCGGCCATTGTGGGATTCGACGCAGTGGACGACTTCGGCTAATGCTGGCAAGTAAGTTTGTTCGAGATGGGGACGAGTGCAATGCTCCCCCTCACCCTCAACCCTTCTCCCTCCGGGGAGAGGGGAGCCAGTCCAGGGGAGAGGGTTATCAAACAACCATGACTAGCCGCTGGGTTCAACACCCGGCGGCTTTTCGTATTCTGATGGCATGGTCGCAACTGCTGCATCCTCAGTGTTTCGTTCGGTGTCGTCAGACCTCATCTCTCAGCTTCGAACGCTGCTGGGTGCGGAGAATGTGCTGACGGCGTCGAGCGATTTGTCGTCTTACGAATGTGATGGCTACACCATTGAGAAGGCCAAGCCGGGCGTGGTAGTGTTTCCCCGGCATACGGAAGATGTGGTCGGGATTGTGAAGCTGTGCCAGACGTTCCAGGTGCCTTTCGTGCCTCGTGGGGCGGGGACGAGTCTGGCGGGGGGGACGCTTTCGACTGATGGCTGTGTGATGATCGCTCTGTCGCGCATGAAGCGCATCCTCGAAGTCAATGCCCGTGATCTCTATGCCATCGTCGAACCGGGAGTCGTCAACCTCTGGCTGACCCGGCATGTGGCTCACCACAAGCTCCACTTCGCCCCTGACCCGAGCAGCCAGGGGGCTTGTACGATTGGTGGCAACGTCTCGACCAACTCGGGCGGGCCGCACACGCTGAAATATGGTGTGACGGTCAATCACATCCTCGGCCTGGAACTGGCGATGCCTGATGGCAGCGTGGTGCAGGTCGGCGGCCCGGTCGAGACGCCTGGGCTTGATCTGACCGGCATCATCGTCGGGGCGGAGGGCACGTTCGGCGTCGTCACCAAGATCTGGGTCAGGCTCACCCGCAATCCCGAATCGGTGCGGACGCTGCTGGGTGTGTTCGATTCCATCGACGATACGACCAACTGCATCAGCGGCATCATCGCGGCGGGCATCGTTCCCGCAGCACTGGAGATGATCGACCGGCCCATTATGGGCGCGCTCGAAGAGGCGTTTCACTTCGGCTTTCCGCTTGATGCTGAGGCGGTGCTCATCATGGAAGTGGATGGGCTCGAAGCGGGCCTCGATGCAGAGGCTGATCGTATCGAAGCGGTAGCCAAGCAGAACGGAGCGAGGGAAGTCCGCCGGGCGAGGAACGAGGCGGAGCGGCTGTTACTGTGGAAGGCACGCAAGCAAGCGTTCGGGGCGATGGGGCGGTTGGCGTCGAGCCTGTGTACGCAGGATGGCGTGGTGCCCCGGACGAAGATTCCCTACATGCTCCGCAAGATTCGGGAGATCGGCGAGAAGCATGCGGTGAGGATCGCCAACGTCTTCCATGCCGGCGATGGCAATCTGCACCCGACGATGCTCTTCGATGAGCGCGATCCGGCCCAGGTGAAAGCGGTGCTGGCGGCCAGCCATGAGATACTGCAAGAGTGCATCATTCAGGGCGGCAGCGTCACCGGCGAGCATGGCATCGGGGTTGAGAAGATCGACCTGATGCCAAAGATGTTCACACCGACCGATCTGGAGATGATGGGTCGATTGCGAATGGCGTTCAATCCCACGGGTTTGTGCAACCCTGGCAAGATGCTGCCTAGTGGGGGGAGTTGTGTGGAGGGGGCGAAACGGATGAAAGGCGGGGCTTCGTAGCACGAAACCTGTGCCACACTTCGACGGTACTCCGTCGAGGTGTGGGTGCGGAGAACGTGACGGTTTCTCCCAGACCTATGAAGTGGGTTGTCTTTCAGTTCAAGGACAATGGTGATCACGGCCTGCGCTTCACAACCACACCCCGACGTGAGTACACGCCGGAGTGTGGCACAGTCTATCGGCTCTTGGCGTCGAGCCGTTTGGGATGTACAACGGTCTTCCCTGAACAATTGCCCGTTTACGAAAGGAGGACACCCATGGCTGACCCCAATGCCGCTTTGATGGCTACCCGTGTGCCTCCTCATTCATTGGAAGCAGAGCGGTGTGTGCTGGGCAGTATGCTGCGGGATTCGCGAGTCATCCCCGATGTGCAACTGGTGCTGCGGCCTGAGCATACCGACGAGAACTTCTACAACGATGCCCATCGCCGCATTTACCGGGCCATCAACATCCTACAAGCCAAGGCTGCGGCGATTGATCTGGTCATTCTCAGCAATGTGCTGCACGAGACCAACGAAATCAACGAGATCGGCGGCTATCAGTACCTGGCCCAGATTTACGATGAGACGCCTACCGCTGCCAACGCCACCTACTATGCCCAGATCGTTCGGGACAAGGCGATCGTCCGCTACCTGATCTACACCGGCACCGACATTGCCCGTGACGCATCCGATCAGATCGCCCCGGCCAACGAGATGCTCGAACAGGCCGAGCGGAAGATCATGAGCATCGCCGAGTGGGGCGTGGCCGGCGAAACAATCACGATGCAGGAGGCGATCAGCGAAGCGTACGATCGCATGGATGCCAGGGCCAAACGCGAGGGCATGGGCGATGTCAGCGGGTTGCCGAGCGGATTTGTTGACCTGGACAACATCACCGCCGGGCTACAGGATTCGGAACTGATCATCATGGCGGCCCGGCCTTCGGTTGGCAAGACAGCCATCACGCTGAACATCATGCGGAACATCGCCGTCGATTACGATATGCCGGTGTTCTATGCGTCGCTGGAACAGTCCCGCATCGAGTTGGCTGAGCGCCTTCTGTGCTGCGAAGCCAAGGTCGATGGGCAGAAACTGCGAAAAGGGCATCTCAGCACCGAAGAGCATCACCTGATCAACGATGCCGGGGCGAGGTTGAGTCAGGCGAAGATCTATATTGATGATTCGCCGGGACAGAACATGATCCGCATCGCTGCCAACGCCCGGCGGTTGCATCACAAGTTCGGTATCAAGCTGGTTGTCGTCGATTATCTTCAGTTGGTGGAGCCGGATAATCGAAGGGATAGTCGTCAAGAGCAGGTGGCTAACATTTCCCGCAGGATGAAGTTCCTGGCGAAGGAACTCAAGATTCCGGTCATCGCCTGTGCTCAGCTCAATCGTGGCGTGGAGAATCGAACGGAAGCGGAGCCTCGGCTGTCGGATTTGCGTGAATCAGGCTCCATCGAGCAGGATGCTGACGTGGTGATGCTGCTGCATAGGCCCAAGGACCCGCAAACGGGGTTGGACGCTGAGGGCGTACTGGAAGTGCATATCGCCAAGCAGCGTAACGGCCCGGTGGGGAAGATCACGCTGAGTTTCATCAAGCAGCATATGCGGTTTGCGAACTTCGCCGGGGGCATGGCACCGTATTAAGTGTCTGATTCTCCCCCTTACCAAGGGGGAGTTAGAGGGGGTTCTTCTCTCTGTGGAAGCAACCCCACCCAACCTCCCCTTGGTAAGGGGAGGAGAAAGACAATTACTTCGGCTGCCCTTGCTCATCGTTCTTGAGACGGATGAGCAGGAATTGCTCGACCTTATCATCTCCGAAATGCACCAGCAGCGGAGCTTGTTCCTGGGTCAGGTTGTAGAGACCGGTCTCAGCGACGATGTTATCTCGTTCGCCGATACGGAAGGCGACACGCTGGGTTTGCTTATCGACCTGACCCTGGATGGAGACAGCCTGATCGGTCTGGTAGTTGAAGAAGGTGCCGCCGATGATGCCTTCCTTGGTGACAGCCAGTTGCAGTACCCGGGTCGGCTCGGTATCCTTCTCGCCGGTCGACATGGCAAAGGTGCCGAGCGGCATCCATTCAGCCTGGGCTCCTTGCTCTTCACTTGCCGGCGGAGTGACCGTGGCGAGGGCAGCGGCGCTCTGGGCGAACTCCGGAGCGGAAGCGACCGGCTGTCCGCCGATGTAGACCTGGTTGTTCTGATAGACGACGTTGCCGCCCGTGCCATAGTCGTAATAGATCGGTTGCTGCCAGGCGGCAGAGTTGGCGAGGTTCCAGTTGAACCAGGTGGTCACCCCGGCGAACGTCGGCACCGACCACCAATAATTGTAAGGGTAGTAGGGAAGCCAGGCGCGGTAGTTCCAGCCGGCGTAGGCGGGGTGATACCTCGACCACCAGTCGCCACCGAACCAGTTGTTGTGGTAGTTGTAGTAGCGCCAGTTGTTGCGGACACCGTTACCCCAATTGTTCCAGTACAGGCCGCGATTGGGGTTGTTGTTCACCCAGTTGTGCATCTGGTTTTGGTTGACGATGGTGTTGTTCCAGGTGTTGTTGATGTTGGTGATCTGGGTGTTGTTGATGTTCACCCAGTTCGGTCGATTGTTGATGGTGTTGTTGATCTGGTTGCCGATATTAATGGGCTGGTTGACGATAGGCCGGTTGGTTGTTGGTCTGATATTGGGGCGGGTGTCGATGCCTGGCCGATCATTGGGACGGGTGGCAATAATGCCTGTGTTGGGGCGTGTGATACCGCCATTGATGGGTGGCAATTTGGGAATGGTGGGGCGATCCATACCGACATCGACCCCGGCACCGGGACGACGATCGATGGGGCGAGTTGCAATAACTCCCGTATCAGGCCGGGTGATACCACCGGTGCCGGGGCGATTGATATCGCCGGCAACGATCCCGGGCCGAGTCCAGGGATTGTTGGGAGTGGTAGGCCTGCCAACGCCCGGCAGCGTAGTATTCGGTTGCTGCACACTGGGACGTGTCGTCGGCAGGGTGGTATTCCCCATACCGATACCTGTCCCGGTTCCAGGAAGAACTGGGCGTGTTATCCCTGGAGTCATACCGCCAGAAGTCATGCCGCCCATCGGTCGGTTCATGGTACCCTGGTTCGGTTGCTGGCTAAATACGGAAGGCATGGTCGTCGGGCGCTGCTGGAGGTTAGCCTGCTGTTGCGCGCTGATGAATGATCGGTTCGTGCCCTGCATACCGCCGACACTGGCTTGGGGCCGCTGCATCTGTTGCATGCCGGGGTTAGGTCGATTCATTTGGCCCATTTGCATGTTGGGCTGCATATTAGGCCGCGCCGCGCCACCACCAGCTACACTGGCTCCAGGGGTAAAGCCGCCTGGCCTACCACGCTGGGCGTAGAGGGTTCCGGTGATGCTGCACATTGCTATCGTCACGAGCATGAAGCGCTTCATGATTGGTCTCCTTGGTTCGTGGGATAGTTATTTCTTGGGTTCGGCGGTGGTGGATACAGGCTTGCGCACCATTTTGACTGGTGGGCGGGCCGGCGACATTTCACCATCGACTTCCTGCCCGACGACCTGCACCTTGATCGTGTTGTCATCGACCTTGGAGAGCACCTGCGTGCCGCTGACCAGCGAACCTTCGGTGTTGGTGTAGTTGAACTTCACGCGCCATTCGTTGTCGCTGGTCGACCAGGTTCCTTCGCCGAAGGAACCATCGGAACTGAACGACCAGGAGCGGATCGTCTTGGCACGGGGATCCCAGGCGATGACCTGTGTGCCTGTCTCAGGCTCGGTCTCGTTTTCATACTGCACCGAGTACTTGCGGATGAGCAACGTTTTCTTACTGTTCCAGTTCAGCTCGGATTCAACGCTGACCCCCTTGGTATCATCGACCCAAGTGCCGACCATCCATTCGAGACCTTTGAGGCCATCGTAAGGCGTGGCTGGGGTGGGGATGGGAGATTCGGAGGCCTGCTCGATTTGCCATTTGTCGCCGATCTTGACGAGGATGGCGCTGAAGACGTTCTCATCTGGATCCTGGTTGGGATTGGTGACGACCGATTCCCCTTCGATGCTGAGAAAATCGGGTTTGATGAAGCGGAAGTGCTTGAGGCGGATGGCGAGCTTGATCTGTGGCTGAGCTTTGAATTGTTGCTGGAAGGCTGCCTTGAGGGCATCTCGGCCAGCGACGCGGCTGCCGGTTTCGGTGTTGGTGGCAACCGCATTGGGTGACCAGTATTCAATCAACTTCTCAACATCGTGTTTGTTGTAAACGTCGGCATAGACTTTGAGGATGTCGGTGACAGCAGTCTCATTGGCTGAGACGGCTGGCTTCGTTGCGGGGGCTGCGGCATCCTGAGGCGACATCGCCCAGGTGGAACAGCAGTACAAACATAAAGCAGGCAGTAGATACTTCAGCATGATGGTTACTCCAGGGTGGATATTCATCATAATGCACGGTGGGGGAGAAGGAAGGGAATAATGAGGGCAAACTTATGCCGTATTTGGTTTTCCCCCTTACCAAGGGGGAGTTAGAGGGGTTGCTTTGGTCGAGGTAAGAACCCCACCCAACCTCCCCTTGGTAAGGGGATGAGAAAGACACTACACTGAATGCAACCATCCCCCACGAAGTGATTGATCCATGCCCTACCTGGCCCCAGTTGACGATACCTACGCTGAAGCGTTCCGCAGCATCTATGCCGAGATCATTATCACGGCACGAGACCGCTACTGGGTCGATAAGGCTGTCGAAGCCTGCACCGGCAACGCCAGCAGCACCATCATGTGTGATTGCGAAGCGGGGATGTCGGAGTATGTGGAGCCAAGCGATACGCCTGATGGCAGGCCTGGAGCGGTGGTACAGTTCCATGTGCCCCGGTTCTGGAAGGATCGAGCGGAGAAACTGGAACGGTCGCTGCTTGTTCGTGTCGGCCAGAACGTCCTCACCTGCCCAACGACCAACTGCTTCAGCACCATGACCGACGAAGAGACCTTTTTCAAGCTCGGCAGAAAGCTTGCCTTCTTTGGTGATGGGCACCAGAAGCGGGACGAGCGGTTCGGCAGAAAGGGCTGGGTCATCCCCATCCTCGGCGGCGAGTTCTTCCTGGATCGTCGCTTCGGTTATCGAGACGGGCTGATGGGGGGCAACCTTTGGTACTTTGGCACCACGGTGGATGGTGCTGTTGATGCTGCGATGAAAGGTGTGGAAGCAGCCAAGCGTCCCGGCGTGATCATGCCCTTCCCCGGCGGCATGGCGGGCAGCGGTTCCAAGGCGGGCAGCAAGTACAAGTTCATCGTCGGCAGCACCTTTGCGGAGTACTGCCCTACCCTGCGGGAGAAGCTGGGGGAGCAGTCACGTTTGCCGGCGGGAGTGGTGTCGGTGCAGGAGATCATTCTGAATGGTTGTGATCTATCAACGATTGCGGCGGCGATGCAGGCGGCAATTGCTGCTTCGAGAGCGACACCGGGGTTGGAGCGAATCTCGGCTGGGAACTATGGCGGGAAGCTGGGTAAGAGCTTTATTTATCTGCATGCGGAGAGGCAGCCGGTTGGGTAGCTTTGGTTTGTCGTGGCCAGGCGAGCCACAGGGAGAAGAGGATTGTGCCAACAAGGATCAACCAACATGGTAGTGGGCGAAGAGGCGTTATCTCCCAAACAGCAAGCGAGTCTCCATCATTTAATGCAAGCAGTTTCCCATTACTGCTTATCCAATTTCGCTGAAGGTAGGCTGAATAGAACACGTAGCTCAAAGGTAGGAAAAATGTTCGTTCGTGCTTACCCGTTTCTACTCCATAAATATCAAACCGTATTTTTGGAGCAACCAGCATCATGGCCAACTTCATTTTGACGCCGTCAGATAGCCAGTTCCAATCCGCCCAGAAGGGGCGAGATGTTGGAATATTGAGCTGAACTTCATTTGTCACAAGCCGCCGACCATCACAACATAAGGTCTCACCAACGACAGTTGCTGGAGTCTCCTTATTCGGCAGTTCACATACACCATGTTCATAAAGAGCATAGCGCTTGGGCTGGTTATTGATGGGACGATTGGGAAAATTGAACTCTGGAATGAGTAATAAGACGTTGCCATCGAGAAATCGCGGTACCCCCGAAAACGGTATTTGCGATATCAACTTCTTGCTGGGCAAATGAAATACGAGAATCGAGTTCATGCTTTTGCCAGGAATCGCGAGGTAGCTACCGTCTGCACTGCATTGAATGGGTTCGTTGCACATAGCCCAACTTCCATTGGTGCTGGGTACTTTGCCGGCGTTAGGTAAGGGAAAAGGAGTCTCTACCTTTTCAGGTTCTGGGGGGAGAATGTCTTCCAGATGCTGCGGTTCTGGCAGATCCGGAATGTTCAACATGTCGATCAACTTTGCCGAGAAAGCGTCATAGATATAGATTCGTTTTTCGGTCCATACCAAGAACCTTGAGCCATCCCTGAAATACGTGACAAAATGATGATCGCTTGGCGACTGATCAGGAACTTTGAAACGGTGTTGTAGCTTACAAGATGGGAAAGCACGCAGTTGAATATCATTGCCATAATCGCTGCAAGCAACACGAGATCGATCTGGAGAAAGCCAGAAATATCTTAATTCTTCGCTCCCTTTGATCACTATCTCAGAATCAGTGAGTCTCGGTTCCACTTTCATCACTTCGGCGGAATCAGGAAGTCGCCAAACCATTTGACCGGTCGAGAGGTCGTATCCACGCAGTTCAGATTTGGGCTCGATCTGAGGCTGATTTTCGGGATGATAGTCTACATATTTTGCATACAGAATATTCTTGCTTTCATCGACATCAAGCAATTCCAAGTGGTCTTTTGACATGTCAAATGACACGCTCCACAAAGGTTGCGGGGGCCAAAGATAAGAGATGAACCCCGCCAGGCTCACCAGCACTACTGCCAACACGATTCGTCCTGACCGCCAGACTCTTTTCATGCCACGACCCTCGTCGGTGGAGTGGTCTTCATTCGGCGCGGCCAGGCGAGCCATAATGCAACCAGGGTGATGCCCAAAGCAATGAGCAAGCAGGAAAGTGATCGGCGTGGCGGCAAATCCCAGAGAGCAATGGCGGTGCCTACATTGAGGAGCATCTGTGAGGAATCGTTCAGGAGCCAATTGCGATGCCCGCTGGTGGGCAATCCTTCGTCCGCCGAGACCAATATGGGAAAACGCTTCTCCAACCTGCCTGTGTTATTGTTCCACAAGCTTACTTCGATGTTGAATTTGAAAAGCCCCAGCCATCTGGCAAGAGTCATCTTGCTGGTATCAGACAGCCAGGTCCAAGCGTGCCAGAAAGGCGGAGATGAAGGATCAATCAGTTCAGCTGTAACAAAGTTCCTGCTATTGCTGCAGGCATATCCTCCGGTGACCATTTCTGACGTGGAGACAGGCAAACGAACCATAGCTGATTCTTCAAGGCTATACCACTTTGCTTGAGACTCGCCAAGAGAATACTCAGGAACGCACATTAACGTCTTGCTGTCATTCAACAGGCGGGGCGGACACATGTTCTTGCACTCACCGATCATTTTTTTGCTGTACAAATCAAAGACCAGCATGTTGTCAGTGTTGTTGTTGGCAATGACAAGATAGCGCTTATCGGCACTACAAAGCAGGCTATCCTGTTCCAGATGCCAATCGCCACGACCTCCTTCAACGATGTGCTCTTTGGGGATGCCCAACTGATGGATCAGTTTGGCTGTTTGAACATCGTAAATGAAAATCTGCTTGTCCGTTCGGGTCAGTAACCAGTCGCCTTGAGGAGAATAGTTGACCCGGAGATGCTCACCGGGGCTGAGGTCGGCGAAATGGAGGGAAGCACGCTTCGTTCGAGGGGGAAAGTCATACAGCTGAACTTCTGCCAGATGACTTTTTACGTATGCACACTGCTGATGATCCGGAGAAAGAACAACAGGACACATCGCTAACAGATCCACAGGACGCGAAGTAGGGTCTTCCGGATCAGGCTGGCTCCAGACCTGCTTTCCCGTGTCGAGATCGTAACATCGAATTTCAAAGACGAGCTTTGGAGGTGTTGCTGGTTGCCGAATCTCCATAGAGGAGAAGTCCATGTAACGGCTATAGAAGAGTCGGCGGGTTTCATCGACCGAAAGAATGTGGTGGAAGTTCTTGGTCACATCAAACGAAAACTGCCAGCGTGGCTGCTTCGGCCAAAGATAAACCATGAGCGCAGCAACACTGAGTAGCAGCACCGCCAACACGATTCGTCCCGGTCGCCAGGTTCTGTTCATGACCAGACTGTAGCTGGTGGGGCAGTGACTATCAATGCGGAAAAGCAAAGGTCTCGCCACTCCGGGGGCTAACGCCACCCGGCTTGCAATTGATTATGCCACTTCATGTCCCATTTTTTCGAGCTCGATGATCAGCGCATCTTCATCGGGGAACTTCCCGACCTGTTTCTTGGAATGGATGAGCTTGCCATCGACTTCGACCTCGAAGACCCCGCCGCCGCTGGGAATGAGGGTCAGGTTCTTGATGCCTGAGCGGAAGGTGTAGAGCAGTCTGGCCGTCAAACTGACGGCCTGGGGAGTGTAATTTCACATCATGCAGAAGGTGATCTTCACGTTCATGCGGTTCTCCTACGGTCTGTTCCAATATCGGAAGATTTTCCATGTACCTTAAGTTGATATAGCAGTGCAAGTATCGAAAGGAAGCTTGAGAACACAGTTCCCCGATACACTCTTTTTGAACAGAATCTCTGTAATGTTGACCACAACCTCAGCGACTACTGTTCTGTAGAAACGATCAGCCGAGAAGCCCCATGACCGATTGGTCGCCGATTGTTGAGCAGCATGGCCCGCTGGTTTGGCAGACCGTGTATCGGTTGCTGAATCATGAAGCCGACGCGCACGACTGCTTTCAACGGGTGTTCCTGGCTGCTCTTCAGCTTGATCAGAAAGAAAGGGTCCGCCATTGGCCGGCGCTGCTGAAGAAGCTGGCCACCGCCCGTGCTCTTGATCTGCTTCGCTGCCGCTATCGACATCAGGCTTGCCTACAGCCATTGCACGAGGAGGGCTACGTCGATTCCAGGCTGCACCATCCGAGCGAGCACGCCATCGCTGGTGAACTGGCTGACGAGTTGCGACAGGCGCTTTCGGAACTGGAACCCATCTCGGCCGAGATCTTCTACTTGGCGAGCTTTGAAGGTTGGAGCTACGAAGCCATCGCCGAACAATGGGGCATGACGAGCAACCACGTTGGCGTGCTCATCAACCGAACACGCATGGCACTGCGGAAGAAACTGCATGCCCATCTACCGAACACCACTGCGGGAGAACCCACATGAACACTCCGAACCATCAGCCGACTCCGGATCGGCTTGATCAAGCGATGCACGCCTTGCGGGAAACGCGCATCCCGGCTCTACCAGAGTCGCTCATGGCTTCGACGGTCGAAGCGATGAACTCCCGTGTTAACCCGGTCGAACCGGTGTCTACCACGCCGCTGGCCACTAGAAGGAGACTATCGATGGCTCGTTATTTCCGATTCGGCTCAGCCCTGGCAGCGATGGCGCTGCTGGCCACGCTCGCAGGGCTACTGTTCATCACCACCCCGCAGGCCTCCGCCTGGCAGGACGTCGTGGAGCAGGTCAAGAAAGCGAGCAGCGTGACGTTCGAGGAAGTGCAGACCAATCACCTTCAACCCGATTTCCCTACCACTCGCAAGAACTATGTTCTTGGTGATCTGCAGCGCACTGATATGCTGCAATTCAATAATACCTTCACCATCCTCAATCAGAAGACTGGTGAATGGCTGGTGATCAACGGCAGCAACAAAACCTATATCAAACAGACTTGGTCGAAGCCCGAAGATCAACGCAAGATGCCCAAGCCTGACACGTTCCTCTCGCAACTGGTAAAACTGAGCGCCCTGCCTAGCACCGCCGCCGGCGAGGAGAAGATTGATGGCGTAGCCACCCGCAAGATCGTCATCCAGAACGCCAAGCTGGGCGGCTATACCGGCGAGATGATGCTCTGGTATGATGCCAAGACCAAATTGCCTGTCCGCATTTATCACGAAGTGGACGATACGTTCCCCAAGATTACCCGAACGCTGAACAACTTCCAGTGGAACGTACCCATTGATGGCAAGCTCTTTACGCCGGAGATTCCCAGGGAATATGTGGAGGACAAACGCTAATTGCCAACCAGCTTGATCGCCTTCCAGGCGACGCCGCCATGAGACTCTCATGGCGTGTTGGCGTTGAAAGTGGTGAAGAAGTATGTCACATTGTTCAAGTTATCGGGCTTAGTGAAATGGATGATCTTCTTTGGATAGAGTGATGTCTCTCTTCGCCAGTTTTAATGGTGGCAACCCGGTGCTGGGGCTGATTATTCTGCCCTTCTTCCTGGCCGGGCCGTTTGTGCTTATTGTGATCGAAGTGCGGGCGTTCCTGAAGTCAGAGGCGCAGTCCCTTCCCATAGTTGCCTTGCTGGTTCTCCTGGGAGTCCTGGCCGGCTACTATAGTATTGGCACGGGGTGGACCGAGTTCAATCGAACGATGGGCTTCACCAAGATGCATCTGGTGGCCAGCTTCATCGGGGCGATGGCCTGTCCTATCGTCGTCGCCTGGGAAGTCTACAAACGTGGCTGGCTGAGTCAGTGGACGAAGAAGACGAAAAAGAAACGACGGCGCAGCGAAGATTTTGAGTGATATTCAGTAGATCATTCCCGCCCATAAGATTTGCCGATAGTGGTCTTCAAGGCAAAAATCATGAATCTCGGTGGATATAGCGGTGGCGGTGGGAATTGGCTCGCATGGTTAATTCTGCTCTACTTCCTGATTGGGCCGTATTGGCTGCTCTGGTTGGAAGTGCGGGCGTTTCGCCATTCTGAAGCGCAATCGAGCATAACATTGTTCATGCTGATAGTTCTTGGTCTGCTGGCCGTCTATATGGGTTCCGATGAGCGACATGCCTTCCCCTTCATCAGGGGATTCAGTGAGTTCCAGTTCAACCTTACCAGGATCGCGGCGGTGATCTTCCCCTTTGCTTTGGGTTGGGAGGCGTACAAGCGAGGCTGGCTGACGATGCTGAGGGAGAAGATGCAGGGGAAGAAAAAGAAGAAGAAACGAAAGAAAGTTGTTGAAGGTAAGCTACTTCCCTAACCAGGTACCGTAGAGCTCAGGTCGGCGATGGCGGAGAAAGAGCTGCCGGGCATGGGAATCTTTCGTCGCAGCCAAATCAATATCGACATAAAGAATGTGATCGACTCCTTGCGGTGCGCGGCCCAACACGTTGCCCTCTGGTGAACAGACGAACGATTCACCGGCAAAGGTCAGGCATTCCTCCTTACCTACACGATTACAGAGAGCGACAAAGTAGCCATTCTGGAAGGCAGCGACACGCATCTCCGCTTCGTAGAGCCCCTCGGGCCATTCGCCGACGGAGCCTGCCTGGGGAACGATGACCAGGTCAGCACCATTGACAGCCAGCGCTCTCATGTATTCCGGGTAATGCCGATCATAGCAGATGGCAACGCCTACTTTACCGATTTTGGTATCGTAGACGGGCGCTCCCGTATCCCCTGTCGTGTAGTAACCCTGCTCGTGAAAGCAGGCATATTCGGTGATATGGATCATGCGAGTTCGGCCCAGCAACGTACCATCCGCATCAATGACTGGCGATGTATCGTAACAACACGCGCCCTCTCGTTCATACAGATTGAGTACCACGACTACGCCCAACTGCTTGGCTCTTTGCTTAAAGGCCTGCGTGGTCGATCCTGGTATTTCCTCGGCGAGATCAGCGTGATTTGCACCAGCAGGTTGCTGAGGATAAAACGGGTCGAACGCCAGTTCAGCGAAGCAGACGAGTTTGGCCCCCTGAGCCGCTGCCTGATCCAGGGCGAGTAAACCACGCTTGAGGTTGGCCTGACGGTCTGTAGTGGCGTGTTGCTGAATCAGGGCGATGCGGGGCATGTTGGGTTCTCGCTCATCAATTGATTAAGTTAGCATATCCCTGCTGACGCGGCTGGAAGCGGCGTCTACTACCCAAAGCCGCTCGTTTTCGCTAGATTTCCCCTACTCTCCCATAGTGAATACACTAGCCACCTTGCGCTCAAGGTGGGTCGTTTTGTTTTGCAACCCTCTCAGGAACCCTCATGTCCAAGTACGTCTATTTCTTCGGTGACGGTCAAGCTGACGGTAAGGCTGACATGAAAAACCTCCTCGGTGGCAAGGGTGCCAACCTGGCGGAGATGACCCTCATCGGGCTGCCTGTACCGGCCGGCTTTACGCTCAGCACCGATGTCTGCACCTACTTCTACGCCAACAAGAAGCAGTATCCGCCTGATCTCAAGGCTCAGGTCGAAGAGGCTCTGAAAAAGGTCGAGAAGTCGATGGGAGCCAAGTTTGGCGACGCCAGCAACCCGCTGCTGCTCGCCTGCCGTTCCGGTGGCCGGGATTCGATGCCGGGCATGATGGATACCGTTCTCAACATCGGCCTCAACGACACCACCGTGCAGGCACTGGCCAAGCAGTCGGGCAACGAACGGTTCGCTCTGGACAGCTACCGCCGACTGCTCTTGATGTTCGGCGAAGTGGTGATGGGTCTGAAGGGGCATAAGGATGAACCGTTCCACCACATCCTCGACAAGGCAAGGGAGAAGCAGGGCGTCAAGCTCGATAACGAGCTCAGCGTTGAATCGCTCAAGCAGATCATTGTCGATTACAAGGCTGCCATCAAGAAGTACACTGGGAAGGACTTCCCGACTGATCCTTACGAGCAGATCTGGCAGGCCATCGGCGCTGTCTTCGGTTCGTGGATGAACGACCGGGCCTGTGTCTATCGCCGTCAGTATGGCATCCCCGATGAATGGGGCACGGCTTGTAATGTCATGGCCATGGTCTTTGGCAACCTCGGCGACGACTGTGCAACCGGCGTGGCCCTTACCCGTGACGGCGCTCTCGGTACCCCTGGCATCTGTGGCGATTACCTCATCAACGCCCAGGGTGAAGACGTCGTCAATGGTTCACGTCCCACCAAGCGCATCGAAGAGACGCTCGGCAAAGACATGCCCGCCGCCTTCAAGGAACTGGTTGCTGTCGGCCACAAGCTGGAAAAGCACTACAAGAACATGCAGGATATCGAGTTCACGATCTCCCGCAGCAAGCTCTACATGCTGCAGACCCGCAACGCCAAGCGTACCGGGTTCGCTGCGGTTCGAGTCGCTACCGATCTGGTCGAAGAGGGTATCATCAGCAAGGAAGATGCCATCTCGTCAAAGTTCATTCCTGCCGGTGACTTGAGCCAGTTGCTGCAACCTCTGTTCAATACCGAAGCGAAGAAGGCGGCCAGCAAGGCAGGCAAGCTGTTAACCAAGGGCATTCCTGCCGGCCCGGGCGCTGCTACGGGCAAGATCGTCGTCACGCCTCAGAAGGCTGAGGCGATGAAGCAGGCAAACCCGAACATTAGTCTGATTCTTGTGCGCAAGGAAACCACGCCGGAAGATTTGCGAGGTATGAAGGCTGCCTTGGGCATCCTCACTGCTGTCGGTGGAGTCAGTAGTCATGCCGCTCTGGTAAGCCGGCAGATGGGCAAGGTTTGCATCGTTGGTGCCGGCGAGCTCAACATTGATAATGACAAGGGCACCGTCACTGTCAAGGGCCAAACATTCAAAGAAGGCGATGACATCAGTATCGACGGCTTCACCGGCGAGGTCTTTGCAGGTTCCATAGCCACCAGCCCCAGCGAAGTGGTTCAGGTGCTCATCAAGAAGGAACTTGCTCCCGAAAAGTCGGACGTCTATCGTCGCTTCAAGATGGTGATGGATTGGGCCGACCAGTACCGCAAGATGAAGGTTCGCACCAACGCCGATCTTCCCGACCAGGCTGCGGAGGCTATCGCTTTCGGCGCTGAAGGCATCGGCCTGTGCCGCACCGAGCACATGTTCTTTGATCACATCACTGAGATGCGTGAGATGATTATGGCAGAGAATACCTCTGCTCGGGAAGCAGCATTGGCCAAGATGCTGCCCTTTCAACGGAAGGACTTCATCGGTCTGTTCAAGGCGATGGCAGGCAAGCCGGTCACTATTCGTCTACTTGATCCACCATTGCACGAGTTCCTGCCTCACGGACCGAGTGAGCAGAATGAACTTTCATTGAAACTCGGCATCCCCAAAGATCAGATCATGCGTCGCGTGAGCGAACTGCACGAAGCCAACCCGATGCTGGGGCACCGTGGCTGCCGTCTGGGCATCGTGTATCCTGAGATCACCGCCATGCAGGCTCGTGCCATCTTCGAGGCAGCTGTCGCCGTCAAGAAGGAAGGCATCACCGTTCTGCCTGAAGTGATGATTCCGCTGGTGGCCTTCCAGAAGGAATATTCCAACCAGGAGAAGATTATCCGCGACACCGCTGCCAGGGTCTTCGAGGAGACGGGCACTAGGTTGGAGTACCTCGTCGGCACCATGATTGAACTGCCCCGCGCTTGCGTGGTAGCTGATCAGATCGCCGCCAAGGCGGAGTTCTTCAGCTTCGGCACCAACGATCTGACGCAGACTACTCTCGGTGTCAGCCGGGATGACTATGGTCCGTTTATCAGCCCCTATACCGATCCGAAGAAGGCTGACATCATCGCCGCTGATCCGTTCGCAACCATAGATCAGGATGGCGTGGGCGCGCTGATGAAGATGGGTGTCGACAAGGGCCGTTCCGTTAGGAAGGACCTCAAGATCGGCATCTGCGGCGAACACGGCGGCGACCCGGACAGCGTGAAATTCTGCGATAAGATTGGGCTGAACTACGTGAGTTGCTCGCCGTTCCGGGTGCCGATTGCGAGGTTGGCCGCGGCACAAGCGGCGTTGGGGAAGTAGCTCTTCAAAAGGCCCTAAGGGCTTGAGATATGACAGCCCAGGGCGTTGCCCTGGGCTCGTTAGGCAATCGTCCGTCCCAACGGCTCCGCCAATCGCTTGAGATTGGCAAGCAGTTTATCAAACGTCGCATAGTCAATCGTCTGGGCCGCATCGGAGAGTGCTTTCGATGGTTCCGGATGCACTTCGATCAGCAACCCATCAGCGCCCGAGGCAAGGCCTGCCAGCGCCATCGCCGGGACATGCTCCGCCTTACCAGTACCATGGCTGGGATCAACAAGTATGGGAAGGTGCGACAACTTCTTCACCGGCGGCACGATCGAGAGATCGAGCGTGTTGCGGCTGTGATCAGCAAAGGTACGCACGCCCCGTTCACACAGTGCGACCTGGAAGTTGCCGCCCGCCAGCACGTATTCCGCCGCCATCAGCCATTCTTCCAGCATCGCCGACATGCCTCGCTTGAGCAGCACCGGCTTCCTGGCTGTCGAGACGCGCCGCAGCAGGCTGAAGTTCTGCATGTTGCGGGTGCCGATCTGAATCATATCCGTGGCCGCTTCGACAGCGTCGGCGTGTTCGGTGTCCATCAGTTCGGTGACGATGCCGATGCCTGTTTTCTCACGCGCTTTGCAGAGCAGGTCGAGACCTTTCTGCCCCATACCCTGAAAGCTGTAGGGACTGGTGCGCGGCTTGAACGCCCCGGCCCGCATGAGCTTGACGCCACGCTGCATCAGCATCTCAGCGCTGCGCATGATCATCGCTTCGTTTTCGACGGAGCAGGGCCCGGCTATGATCGTGAAGGTGCCTGGGCCAATAGTCGTGGAGCCGATCTTGACGACAGTATCCTGCGGGTGCATCTCGCGCCCGGTGAGCTTGTACTGCTTGGTGACGCGGATGCAGTCAGCCACGCCGGGCAGCACTTCGAGGGCACGGGAATCAACCGATCCCGTGTTCCCGGTGATGCCGATTGCCGTGCGTGTGGCCCCGGGCAGGGGGTGAGGCATCAGCCCCATTTCGCTGATGGTCTTCACCACATGCGAAACTTGTTCCTTCGTCGCATCACGCTGCATCACCACCAACATAGGCGGACTACCTCAGGGTTGTTTCCACTGATTAGCCTACTAGTGACTGATGGAGGAACAATAGGAGGGGGCGGTAACTCTAATCGTTTCTTAGGGCGTTAAGGTGCTTACTGTGTATGAAAGCTACAGGCAGGAACCGTGCCACTGTGTGACAGCGCCGGGGGATTGTGACTTCCTGCACTGAATAGTCGTTTCGCTGTCACACAGTGTTAGGGTGCAATCGCCGACAGCACTGCACAGGTTCACGCGATACGACAAGTACAATGCTCCCCCTCACCCCCAACCCCTTTCCATCCAGGGGAGAGGGGAGAAATAAACAAACTACTTCCGCAGCTTCTCGTTCTTGAGCAACTGATCCAGCCAGTGGCGATCTTCATCGGAAAGGGGAACTTGGGGATCGGGCTGATAATCGATTTGCCCATCGAAGCAGCGGTCGAAGACGCGGTTGACGAGCGCCTGCACATCAAGCACCAAGTCCCGCTCATCAGCCAGCATGGGCAGGCGGATGCGAGGCAGCCGTTTGGTTAGAAGGGTGCCATAGAGTTCATGCTTGATCGGCCTGCCTGCCCGAGTGACACAGCAGACATACTGCGATTCGGTGAGCGCGCTCAAATCGGCTTCCAGGCAGGTCTGGCCTTGAAGGACGAGATCGAGCTCGACAAAGTGGGCGCTTTCATGACGAGCTTCCGCTCGACGCATCTCATATCGCCGCCGGCCTTCGGGGTGCGTGCGATTAGTGGGAGAGACCAACTCAATCAGCGTCACGAGCTTATCGTTGCTCGACTTCTGCCGAATCTCCAGGAACGGCTCCGCCAACTGCTCCTTCTGAATGGAGGTAAA
The DNA here is from genome assembly GCA_035430005.1 of Gemmatales bacterium. Taxonomy (GTDB): domain Bacteria; phylum Planctomycetota; class Planctomycetia; order Gemmatales; family HRBIN36; genus JAEUIE01. The sequence continues at coordinate 39,911 of DAOMFV010000043.1, forward strand.
GAGCACCTGCTCGATTTCATAATGTCGGTTGCCCAGGCGCAGACGATACTTGTCACTCAAGGCTGGTTGCAACGCATCGCTGAGGGCAGAGATGAACTGTTGCTGAAAGGTTGGCCAGCGCTTGGCGTCTTCGAGATACGGATCCATGCCCGGAAAGACTGACGGCATGGTGGGGAAACCTCCTGTGGATGGGATGATTGCTGATATTCTACTCTATCCCAGCCATGAAGGTAAACGGGAGTATGTGCTTCTGCATCACTCATGAAGAAGATGAAAGTCGTGGCAGGGGTCAGTTGTACTCAACTGCCCCCTGCATAAGGGCGAAAGTTACGTATGGTTCGCAGGGGGCAACGGAGCGGCTGTGTTGTTTGTCAACCGTTTTCTTGTTTTCATG
>DAOMFV010000044.1:0-39184 GCA_035430005.1 Gemmatales bacterium
GCATGAAAACAAGAAAACGGTTGACAAACAACACAGCCGCTCCGTTGACCCCTGCAAGTTGGCGAAGATTTTGCACATTCCGCAGGGGGCACGAGAAGTACCTCGTGACCCCTGCCACAAATCTCGCTTGCCCCAAATCTATTCGGTTACAGGTAGCCCCTTCGGAACCAGGTATAATACACTGGTATCTAACCCAGGACTGAAGTCCTGGGCTGTTGCAGGTAGTCCCTTTGGGACCAAAATAGGCTTTTCTCGGCCTTATGCAGGAGCCTCCCATCCTCGCCCCCAACAAAATCCACTGGCCCTTCTTCTGGCCGGCGCTCGCGCTCAGCGGGATGCTGCTGGCGGTGGTGATCATCGCTGCCCTCATGCTGCATCATGCCCATGTCAAAGAGGAACTGGCCATCGATGCAGCCATGGCCAGCCAGGAAGCTTACGCTGAACTCGAACAGACGACGCGCGAGCTTCGCCATCAACTGGCCCTCTATGCGGCCAAAGGGGATGAGTCGAATCGGAACAATGCTGAACAACTCCAGAAGCAGTACAAGGATTGCCTGATTGTCATCGAACGCTGGGTGGCCAGCGATGTTGACAAAGGGCACCTGATCAAACTGCAGAAAATCTACGGCGTCATTCAGGCAGGGATGTTGGCCATCAAGCCCGACATGCCTCCTGAGGAACGACAGAACGCAGCTACTCATCTGGTCAAGGATGTCATCGAACCCGAAGCGCTCGATACGATCCACAAACAGCATGATGTCAAGCACGATGAAGTGAAACAGGTACGTTCCGGCAGTCATCTGTTAAAAGCCGGCTGGTGGCTGATGCTGCTGGGCATCCTCGGTTCCGGAGGCGGGTTGCTCGCGGGCTACAGCCTGGCCCGGCGTTATCAGAAAGAGATCATGGAACTGAGCGTGCCCATCCACAACGCAGCGGGCAGCCTCAGCGCTATCGTTGGTCCTATCAACCTGGCTGGCACGTCCGACATTCAGGAACTCGAAACTTCACTCAAGGGTATCGCCCAGCAGGTCGCCACCGTCGTGGAACGGCTGCAAAGTGCTGAGCGCGAGAACGTCCGCAAGGATCAGATGGCTGCCCTCGGTCAACTTGCCGCTGGTCTGGCCCATGAACTTCGTAACCCGCTGACAGCCATCAAAACGCTGATCGAAGCGGCCAAGAGTCAAAAGGGCGACGCTACCCTCGAAGGTCGTGACCTCGAAGTGATCGAAGAGGAAATCACCCGGCTGAACAAGACGTTGCAGGCTTTCCTCGACTATGCCCGGCCCCCAAAACTGGAAAAGACTACGGTCGATGTCAATCAACTTACTCAAAAGACACAGCAACTGCTGGCAGCCCAAGCCGAGCAGCGGTCGATTCAGATCAAGCTGGAACTGTCGAAAGATCCGGTCGTTTTGCAGGGCGATCCGGAGCAGTTGAAGCAGGTCTTGATCAATCTCTCGCTGAATGCCTTTGACGCGGTCGGCACACATGGTACCGTAACGCTGCAGACCCAGAGCACAGCCAAGGCAGTCGTTCTAAAGGTAAAGGACACTGGCCCCGGCATTCCGGAGAAGGTGCGGGGCAAATTGTTCGAGCCATTCGTCAGCTCCAAGGCGGCAGGCACCGGGTTGGGGCTGACCATTTGCAAACGCATCGTCGAAGAGCATAACGGCACCATCACCGCTGAGAATGTGCCTGCCGGCGGAGCCTGTTTTACCGTTACTCTACCGATCTGATTTATGACCAAGCTGCTGATTATCGATGATGAACCCAACGTACTCTATGCCTTGGAGAAAGGGCTGAAGGCGACGGGGCAGACCATCGTCACCGCAGCCACCGGGCAACTCGGCCTGGCTGCGGTAACGAAGCATCATCCCGATGTCGTGCTGCTCGATGTGCAACTGCCCGATCTCTCCGGCATCGAAGTGCTCAAGAAGCTGCAACAGATCGATTCCCGCCTGCCCGTCATCATCATGACCGCGCATGGCACGGCTGATACCGCCATCGAAGCGATGAAGCAGGGGGCTTATGACTATATCCTCAAGCCGTGGAAGCTCGAAGAGCTGAAGGCGCTGATCGACAACGCCCTGCAAGCAAGCCGATTGAGTCGAGTGCCTGCGGTCTATGAACAGCAGACTGATCTACCCGAAGACAAGATCGACCGCATCGTCGGCAACTCGTCTGCGATGCAGCACATCTTCAAGGAGATCGGCAAGATCGCCCAGCAGGATGTCAATGTCCTCATCCTCGGCGAGAGTGGCACCGGCAAGGAACTCGTCGCCCGGGCCATCTATCATCATAGCAAACGAAAAGAGCAGCCCTTTTTAGCCATCAACTGTGCTGCGTTGCCCGATACGCTTTTGGAGAGCGAACTCTTTGGCCATGAAAAGGGGGCGTTCACCGGGGCGGATCGTCGACGGGTCGGCAAGTTCGAACAAGCGGATAAGGGCACGCTGTTTCTTGATGAATTGGGCGACATGGCCCTCGTGACCCAGGCCAAGGTGTTGCGTATTCTTCAAGATGGCCGCTTTGAACGGATCGGTGGCAACGAGACGCTTCAGACAGATGTCCGCATCATTGCTGCGACTAACAAAGACCTGGCAGGGGCGATCCAACGGAAAGAGTTCAGGCAGGATCTCTACTATCGACTCAACACTTTTATTTTGAAGCTGCCCTCGTTGCGGGAACGCCCGGAGGATATCCCGTTCCTCATCGATCATTTCATTGCCCGGCAACGCCAGGAACTAGGGCTGAAGCTCCTCGGCGTGTCGCCTGAAGCGATGCAACTGTTGCAGCGTTACCCCTGGCCTGGCAATGTCAGGGAGTTGGAGAACGCCATCAAGTATGCGATGGTGCATGCCCATGGCGAGTGGATCACTCCCGATTCGCTGCCCGATCAGTTGCGTTCCACCGAACCGGTTGCGGTCACGAACAAGCCGGTCGGCGATGCGGGCTTGCCTGACCTGGATCAACTCGTGTCACAATGGTTACAGGAGAGTCGGCCACGACTTCTGGATGAAGTTCACGACGTGGTTGATCGGCTGCTGTTGACGAAGGTGCTTGCTCATGCGGGAGGTCAACAGACCAGGGCAGCCGCTCTGCTCGGGATTTCCCGAAACACGTTACGAACACGTTTGCAACAGCTCGGGCTATCGCTTGATAAGATTGTGCGGGATGACCAGGACGACGAAGCTGGACGGCCTGGGTGATCGAGATGGCGGTGTTGTAGTGGAACATGGCAGCCTCGGATTGTTATTGCTAGTTTGATGACAGCCCGACGCGCTAGCGAGGGTGGACCTTGCGATTGCACGCGCCCCCTTGCTAGCGCGTCGGGCTGTCATCAGAAATAGAAACGCCCCGGACGGAAACTGTCCGGGGCGCCCGCGACGGATCGGCCACCAGGTAGGAGCCAGTCCCGATCTCGCCACAGGAAAAGCAGAGTCTGGTACGTCAGCTCCCAGACTCCGCCGGCGGGACGGTTAGGCGTTCTTCAGTACGAGGAACTGAGAACCCTGGGGGGTGCGAACCAGGAGCATCAGCCCCGGATTCGCCTTATTTGCTTTCATGGCTGCGTTGAAGTCGTCCATCGTCTTGATCGGCTTCTGACCGACCTTGGCGATGATCATGCCTTCACGCAGACCGGCTTGCTCGGCGGCGCCACCAGGTTTGATCCCGGTGATCACCACGCCCTGAGTCCCTTCCATGCCAAGCTGCTTGGCAACGTCGTTCGTTAGAGCGGCGACTTCCATGCCGTACTTATCGAGGCCGGCATCCTGGGCGGCGCCGTTTTTGGCGTGCGTGCCTTTCTGCTGTTCGGTCATCGTCTGCAATGTGACGGCAAAGTTCTTCTTTTCGCCGTTCCGCATGACAGCCACATCGTGGGTCTGATCAGCGGTTGCTCGTTCGACCAGGTTCTGTAGATCGCGGGGGCTCTCTACAGCTTTCTTGTCGAACTCGACGATCACATCGCCAGACTCCAGGCCAGCCTTGGCTGCAGCGCTGCCGGGTTTGACCTCGGTGACGACCGCACCTTGTACCGCCTTGAGGTTAAACTCCTTGGAGAGTTCAGCAGTGACGGGTTGAATCCCGACGCCCAGCATGGCTCGCTTGACCGCGCCATCCTTGATCAGCTGCTGGCTGATCCACTTGGCAGTGTTGGCGGGTACCGAGAAGCCGATACCTTCGTTGCCACCGCTGCGGGAAGAGATGGCGGTGTTGATGCCGACCACTTCACCCTTGAGATTGACGAGCGGCCCACCGCTGTTGCCGGGGTTGATCGCTGCATCGGTCTGCAGGTAGTCTTCCCGTTCAGAGATGCCGATCCCTCGGGACTTGGCGGAGATGATGCCGGCGGTCACAGTCTCTCTGAGACCGAACGGAGCACCTACGGCCAAGACCCAGTCGCCGATCTGCACGTTGTCGCTATTGGCCAGGGTGGCAGCCTTGAGAGCGCCGGCCCCTTCAATGCGAACCACAGCCATATCGGTCTTGGGATCAGTCTTCACCTCGACAGCGGGAAACTCCCGGCCATCATGAAGACGGACGATAATCTTGCCGCCACCCGCAACAACGTGGTTGTTGGTCAGGATGATGCCCTTATCGTCGATGATGACGCCGGAGCCCATGCCTTCACCTTTAGGGGCGCGAGGACCCTGCTTGGGCATCATCTTCGGGCCGTTCTCGCCGAAGAAGCGGCGGAGTTCGGGAGGCAGTTGTTCTGCCATGTCCTCATCGGCACCAGGGCCGGCGGCTGTCTGCTTCATTTCGGCAGGCAATGAACGGATCATCACCAGCGAGGGCATGACCTTGCCCGAAGCATAACGGAATGCGGTAGAGAGATCGTTGGCGGAACCGAGAGCGGCGGGTGGCTGCTCATCGGCTTTGGGGAAGAAGAACCCCTGGGTTGGCGAGCTGAGGAAACCGAAGGTAGCTCCAGCGGCCAACAGGCCGGCGGTGCCCCAACCGAGTTTCCATCGACGAGTGCGAAGCGTTCTAGCAGTTTCCATGACTAGCTCCTGTTGTTGGTTACCTTTGTGTTCATCACACGGAACAGGTAAAGCAGCAGGCGTGCCAAGGGAAAAAAGATAATCAGAAATCGTCGAAACTGCCTGAAAACAAGGGGGATATTGTGCTAAGAATATTTACGTGATGTTCGAGGGCCTTATACCGACTTTATCCCGCGCGCAACACTTGAGCGCGGCGTTCAAAAGCTGACCAGAGTTTTCTTCACGCTCCGTGTGAGGGAGCGGAGACAGGTCGTCGTAGCAATAATTCCAGTGTTGGCAGCCATCCTCCGCCCCATCACGCGGAGCGTGATGGCAACTCTACCACTTCCGGCAAATCCTTGTTGACACTGATCTTTAACAAGAGCAGAATGATCGAACCACTTTTTCCCGCTGCACCATGAATCCAAAGCTCGAAAGCCTGGTCGATGTCTGGAAAGCTGCCCGTGATCACGGGGTCGAGTTGAGCGTCGAGTATTTATGCCGTGATTGTCCGGAACTCCGAGATGAAGTACGGGCCAGGTTGCAGGAGTTGAGCGCTGCTTCGACGGGCAATTCCGTTGCTGAAACAAAGACCTTCCAGGAAGCGCCGCCAGTTGATGAATCCTCTGCGCCCACGCTGCCACCCAGCAAGACGGAAGAGTTGAGCCAGCCTGCCGGCAATATGTCGCAGCAGCCCGTCATTCCCGGCTACCGCATCGAACGGGAATTGGGACGGGGTGGCATGGGGGTCGTCTACCTTGCCACTGATCTTGCCCTGCAACGCCCCGTCGCCATCAAGATGGGGCTGACTCAGGCCAGTCCTTCTACCCAGAGACGTTTCCAAAATGAAGCATCGGCCCTGGCCCGGCTTCAACATCCGCACATCGTCCAGGTCTATGCAGCCGGTGCCACTCTAAACGGACAGACTTATTTCGTAATGGAATACGTGTCGGGTGGCAGCCTCGCTGATCGGGTAACTAAGGTGCCACAATCGATCGCTGATTCGGCCCGCCTCGTGCAACTGTTAGCAAAAGCGGTGTATGCTGCACATCAACGCGGAATTGTGCATCGCGATCTAAAACCCGCCAATGTATTACTTGCTGTTCATTCTGATGAACCTGCTCTCAATTGTGCATGGGGATTGCCCAAAATAGCAGACTTCGGCTTGGTGAAATTGTTGGATAACTTTTCAGAGGAGAATCCTGTCACGACAACGGGAGATTTGCTAGGTACGCCAAATTACATGGCTCCTGAGCAAGCACGTAGTGGCAACGCTATTAGCCATTCTGTCGATATCTATGCCCTGGGAGCTATTCTTTACAGCTTACTGGCAGGTCGTCCACCCTTTCAAGGTGGTAACAGTATTGATGTCATTCTCAAGGTTTTAGAGGATCAACCCCCATGCCTAAAAGAAATACGTCCTGAAGTGCCAGAAGAGCTTGAGGTAGTTTGTAAGCGGTGTTTGAGTAAGAACCCTGCAGACCGATATGAAACAGCAGAGATTTTGTCAGGAACTCTGGGTGCATTTCTGAAACAGCACGAAAAAAATGCGTTATCATCTGTTCAACATTCGTGTCGACCTACAGAAGTAGAAAAAGTGCAAGACCCATCTGATTTTACATGCATCGATCATTGGCCAAGAAAACCAACTACAACTGGTAGTCATATAGTTCATGGTCATAGCACCGCTCAACGTCGGAACGGTTTGTTGGATGCTGCTATCGCTAATAGCAAGGCCTTTTCCAGTAGGCGTAGTAATGCGCTTATTATCATTTCGTTTATTGTAGTATTTTGTATTTGTGTAGTGCTATATCTAACCATGTTGCAGCCTGCCACGACTATTACGTCGGTACCTGACTCGAATAGAAGTAGTAATAATAATACAACGCTAGATACAAAAAATGCAACTTCCAATCATAGCGTGACAGACTATGTTTATGCTTTAGATTTCGACATTGATCAATTAGATCAATGGATGTCAACAAAGCAACTAGATAACTATATGCCTGTTTACATATCTAACGATTGGTCGAAGCCGTGCAGATTCAATGCCATTGCAGTCAAAAATCTATCTGGTGAACTAGATTACAAATTCTGTAAAGACATTAAACACAACAATGTCGAAGACATGGAGCATCACATATTGATGGATCGGAATAGCTATGTGAAACGACAAGTTTGTACTTACAATAGAAATGGTGAAGACTACTTAGCAATACTTTGGGCTAAGAGCACGAGTGTCGAAAAGCCATTTGTTTGGGGTGGACCCATAAGCTCTCTCGGAATACACGAACTTAATCTGAGGAGGTCCGGGAATATTTTCACTGAAATCAGATGCAGAGAGAGGAATGGCTCTCAGTTCTTTTCAATGTTAGGTGCTAAGCTCAAAGGTGAGTGGGGTACGTGCATAAACCTGCCGGCAAATGAATTGGCGTCAACTGCGCAGACGGTCAAAGCAAAGGGATGGTATATCTCGTGGTTAGATATGTCACTAAATAAAGGAAATGTAGTTTCTAATATTATTATGAGAGAAAATACTGATGCGACAGTTACTAGGTATTCATTTGGTTCAGGACTTACGTCTACAGAAATACTAGATGAATGCAATAGAATGAAACACGAAGGTTTTAAGCCATACATAATATCAACAGTGTCTATCGCGCCAAACAAGAAATACTATGTTGCATGGAAAAAATAGCTATAATCCATGCACGTTCTATATTATAGTGACCTAAAAACCACACCTATACGCAGAATCACGAAAGGCCGATCATCGGTGACCATGATAGTTAAACCAAAACCAAATTATGGCAACAAAAGTCAGACGGGAACCGACTCACGCCTCTCGGTGAATCCAAGAATATTGTGCAACGATTAGAACTTTATGGTACGATCTCCTTTATTAACGTAGATACTGGAGGCTCCTGCTTAGGGAATTTCATGTTGTCACCTAAATTCCCCTGGATTGACATCTCTCGCCCCCTCAGCCCGCAGACCGCCTCTTGGCCTGGCGATGTTCCTTACTCGTTTGCACTCGGCTGGAAGATGAACGACGGGGCGAGTGTCAACGTCGGCTCAATCACGACCAGCGTGCATACCGGTACCCACTGCGATGCTCCGTTTCATTTTGATACCAGCGGTGTGACGGTCGATCACATCCCGCTTGAGGTGTTTCTCGGCCCCGCCTGGGTGGTCGATGTGCGGCACTGTCTTGAGGATTGGCTTACAGCCTTGAAGCCTCTGAGCGATCAAGGCATCAAACGGGTGTTGTTCCACACCGGCGGCTGGCACGATACTGCTCGTTTTCCTGAAGGCATCCCCACGATTCAGCCGCAGGCCATCGCCTGGCTGGTCGCTCAGGGGGTGAAGTTGATCGGCGTCGATCTGCCTTCGGTGGATGAACTCGATTCGAAAGACTTGCCTAACCACCACACTTTGGGCAAGGCAGGCATCACGATTGTCGAGGGCCTCTGGCTCGATGATGTCAGGGCAGGGGAGTACGAATTGCTGGCTGCGCCTTTGAAGTTGATGGGCACCGATGGGGCGCCGCTACGGGCACTGCTGCGAGAGTTGCCATCACGCTCCGCGTGATGGCAACAATAAAACAAGGCGTTGAGATTTCTCTCAACGCCTCGCCTTGCCTTGATTCACTTACGCCTGGCTACTACTTCGGTTCCGTCTGAGGAACGGGAGGAGCAGGAGGCACGGGCAGATCGTTCTGCTTGGGCGTCTCGCCGGCAGGCACCACGGGAACCGGCACTTCAGTAGCAGGCACCACTGGCACCGAGACGACAGGCACTTCGACCTTTTCGACTGGCTTCACATCAGCAGGGACCGTTTGACTGGTCTGCGTAACGGGAGCAGTGTTCGGCACAGCTGCAGGAACTACCGCAGGAGTAATCTGAGGAATCTGCACACCAGCCGGCTGAACTACCTGAGCAGGAGCGACATTCACCGCACCGGTTGCACAGGAGTTGCAGTTGCCCGTGGCACAGTTACCGGTAGCACAGTTGCCGCCATTGTGGTGGTGGCCAGGCTTGTCGCAGAGCGGTCCGGGCAGTGTGCATTCACCCGACTTCTGACCGAAAGGAACGTCGTTCTTGAAGGCCGGCACATAGGTGCGGTTCGGGAAGATATCGCGCGGGCCGCGAGGAGCTTCCATAATTCCTTCGATGAACAGTTCAAAGTCGCTTGGTGAACGGGTTTCCTGGCCTGGCAGCCTCATGGCACAACGCTGGGCGTCGGTGATGCCTTCGACCATGTTCACTTTCACGATGATGATGAACTCCTTCTCTTCTTCGGTGAACGAGACGTTGCGGAAGAAGACACCGACGAAAGGCAGATCGCCCAGGATCGGATACTTCTGAGTGGTACCGCTGGTGACGTTCTCGGTCAGGCCGCCGATGACCAGCGACTGGCCGTTTTCAAGTTCCAGGGTGGTGCCGACTGATTGCGTAGCCAGGATGGGGGCAATGATGCCGGCCTGGTTGGCGTCGCCGGTCTTCACCGTGTTCTCAGCCGAGACAGTCAGACGGATACGGCCATCGCCGAGTACGACCGGAAGGAATGCCACGACGGTACCAGTAGGCCGGAACTGGATGCCGGCGCCGCTGCCACCACCTGAACCAACTGAACCGGAGGTGCCGTATGGTTCTTCGCCACCCACGATGAAGCGGGCAGGGCGGCCACTCATGGCAGTCAAGCTGGGGTTGGAGAGAATCTTGCCGACGTCTTCTTCACGCAGGGCGTTGATGAACCCGATGAAGGCGTTCGCGCCTTGCGAGGTACGGAACACAAAGTTCGAACCGGTGGACATCAGAGTTCCGGGGATGCCTGAATCAGTATTAATCGTCGTTGAGCCTGCCCCACCGATGGAGGTGCCAAGGAAGTTGGTGCCGCTTCTCTGGAAGAAGTCGACTCCCAGTCGGCGAATCTCTTTGCGATCGACCGAGGCCAGGCAGACGTCGAGTTGGACGACCTGGGGACCGGAGACGCGCACCGCGTAGGTGACGAGATCATTCTGCTGGCTGCCACCACCGCCTTGCCGTTGGCCGCTGTACTGGGCAGCGATACCGTTGAGGAAGGTGCGAATGGGTTCAACGTCTTCGACCGATTCAACGGTGCCGGTGACGATCAGCGAGCCGGGAGGGCCGCCGGCGATAATCTTGAGGTTGGCGGTCGGGAAGGTCTCAGCGACCTTGCTGCGGATATAGCTGATATCCGGGTTGACCTGGATGGTCTTGATGGTGGGAGCTAGGTTCTTATTGTCCCTGTCACGGGCAGTCATGGTGAGTTGCGTGACGCCAACATTGACACCCTTGATGCGGGCGATGCTAGGATTGTCCTTATCGACTTCAACCTGGACAATGCCGGGTCGAGAAGCGAGAACGTCCTTGAAGAGCCCGCCCTCTTCCTGTCGAATGGTGAAGGTATCACCAATTTGAACAGTGTAATCAGCTTTCTCCGCCGAAGTTGAAGAGCCAACCGCCGCGGTGGCCGCAGGCGGAGGTGGCTGATTAAACCCGGAAGCGGGAGCCGGCATGGATTGACCATAGCCGGAAGTGCCCAGGCCCTGAGCCTGGCAGATAGCGGTGGAACCGGCAAGCGTGGCGACGGCGATCAGTCCCGCACCCAGCAGCCGGCGATGTCCAACAGTCTTCGTAGCGAAAGAGTGCATCTCTTCACCCCTCCTTGAGTGCAGCACGCGCCGATGCCTGCGTGCAGGATTTCCATGTCATCAGGCAGCAGCCCAGCGCCATCCCTGTCGCTGATACGGCTGCTACCCTGTTATTCCCCTACTCCTGAGCATTACTGCCCAGGAGTTTTCCCATCATCCTTCTTACCGTCATCTTCTTTCTTTGGCTCATCTTTCTTGGTGGTGTCACCCTTTTTGATAAGGACTTTCTCTTCGTATTTTGCATTGGTTTTTACCTTCTTCGTAGTCCCATCGGTGTTGATGGTCACTTCGTGATCTCGCAAACGTCGCTGTTCTTCAGTCAGATCGCCTGTATTGATCTGATCTTTCTTTTCCACCTTGGCATGCGTGGTGTCATCAGTGGGGTCCGACAGCTTGGTCGCATCTAAAGTGATCGACTGTGTGGCTTCTGGCACATCGTCCTGATAGCCGGGTATGGATGAAGTTCTTTTGCCGGTGATGTAGTAAATGCTGTCACCAACCTTAATCGGATCGCCATCGCGACGTCGATCAACATCGATTCGGCAACTGTCCTGATAGTTCTTGAGCATCAGGGCCTGGGGGCTGGTCAGTCGCAGCAGGAACCGTGTGGGCGGTTGGGCCATCTGTGTGGCCTCTTTCTTGGAAGTGTTGTCAACGGCCAGCACCTCAATGTCTTCAAGGATGTACTGAGTCTTGTTTCCAGTTTCACCGGCTTGTGGTGGAATGGTGGCAGAAATGTTCACATGGTTGCCTACCTGGATGAACCCGCCGCCTGATCGTCCCACGGTAACTTCGATGGAGTGCGCCACTTCACCGTTCTTCAGTCGTTCATTGATGTCATCATCACGCGTGTCGCAGATGTCACTCTTGTAGATGGGTTCGTTGGGCTTGAGGCGGTAATGTCGCGTGGTCTTGCCTTTGATTTGATCGAAGCCGGTGATGGTATCTGAGATATCTTCGCGCAGCTTGCTCTTAGGCCACTCCATTTCGGTGAAGCGCTGTGCATCCTGAAACAGATAGTAAGGAGCCACATCAGCCACAGGCACCAGAACCTTCACTTTCACTTCGTCTTGCGGGTTATTCGCAGCACCTGAAACCAGTTTCCAGGTGCCAAAAGCTGCTCCCAGTCCGCAGACCAGGGCAGTCACCATCAGTAATGGCGTCTTCGATTGCATGGTCAAGACCTCCTCGTGTTGTGCTCATTCAAGGTGAAGTAAGGATTCCTGCCTCATCCAAAAGACGACGGAACTTGAGCCCAAGTTCTATCGTTCTCATTCGACGCCATTGCCGCTAGACGTATGTTTCGACTATTAGGCATGACCATCTTCAACTTTTGCGCCTGTAGGGAAGAAAGCGAAGGAACGGTCTATGGCGAATGTGTTCAATATTGGATGATTAGGCAAGACCCTCCTTCATTTTTCGGGCAGATATCTCAAGTGGGAAGCACTGACTGTGCCGCCACTTAGGACGTTATCAGGGTGGTCTGGTACCAGTCCCAAGCCACGTAAGCTAAAAATCCGATGCACAGGGGTACGCCATAAGGAAGAAGCTGTAGAGTAGGCTTTCGCGCCATCGCCTTCTCATGCACTTCGCCGATTCCCTTGGCATTTACCCAGTCCGAAACGATATTCGTGAGGTTCTTGGCGTTTTGTTTGTAGGAGCCGCTCCACCAGATCATGATGGAGGAAATGACACCGCCGACGATGACGCCAAAGATCCAGCCCCAGAGAACGATCTCAAAACCACGTTCCCAACCATAAATGGGGGCGACCCATGCACCAAAGCCCATTTGCATCTTTACATCACCGGCTCCGACTCCGCCAATAGCATATAGCCAGACGAGCAAGCCGAGACCCAGGAACGAGAGGCCCAGCGAGTGCCAAAGGCCTTGTACCGCGCCACCCAGCCCGCCATGCAGTTCGAACATCACGATTTTCTGCATGCCGATGTAATTGGTGGGCAGATACATCTCGATATCCGCGCCATTCATCCAACCGTTGAGGAGGGCAAACGCCCAGCCGGAGAAGATGACGGGGAACGTTAGGATGTTGTGAATCTTCAGGTAACGAAAATCGACAACAGCCATCACGATCATGGCTACGGATAGCATGATGATGAGTGAAGTCTTTTCTGCACTGAATGAAGCAAGCATGGAATGATTGATCATAAGGTGATGTGGGGCGAGGACATCTGATTCTAGCAGAAAGCTAGTTCATGGAAGGGGCGGGTGCCAATGATTTTGCAGATATTTTCGAGCAGGAATCTAAATGCAAATCAGGCGGCAGCCCACCAAAGTGAACAGCCGCCTGAGCATGGCTTCACTTCCATTGAGTTGTCAGGATATTGCCGAATCAGCAGTACTGAAAGTCGCCGATGCGCTTGTGCCAACCTGGCGGATAACCACGATGCAGAGCACGATGATTAATGCCAACATCACTGCGTATTCGACAGCAGTAGGGCCATCTTCGTTCTTGATGAATTGCTGAACTGCTTTCAACGCCGTGGACATGAGATGCCTCCTCTGAAGGTGAACCAACAAATGTGGACGAATCGTAGTAAATATCACGTTAAGCATTACAGAATCACAGTGCAAGAAAATTCAGTAATGTTAGTCGAATTATTTTCTGGCCACAAAAACGAACCAAGCGGCTCTCCACTAAAAAGTGGATAGCCGCCTGATCTTGTCACGCCTAGTATGGGCAACTAGGAAATAGCGGAATCAGCAGTGCTGAAGGTACGGCTTGAACTCGTACCAACCTGACGAATGACCACGATGCAGAGCACAATGATCAAAGCCAACATCACTGCGTATTCGACAGCAGTAGGGCCATCTTCGTTCTTAATGAATTGTTGAACTGCTTTCAACGCCGTGGACATGAGATGCCTCCTCTGAAAGGTGAACGAACAAATATGGACGAATCTGGATAAATAACATGTTAATCATTAGAGATTCCCAGGGCAAGAAAATTCAGTAATGTTCACCGAATTATTTTGTAGTCACAAAAAAAACAGATCAGGCGGCTAGTCACCAAAGTGACTAGCCGCCTGATCATATCACGCCTAGTTCTGGGCAACTAGGAGATTGCGGAATCAGCAGTGCTGAAAGTACGGCTGGCACTCGTACCGACCTGGCGGATGACCACGATGCAAAGCACGATGATCAAAGCCAACATCACTGCGTATTCGACAGCGGTAGGACCATCTTCGTTCTTGATGAATCGCTTGATGGCGTTGAGACACTTCTTCATAAACTGGCTCCTCGATGAAAGGCGTGAGGCAGGCTCACAGGTACGGGGAAAGTAACTGGTACTCAGGTACAGCGGACTTTCCCCATGTCCGGCTGCTCTGACAGAAAGGGCGACAGAGGTCGAAAGTTAGCTTGTCGAGATGGCGGAGTCCGAACGGCTGAAGGTAGCCGACGAACTGGTACCAACCTGACGGATGACCACGATGCAGAGCACGATGATCAAAGCCAGCATGACGGCATACTCAACGGCGGTAGGGCCATCTTCGTTGTTGACGAAACGCTTGACAGCTTCCAGATACTTCTTCATGACTCACTCCTCGAGGACAGAACAGATGAAGGAACAGGCGAATGGCTGGGTTAATTCCGGGGCGGTTCTTCGCGATCAACTGATAGCAGAGTTAGCGGTGCTGAAAGTTTTCGATGCACTGGTACCCACTTGGCGAATGACCACGATGCACAGCACGATGATCAGAGCAAGCATCACTGCATATTCAACCGAGGTTGGTCCATCTTCGTTGCGGATGAAGTTCCAAATCTGACGGGTAATCGTTTTCATGGCTTCCTTCTCAGACTTTTGGCGTTAGAAATCTGAAGTTCTCAGTCTACTGTCAGAGCAGTTGGCGATGAAAGTCATCCGACAGCATCATGAACAAAGGAACGTTAGGTTATGCTGGAATAACTGTCAAATCAGGATCATCATTTTTCTTCACTAGATCACTTCTTTCTGTCTCGTTCCTTGCTCCATCGTACCTTATTTCAGTGAATTCGGACCTGTTACATAGTTTTTCTGCACTTCTCGATAAATTGTCAGCAAAGGCAAATGCTGTTCAAGTGCAACCCTGGCACAAGCCTCGAATTCAGGGATAAATACTGGGTTTTCTCCATGTTTCCAGCCTAGTTTGCCGGCGATTGGCCCCCATGCAGTCGACACCTGGTGTGGTTTGCGAAATAATTTGTGACGATCTACACGAGTTCTTCGGACACCAAAAGTGTCAGTTTCGCGGAAGAGAATATCTTCGACGGTTGGCAGATATTGCTCATCGACCAGCACGGAGAGCAATACTCCGGGCCGCTGTTTCTTCATCTGAATGGGCGAAGAAAAAACATCCAGTGCCCCTGCGGCGAGCAGTTGTTCAAAACAGTAACCAATCACTTCGCCGGGAACGTCATCGAGATTGGTTTCGAGCAGCCAGACTTCGTCTTGTTCATAACCACTGGTAGACATTGATTCGCCGGCTGTGCCGACGAACAGACGCAGCACGTTGGGTTGCTCGGCGAAATCCTTGGTGCCTGCGCCATAGCCAATCTTTTCGATCCTCATCACAGGGCTTTCCAGCCAGCGTTTCACCACTGTGGTTAGAATGGCAGCACCCGTGGGAGTAGTCAGTTCTGTTTTGATTGGAGAAGAAGCGAGTGGTACGCCCTTGAGCAGTGCCGCGGTGGCCGGCGTGGGAATGGGCATGATGCCATGCACCGCTTTGATCGTTCCATGTCCTGTAGGAACTGAGCGCGAGGTGAACTCGTCGATGTTGAGGTAGTCGAGGCCGATCGCGCTTCCCACGATGTCGGCAATACTGTCGACCGCGCCGACTTCATGGAAATGGACTTGATCGATGCTCATGCCATGAGCCGCCGCCTCGACTTCACCGAGGCGCTGGAAGATGGTGTGGGCTAACTGTTTTGCTTTGGGCGTGAGCTTGCCCCGTTCGATAATCCCTTTGATGTCCTTAAGAAACCGCTGAGGCTGATCATCGGGCGCCTTGATGGTGACGTAAGTAGCGGCGAAACAACTTCGGAGCACTTCTTCAACTTCGAGTTCGATGGGGAGTTGAAGGGACATGAGGCCGTCACGAATCGCCTCCACGGGAACGCCGGCACCGATGAGGGCACCGAGGGTCATGTCGCCGCTGATACCAGAGAAACAATCGAAATGGGCGATGCGCATGAAGCAGTCTCGTGGTGAGGATGACAACACTTAGTGTATTACTTCACGAGCCTGGCTTTCTCCGCTTGCCACTTCTTCAGTTCGGCGGGCCATCAGTCCGGAACGTACTAAACCCAGCTGTCCATAGCCAGTATCAATTCAGCGTCCAAATAAGTTATCCATTCCCCACCTTGCCTAGTCCCCGCCCTTCATGGTACAGTGAGAACATCATCCTTTATGAAGTGGCTTGGTCATGACAGTTCTTTTTCAACCTCCTGATAAGGCCAAAGAAACGCCGGCCTCTAAGCCAGCCGGTGAGCTCAAGCAACCTCCGGCGAAGGCTGAGGAGAAAGCAACGCGTGGCAAAGATGCGCCAGTCAAGGGTGGGCAAGAGACGCTCCCATCCAAAGACGGTGTCCCCCAAGCGGAAGCCAAATCGCCCGATAGTCCTATCCAACCACCACCCGGTGCCAATCTGCCCGCAAAAATCCAAGAACAACCCAAAGCCACCCCTCTACTGGGAAGCATCCTGCAACCGGCCTTGTTGTTGATCGCCATCCTGGCCATTGGGGCAATCCTCATAGCCTGGTTGAAGAAAAACCGCGATCGTACCAAGGGGGCAGTTACCCTCTCAGCACACGATCAACTATCAGCCTTCCGCGACTCCCTCGATGAGGGTGACATGACCGACGAGGAGTTTAAAAAAGTCAAGGCACTGCTGGCTGAAAAGATACGCAAACCAGCAAACCCTGTGACGACTGCGCCAGGGCCTGCCATACCACCGAGTCCGACCGAGAAGCCGCCAGAGTGACGATGACAACGACCAGACCGTTCGCACCGTCTCTAAGGATGAGCCAACGAATTGTTCACTAGTGTACGCACAACTTTACTTAAGTCGTGTTTGCCTGAAGAGTAAGTCGAGGATAGAATTGGCTGCCTGACGGGTACCCCCCGCCGCCGAGCAGTATGGAAGCTCCTCGCTATATGATCTGGAGAAGACCTGAGGATTGGGCATGGCAACGAAAGACTTGGGCACTAGCGGACGGCGTACAAGTGGTTCTACCAAGAACCGCAATGCGTACTGTTCCTTCTGCCGAAAGAGCCACCGCGACGTCGGTCCCTTGGTGGAAGGCCCCGCCGAGGTGTATATTTGCGGGGAGTGCGTCGAGCTGTGCCAGTCGATCATAGATCAGGAAAAGCGCCGCCGCGGCGCTCCCAAGGGCAAGGTCAACGACATCCCTTCGCCCCGCTCCATCAAAGAGAAACTCGATCAATATGTCATCGGCCAGACCCGCGCCAAGCGAGTCCTCTCGGTCGCCGTTCACAACCACTACAAACGCCTTTCCCTCATGGACGGCGAACGCAGCGATATCGAAATCGACAAGAGCAACATCCTCCTCATTGGGCCAACCGGTTCCGGCAAGACGTTGCTGGCCAAGACTCTCGCCCGCATCCTCGACGTTCCCTTCGCCATCGGCGATGCCACCACCCTCACCGAAGCCGGCTACGTGGGTGAAGACGTTGAAAACCTGCTTCTCAAGCTCCTACACAATGCAGACTTCGATATCGAAGCGGCTCAGCGTGGCATCATCTATATCGATGAAATCGACAAAGTCGCCAAGACGCACCAGAACGTCAGCATCACTCGTGATGTTTCCGGCGAAGGCGTGCAGCAGGCGATGCTCAAGATGATTGAAGGCACCGTCAGCAATGTTCCACCGCAGGGTGGCCGGAAGCATCCTGAGCAGCAGTACATTCAGATCGATACCTCGAACATCCTCTTCATATGTGGCGGCACGTTTGTCGGCCTCGACAACATCATCGCCCGCCGGGTCGGTAAGAAGACGATTGGCTTCGCTGCTGACAACCAGGTGAAGGAACGTGATCTGGGCGAGTTGCTCAACGCCGTCACCAGCGACGATCTGGTCGAGTTCGGCATCATCCCCGAGTTCGTCGGCCGCTTGCCCGTGCTGGCTCCGCTCGATCCGCTGCATGTCGATACGCTGATGCGTATCCTTTCCGAGCCTCGCAATGCTCTGGTCAAACAATACCAGAAGCTATTCGAGATGGAAGGTGCTGAGCTGGAGTTCACCGACGGCGCTCTCCGAGCCATCGCTAACCTTGCCAAGGAAAAGGACACCGGTGCCCGTGGCCTCCGCAGCATCATTGAAGAGATCATGAACGATGCCATGTTCGATCTTCCCGACATGGAGAACAAGGGCAAGTTCATCGTTAACGAAGATGTGGTTAACCGCAAACGCTCACTCTTCGAATTGCACAAGATGCCGGAGAAGCTGAGCGCGTAATCACCTGGAACAGTTATGTGGCTTTGGTTCCGAGCCTTGGTTTACATGTTGATCGTCGGAGGCGGGTGGTTAATCATACTACCCGCCTTTTTGTTTTATGTCGAAGATCGAGAGCCCTGGTTGCAGTTTCGACCCCTTCCTTATGTCAGTGCAGGGGTGGCGCTGTTTCTGATAGGAGCAGCGCTCGCCCTGTGGGCCGGGTATTTCCTGATCCACTATGGACGCGGAACGCCGTTGCCGTTTGATCCTCCTTCCAGGCTCGTCACCACCGGGCCTTACCGGTACATTCGCAATCCCCAGCCAATTGCCATGATGCTACTGGTCCTTGGCGAAGTCGTTGCCATAGAGTCGAACTGGCTTTGGCTGATGGTGCTGCTGACGATTGTGTATCTTGAAGGGGCTGTTGGGCCGTATGAAAAGAAACAAATGGCTACGCAATATGGCGACGAGTATATGGAGTACATTAGACGTGTTCGTAGATGGATTCCCTGCTGGCGACGGGGCTGACATTTCTCTTTTGTCCCGGTGGTCGGTTGGGTAAAATGGTGTCGAAGGGAATAGGTGCGAGCATGATTGATATCAAACTTCCGCCGATGCGTCGTGGTGATCCAACGTGGTCGACGGCGCTTAAATACCCCAGGCAAGGATATTGGACTGAGCACGACTATTTCTTAATGGAAGGCCAGGACAATGGATTAAAGGAACTCTCTAACGGTTACCTGGAGGTACTGCCTATGCCCAGTTTGTATCACCAGGGCATTGCCATTTACATGCTCGACATTTTGAGGGACTACTTAAAAACCATCAATGATCGTGGACGGGTATCGATGGCTCCATGCCCTATTCGTTTTACTTCCAAACGCATCCGTGAACCTGATGTCTTCTATCTAAGTGAAAAAAGGCTTGCACAAACAGCTACATATCCCACAGGCGCTGATCTTATTGTCGAAGTCGTCAGTGGTGGAAATGTTGATCGTCGTCGTGACCTCATCACCAAACGCAAGGAATACGCCAAGGCAGGCATCAAGGAATATTGGATCATCGATCCCAAGAAGACGATCATCCTAGTGCTGACCCTGAACAAGGCTACGAAGAAGTACAAAGTCCACGGCAAGTATACTGCCGGGCAGACTGCTATCTCAAAGATGTTCAAAGGGTTTTCCGTTGAAGTCAATCAGGTATTCAAGAAGCGATAATTAATATGCCCGGCGATCTTCCACGACGAAAAGCATTTCACCTCGTGCCTCTGCACGATTTTCTCGTCGGTCAAACCGCTGAAACCTTCGTCCTCTTCAGTGAACGCACCCCCGGTCAAACTCGAGATGGCAAACCCTACTTCACTTGCCGGTTCAAAGATCGCCTCCGCACCGTTGCCTGCATGGTCTGGGCTGACAGCCCGTGGTATGCCGACTGTGAGAAAGCCTGGGTGCTCGGCCAGGCCTATCGGCTTATCGTCACCTATGGACATCACGAGAAGTATGGTCCGCAGATCGAGATCCTGAAATGGCGGAACATTCATGTCGATGATTGCAACGCCGGGTTCGACTTGGCCAACCTTGTCGATAGCTCCCGGTTCTCCATTCCAGGTATGTGGGAAGAAGTGTTGGCACTCATCGAGAAAGAGATACAGCAGCCTGCCCTCAAACAGTTGATTAACACCATCTACGCCCAACACGCTGCGTCACTTCAATCACTACCCGCCAGTGATGGCAGGTTCTACCCGTTCCGAGGCGGCTGGCTGGAGCATGTGCTCTCACTGTCCAAGTCTTGCATCCTGCTAAGTGATCACTACCTCAAGCAATACGAAGGCGTGGAACCACAGCTGGATCGTGACCTCGTTCTGTCCGGCGCCTTGCTACACGATGTTGGTCGGGCTCTGGAGTTCACCACCGATCCGCTCGGCATCCTTACGCAGCCCACTGTGCCGGGCAAACTGTTTGGCCATGTCACACTGGGTCGTGACTTGGTGCGTCAGACCGCTTTACTGCAAGGCGACCTCGCACCGGACTTCCTCGAACGGCTGGAGCACCTAATCCTGAGCCACCTCGTTCATCCCGAATGGGGTTCACCCCGTCTGCCGATGATCCCCGAGGTGTTGATATTGCATCACGCCGACGATCTTGATGCCAAGCTCGAAATGTATCTGCGCTGCCTGAGCCGAGATCAATCAACAGGGCCGTTCACGGCCCGTGATCCTGTGTTGGGCAAGGCATTGCTGAAGTCGTTGCCAAGTGGAACTGATGACCCCAAGAACGTTGATTAGAAATGACAGGGAGGGCGAGGCTCCCGCTGAGCCGCTAGCGATTGCTAACAGCTTAGCAGGAGCTTCGCCCTCCGGATGACAAGTCAGTGTCAACTTACACGGACTGTGAATACTGCAGAATCAAATCGCTAAAGGCATTCGTGTTGCCGTTGGCGGTGCCCATCATGTTGACCCGCACCGGATCGTTGCTGATCGGGAGGAGGCCTGTCTGCATGCGCGATTCGCCGTCGCGGCCATAACTTCTCATGTGCTCTTTGCCACCATCAGGGTTGGCGGCAGCGAACGAGAAGTAGGCAACCGGCTGACCAGCAGTGATGGTATTCGAAGCATTGGTCGACAAGAGGCCGGACGCAGTGCCGCGCGGGATGTAGTAGACGCCGAAGAAGCTGCCGCCAGCCATGGTGATCGTGCGGGTGGTTTCCGCGGGCACATCACCCTTGGTGAAGAGCACCTGCTTGCTCAACTGACTCAGTGCCGCCTGAGCGTAACCGGCATCACCAGGTTTGAGAGTTCTGTTCGGATCGCTGGAAATCGGTGCGGCAATTGTGCCCTGTGCATCCAGCACTTCGAAGATGCCGATCTCGCCGCCGATCGGACGGTAGCGGCTGTTCAAGGTAGGTAGCATGGCGAATTTGGTTTTTACCGACGTTGTTGGATTGGCGATATCTGCTGCCAGGGCACCGGTTGTGGGCGTGGAAGTGTTCTTGCGGATCGTGAAGACCATATCGTTGTAGTCGCGATCACCACCCTTGTAGGTATCTTCAAAGCCATAGGCTTCCAGGAGGCCGGTGTGATCCGTCGCTCCTTGCGTGTGGTAGATGCCATCCTTGTTCGCAGCCTTGATGGACGAGAAGATATTTCCGGAGATTACTGCTTTCGGAAGCGTCTTGTTCACCGAGAGGTAGAATGCCAACTTCGTGCCGGCTGCGAAGGTAAAGGTCGTTGACGTATGATTCCCGCCCGGCAGCGTCGAGAAGATGACTGAACGATTGGCGCTTGTTGACACCGCAGACCAGTAAGTGCTTGCGCCCGGAGCTATCCCATTGAACTTGCCGCTCAGATCATCAACCACAAACAGTCCGAGTTCACTCTTGATGTCTGCCGTCGCCCGCTGGAAGTTGAAGGTTAGCGTCACCTGTTCGCCGGCGGCTCCAGGCACCACATAAATCTGCTGCATGGACGGGGCGAAGTTGACATTCAAAGTGGCGCTGGCCAGCGAATCATTTGTGCCATCATTTGCCACAGCGGTTATGACATTGGTTCCCAGCAGCAACTTGTTGACCGGGAAGGTATAGGTGTACGTGCCCGGCGTGCTGGTCTCGGTAGCGGTGCCAACCTCTGTGCCACCCAGAAGAATCTTGACTGTTTGCCCAGCTGCGGCTTTGACCTGAATGGTTGGGGTATCGATGGTGACCGTGTTGTCAGCGCCGATGCCGGTGCCGCTCAACAGCTTCAAGTCAGAAGGGCTGAGTGGGTTGGCAGTATAGAGCATGTTGAATGCTTGTGTATCGTAGTCGCTTGTTTGAGCATTGCTGGTCACCTGAGTGACGCCGATCTTGAGGTTCACCAGACCTGCAAAATCGGTCTTGGGGGTAATAGTGATGCGGGCAGTGACATTATTTACCTGCTGAATCGAGACGGTCACATTATCGGTCGCATCAAGCTCTGTGAAATCGGCTCGGCGAACTACGAAGGTAAGCGGATCGTTGTCCAGATCGGTGGCGACCACATCAAAGGTGGTGACGCCATTGATGGCTACCTGGCGATCAATGATCTTAGGCAGAAAGGGAAGGTCATTCGTTGCTGTTCCATTGATGGCGTCTGCCTGAACCGTCACGTTGGCGGTCTGGGTCCCGGTCTGGTTCTTGGCGTTCTTCACCGTGACCGTGACGGTGCCCGAACCCGTGAAACTATTCAAGGAGGAAAGATCGAGAATAGCGTACTTGTTGGTGTTGATGACCGAAGCGGAATTGATGGTCACTGTCGCATTGGGCGTTTCACTGGTGACGGGGGTGTTCAAGATTTTCTGCAACACATCCAGACCGTCGACGATCTGGCCAAAGATGGTGTAGTTGAAGTTCAAGTTCTGCTGGGCCGCGGTCGCGGCAGTGGTATCTGTGATGAAGAACTGCGAATCGCTGTTGTCATCGCCTGAGTTGGCCATAGCCAGCATGCCGAGACTGTTGAAGGTGAGAGTTCGGTCAAACTCATCGTTCAGCGTCGTGCCCGAACCGCCGGTGCCGTCGCCATTGGGGTCGCCACCCTGGATGACAAACCCCTTAACGACACGGTGGAAGGTCAGCCCGTTGTAAAAACCGCTGTTGACAAGTTGAATGATCCGGGCAGTCGTTTCTGGCGCCTTGTCTTCAAACAACTTCAAGACCAGGTTGCCTGTGAAAGCATTGCCTGAAGAATCGGTGCCGCTCACATTGAGCACCAGCGTGCGCCCGGCTGTTATGATGGAAGCATTGATATTGGTGTTGGCGCTACTGACACTGTAACTGACGGGCAGCCCTTCGGTATCGTTGGCAACAAGGGGCACGTAAGTGTGCTTGCCGACGAGTACCGGCGGGGGGGCGAGCGTGCCCAGCGATACCGTCATGACCAATCGGTCTTCGAGAGAATCAAAGCTCAAGGAGCGACGGGTATGGGGACGTGGCGAGGTCTTGGGTGTTTGTCGATTGAAGAAACGGCCGAAACCCATGGAGCGACTCCGAGCGCAGAGAAAGACGAATCCATCCACGCTCTCAATCGGCGTGGGTGGAACCTTAGACGTACAAGATTCGGTTTTGCTCCCTTACTCCAGCCGATTTTTCTATCGTCTATGACTATCGTAAGGGAAAGGAGTGAGATGCTGCCCATTCAGGCAGACGCTACAGCCGGCAGCCATGGCGTCACTTGTCCCCCGAGCAAGTACATTTGATCATATCCCTTTACTTTTCCTCAAGGCAAGCATTCCTTTGTCAAAACAGCGAAAGAAACTGCTGATTATCCTTCTGCGTGCCTGTGGCCTCATCGATTTCCTGGCCCTGGCATTTGCACTCATTCCCTTCTCGTGGATCATTTCCCTGCATGGACAGTTAGGTATGGGCCCCTTTCCCGAGGAAACGGTCGCACTTTACCTGGCTCGAAGTTCCTCTCTGATGTATGCCCTGCATGGGGTGTTGTTGATCTTTATGTACCGCTGATTCAGTTGCTCGCCGGGATAGCTGTGATACAAGGCATTCTGTTGATAGTCATTGATAGTGTCACCGGGATGCCGTGGTGGTGGGCACTTGGGGAGGGAGGCTTGCAGATTGCATGGGCCACTTTGACATTCTGCCTCTTGTCAAGCAACAGCACCCCTGAATCCCATGAAGATTAATCAAGATTAGTGATTTTTTCATTACTTTGCTTGTCTTTGCTCGAAACGCACCCCACAATTGGCATTATGTTGCAGAGTGAATCGGATTCCCCCATTCCGAGGGTGCTTTGAGTACCATGGCTTCTCAGCCCGGTAGCAGTAACAGCAGCAGCGAGGCGTTTCTTACGTTGCTGCGAAAGAGTCTGCTCATCGAAGAGTCCAAGCTCGATGAGGCAATCGCTTCGTTGCAGGATATTACGAATGCCGACCCCAAAGATATCGCTCAGGCCTTCATCAACATGGGACTGCTCACCCGGTTCCAGGTCAGGCTGCTGCTCCAGGGCAAGTGGAGGGGGTTCTTTATTGCCGGCAAGTATCGCCTGCTCGATATGATTGGCGAAGGGGGCATGGGGAAGGTTTACCTGTGCGAGCACAAGCGCATGCAAAGGCTGGTCGCCATTAAGGTGCTGCCGGTGCGGTTGGCCAACGATGAAGCGGCCCGCGAACGGTTCGACCGTGAAGCCCGGGCCATCGCTTCGCTCAATCACATGAATATCGTTCAGGCCTACGACATCGATTCCCATGATGGCATGCACTACATTGTGATGGAGTTCGTGGACGGTGTCAGCCTGCAGGCTCTGGTGGCATTGCGCGGCCCGCTGACGGTAGCTCGCGCGGTGAATTATCTCGGTCAGGCGGCGGAAGGTTTGCAGCATGGTCACGAGATGGGCCTGGTACACCGAGACATCAAGCCGGCGAATCTGCTCCTCGGTCGTGATGGCACTATCAAGGTGCTCGACTATGGTCTGGCCCGTTTCTTCGATAACCGGGGCGACGACTTCACCCGCCGGCATGAAGGCAACTCGATCATCGGCACAGCCGATTACCTGGCTCCCGAGCAGGCGATTGATTGCAGCGATGTGGATGTCCGCGCTGATTTGTATGCACTGGGCTGCACCTCGTACTATCTGCTGACGGGGCAACCACCCTTTGGCAAAGACATTCCCACGCATACCAAGCTGCTGATGCATCAGTCGAAAGATCCCGCGCCGCTTCGCGAGCTTCGGCCTGATCTTGATCCGGGTTTATGCGATGTCATCCGCAAGATGATCGTCAAGGAACCTGCGCAGCGGTATCAACAGCCTAAGGAAGTGGTGGAAGCACTGCGGCCGTGGCTCAATCAGCCGGTCGCCCCGCCTACTGATGACGAGATTCCGCTGCGCGACGCGCTGACCGCCAGCAGGGCCATGACGGGCAACTCGACTGCCAAGATTGGTACGAGTTCCTCCGTGGCGACCAAGACCAGGGGCAGGTCAGTCACCATTATGTTCGATAAGAGCAAGGAACAAATGCCGGGGCTGATGAAGAGGCAATTGCCGCCGTGGATCTGGACCGGTATCGGTGGTATTGTGGCGGGCTTGGCCTTTCTCCTGTGGCCTCGCGGCAATGAAGAGAAGCCAGCACTTTCAACCACGCAACCAGTCACGATTCGTTCGGCGGCAGCTAAGGCCGATGCCCCCATCATGCAAATCAGTAAAGGCAATACCCTCGAAGCGACCGGTGTGCAACGGTACATGCTGGAGATCGAAGCAGGGGGGGCCTTGGCGCCTCGAGGCGTCGTCATTCTGGATCGAGGCATGAAGTTGTCACGGGATTCCCTCTTGAACATGGAACCCGACGCGATGATTCATGTGAAGGATGGTTCGCTTGAGGTGTCGGGCGCGCAACTGAAGTTTGCCATTAAATATGAACCGAAGAACAATTTTGTCTGCTTGATTCGCAATCATTCGGGGCAGTCAGCTACAGGTAGCTTTGCCGGCGCTGCCCAGAGCCAGACCATTCGCAGCAGTGATGGCAAGTGGCAGGGTAAGATCAGCTATGAAGGCGACGCTGATAGCTCTAGTCCTTCCGGGGGCCGCGATGTTGTTCTTTATCAAGTTGAACGAGTGCATTAGAATAGCAGTCTTCCAACTTTTCTTATTCAGACAAGAAAGCGATGAAGTGGCAGCAGGAAGACGAGTACAATTGCCCTGCCACTACTTACTCAAATTAGTTGCGATGATGTTGTTCTGGGATTCCCCCCTTCATCGTTTACGGGTATCCTTCCGGTCGATTTCATTACTCACCGGCAGGGACGCCGATGCGATATTTCCTACTCAATCGTTGTTGGTGCTTCAGCCTGTTCCTACTGCTGCTGACCGGCGGCAGTATCGCCTGGTATGCCTACGCTCAGGAAGCAAACTATCGCCACCTCTATGTCGTGAAGCCGGGCGTGCTCTATCGCTCGGGGCAACTTACTCCGAAATCATTGGCACGAGTGATCTACGAGAACAACATCGGCACCGTAGTTAACCTCCGCAGCCCGGATGCTCACAAGACCGACAAAAGCGATTCGTGGGAAGAGGAACTCTGCTTCAAGAGCTTTGTCCGTTTCGTCTCTATCCCGTTTCGCCCGGCTGAACATCCCAAGAACCTGAGCATGGCCGAGAGCCATGAAATCATCGAAGGGGCGGCGGAGCGGTTCCTCGAGATACTCTCCGATCCTGTTTCGTATCCTCAACCCATCCTTGTCCACTGCCTGGCGGGTGTCCACCGCACCGGGCTGATGGTGGCCCTGTTCCGTATGGAGAAGGATGGCTGGTCGAAAGATCAGGCCATCGAAGAGATGCAGCAGCGGGGGTTCGTGCCGTTCAAGAGCGACGACCCGCTCTGCCAGTTCATCGTCCACTGGACGCCAACGCGGGAACGGAAGGTCGTCAGCGAACAAACGAAGTAGAGTTGTCATCGCAGAGTTGCCATCACGCTCCGCAAGATGGAGCGGAGAGTTGTTGCCTTCTCCGGGATTGTTGATGTGACGACCTGTCGCCGCGCCCTCACGCGGAGCGTGAGGGCAACTCTTTGCCCCGTATCTTCAGTTTGCCCGGCAGCATCTTGATGACGAACTCCTTCACTCCTGTCGAGGGGGTCGCCAGGATCTCTCCATCCGCATGGGCCGGGATGGGGACTTCGCTTTGAATGGTTAAAGAAGTGATCGAACGTCGCTGCATCGCTTTCGAGTTGCCGGGCAGCCAGCCCAGTGCCGCCAGCGGCAGATAGTACATGGCGCTCAGTCGTGTCAACTTCGGGAGATAGAGCAGTTCAAATTGGCCATCGTCAATTCTGGCATGAGCAGCCACGACGAACCCGCCTCCTTCTTCCCTGCCAATGGCGACGACGGCATAGACCAGCGTCGTTGCTTGCTCTACGCCATTCTCGATGAGTCGCACCGGCACCGTGTGCAGATGTTTCCAGATGCCTTTGAGGGACGCCAGGCCATACAGGGGGATGCCCCGCAGCCAACTAATCTTTCTCGATTCGCAGGTGATTGCCCCACCCAGGCCGATGCCGAGGGTGTTACAGAAGTAGCGTTGTTTGCCGCCGTCGAGGGTAACCTCGCCGATATCGACCGGCCAGAGTTCCGTGCTGCGAAGACGCCGCACCATACCCGCGGGGTCGAAAGGCATGCCGATGACCCGGGCATAGTCGTTGCCTGAACCGAGGGGGAAGACGGCAAAAGCAGTGTCAGGCCGTTGATGACTGACGACGCCGTTCATCACTTCATGCACGGTGCCATCGCCGCCTGCTGCGACGATGGTGGTGAAACCTTCTTCAATGGCCTGCTGGGCCAGTTCTGTTCCATGCCAGGCACGTTCCGTGGGACGAAAGACAGCGCCGCTACCCAGCAGTTCCTGAATCTGCTTCCATTTATCGGTTGAGTTGCCACGCCCAGCCGAGGGGTTATAGATCACGCAGATTGAAGCTGAAGTAGCCATAACTCAATTGACAGAAGAGCGGCGGAGGGGTAAAAGCCCGCTCACAGTACCATATTTGGCGAGAAATGACAGTGACTGTTTCAGCGAATGACTATCGAGTGGAACTACCCCTCTATCGTGGGCCCCTTGATCTGCTTCTGTACCTCGTGAAGAAACATGAAGTGGACATTCTCGACATTCCCATCTCGGTCGTTGCCCAGTCCTATTTGCGCTACCTGGAAGTGATTCAACTCATCGATATCGAAGCGGCCGGCGACTTTCTCGTGGTCGCCAGCACGCTGATGGAAATCAAAAGCAGAATGTTGCTGCCTCAGCAGGATGATGTCGGGGAAGTCAAAGAAGGCGAGGAAGTCAGGCTCGATCCTCGTGCCGAGCTGGTGAAGCAACTGGTGGCCTATCGCCGTTTCCGGGAAGCGAGCGATGAGCTTGAGCACCTGGCCACTCAGCAGGCATCGTTCTGGCCTCGTGGCCTGCACGAGAAGCCGAACCTGAATGTCGATCCGAAACAGCAGCCGTTGCAGCCAGTGGAACTGTGGGATCTGGTGAGCGCCTTTGATCGCCTGCTTCGGGCAACGTTATCACATCAGTTGCAGACCATCGAAGCCGACGACACGCCCCAGTACGTTCATATGGAACGCATATTGGAACAGTTGCGCGGAGCGACCGGACCACTGGCCTTCGAGGAACTCTTCACTCCGCCGCTGACGAAGCCACGATTGATCGGCTTGTTCCTGGCGCTGTTGGAGTTGATCAAGCTCAAGAGCATTCACGTCGAGCAACTGGAACCCTTTGGGCCGATCAGTGTCAGGCTGATGGTGGTGGTACCCGAGTTTGCATCAGCTGCATAACTTGGTGCTTGATCCAAAGTTGCAGTGCTTCACTCCCCGTGATGTTGAGATGGTTCAACCAGGTGCCCGGAAACGGGGCATGCGGTTGATCAAGATCGATGTTGTCGATTTGCGAAGTGCCGGCAGTGCAGGGGACAAGTGGTCGAGCCGGGTAGAACCTCCATCGTGTTCGATACAGGTGAACCGCCCGGCGGACATTGGCCGGAACCGTTGGGGGGAACGCCACATCAATACAGATCAAAAGATCGATGGAGATGCCTGCTGCTTCCAGGAGCGCAGCCAGCTGCAAACAACGTCGTCCGCCACAGGAATGGCCGATGAGGATGATGGGGCAACTGCGATGTCCTTTCATTACATGCTGTTTGACCCATGGCAGTCCGTTGCAGGTTAAGTCCTCAGCCCACAGGCCCTGGGTGCGTAACTGATCCGTCAGAAGGCCGAAGCCCGGCGTGAAGAGGGTGCCGTTGCCCCGAAAGAGATAAGCCAGCCCTTGAGCTTCGTTGAGTGAAGGATTTGAAACCGTCGTCGTCAACCAGCCCATACGAGCGGCAGCGGGGTAGGCCCAGCTCAAGAGGAATGGAGGGATACAGTACTTCATCTGACAGAGAGTAGCGATGAGTGTCTGAGCGAGCAATTGCAAATGGAGTTGAGCGATTGCACGCGGCCCCTCGCTCGGGCTTCAGGCTGTCATTCTGACTACTGGCTCCTGGCTTCTAAAAAATAAGGCTGACAGCCCCCCCCATCAGCCCCTAGAATAACAGCCACTTTCATTTACTTCGGGAACTCTCCCAGATGTCTATGTTCAAATTGACGCAACACGAGATTGATGCTCCCTTCATTGGCCGGAATCTGCCGGTGGCCAACTTGTATGAAGAAGCCATCCATCACGACGCCACGGCCAGGCTCTCCGGAGCGGGGGCGCTCGTTGCGTATTCTGGCGAGAAGACCGGTCGTTCGCCCAAGGACAAACGCATCGTCAAACGGGAGCCCAGCTCCAGCGATATTTGGTGGGGTAATGTCAATGTGCCTATGGACCCCAGCAGCTTTGCCATCAATCGTGAGCGCGCCAAGGATTATCTCAACACCCGTGATCGGCTATACTGTGTCGATGGCTTCGCCGGCTGGGACCCTGCCTATCGGTTGAAGGTGCGTGTCATTTGCGCCCGGCCTTACCATGCGCTGTTCATGCACACCATGCTGATGCGGCCCAATAAGCTTGAACTGGCCAACTACGGCACCCCCGATTTCGTGATCTACAACGCCGGCGAGTTCCCCGCCAACCGTTTGACGGCGGGCATGACCAGCAAGACAAGCATCGATCTGAGCTTTGAAGACAAAGAGATGGTAATCCTCGGCACCGAATACGCCGGTGAGATGAAGAAGGGCGTCTTCACCATCATGAATTACCTGATGCCCAAGCGGGGCGTCCTGTCGATGCACTGCTCCGCCACTGCTGACAAGAACACTGGTAGTTCCTCGCTGTTGTTCGGTCTGTCGGGCACGGGCAAGACTACCCTCTCCGCAGATCCCAAACGCATGCTCATCGGCGATGATGAACACTGCTGGACTGACCAGGGCGTCTTCAACATCGAAGGCGGCTGTTACGCCAAGACGATCAACCTCGCACCAGCTTCGGAGCCGGACATCTTTCAGGCCCTTCACTTCGGAGCGGTGTTGGAGAATGTTGTCCTCGGTGATGACCGTGAACCCGACTTCAACTCGTCCTACTTCACCGAGAACACCCGTGGGGCCTACCCGATTGAGTTCATCAAGAACGCCAAGATACCCTGCGTGGCGGGGCATCCCACCGACATCATCTTCCTCACCTGCGATGCCTTCGGCGTGTTGCCACCCGTGAGCAAGCTCACTCCGCAACAGGCGATGTACCACTACATCAGTGGCTACACCGCTAAGGTCGCCGGTACAGAACAGGGCATCACCGACCCGACCGTCACCTTCTCGCCCTGCTTCGGCGGCCCGTTCCTTGTTTGGCACCCAGCCAAGTATGCCGAGCTATTGGCTGAGAAGATGCAGAAGAACAAGGTCAACGTCTGGCTCGTCAACACCGGCTGGTCCGGCGGCAGCTACGGCACCGGTTCCCGTATGAAACTGGCCTACACTCGAGCCATCATCGATGCCATCCATTCGGGCGAGTTGGCAAACGCCCCGACGCAGAAGGACCCGACCTTCGGGCTGCACATCGTCACCGCCTGCCCTGGCGTTCCTTCCACCAGTTTGATTCCCCGCAACACCTGGGAGAATCCAGCCAACTACGAGACGACAGCCAAGAAATTAGCCGGGCTGTTTGTCAAGAACTTTGAACAGTTCGCCGGGGGTGTCAGCGCCGATGTCAGGGCGGCAGGCCCGGCGGGAGTAGCTTCTACTGGGGCGATACTGATGGAAACATGAGTTTATATCACCCGGAAGCCGAGACTAATATCGTGGCGTTTATATGAACCCTCCAAAATATCGAGCATTCCCATCAAGCGAACGCTATAGAAATGTCGCCATGCGTTCTTTGCATTTCGATATGGAGACACTCTCCATCGAAATGCAGGGCGAAGGTTTCGAGTTTGCGAAAGTCCTGTTTCACGCTCCTGCTGGTTTCCGAGTTCTTGACGAAAGAGATCTCTGCGAGTTCTGGGACAAACTTCATTACAAGAATGGCTGGCTGTTTGAAGTCGAAGAAGGGGGTTGGCTTGAGTTGGAACGGCAACGGCAACTATTCAACTCTCACGAGGTTCATCAAGGAATGAAGGAATACCTCGTCGTCTGCGATCAGTGCGTCAGTGTCTTTTCAGTTAGACCACCAGAGATCATCGACATAGGGGCTGAACCAAAATGGCCTGGTCCATAAAGAGGGCTGGGTTAGTTCAACATGATAATTCAAGCTACTACCACCGCTCCAGACCTCGGCCTCCGTCCTATCCCCGGCCCCCATCCCGTTGAACTCCCCGCCGCCGACTGGTGGATGTGGCTCATCCCCATCGTTTTGATCAGTTTCGTCTGGTACTATTGGTGGTCGTTGCGCAAAGCAACGAAAGGTGATCCCACCGGGCAGGATCGCCTCTATCTTGCACTGGCCTTTGCTGAAGAGACAGGCATTGATCGCCGGCTTCGATATCAGAAGTTGCATCATGCAATGCGAGACTATTTAGCTTGCCTCGATCCCGCCTGGATAACCCTCACGGCGGACGATTCTTTGCCACACTGGCAAAAACTTCTCCCCGATCAGATTGATCTCGCATTGAAGTGGCATACCCAATGGCAAGCAGCCGAGGCCATCGTCTTTGGCCCCGATACCGTTACTGAAAACCAGGTGGCTGACTACGCCCGGCTCATCAACGAGCTCGATTTGGAGCTGACCGGCGAAAATGAAAAAGAACTGAAACCCACCGATCTTGGCCAAGATCGAAACAAAAGCTGATTTACAAGCGAATAGATGATATCGGCAGCCCTATGTCACTGACTTGAATCGCTGCACTGGATTGTAGCATCGTGCAACACCTTGTAACAGTTACCTATGTCCACTAGTGTACATATTGTAACATATTCCAGGGCTGTACGAAGATTTAGTGTGTCCTGGAGTGCCGAGGCTAGTCGTTTTCGGGTGGTTTGCTAGGTTAACGAGGAAATTGCCAACTCATGGACGCCTTGGCACTTTACTTGCTCTATAATCAAGCAACCCCCTTTTGTGCAAGGAAGTACAATCATGCTTGTTCTCACCCGCCGTCCAGGCCAACGCATTGTGATCGACGACAACATTGTCGTCAGTGTTGTGTCCCTTAAAAACGGACAAGTCCGTTTAGGGATCGACGCTCCCTCCACGGTTCATATTGTCCGAGAAGAATTGCAGGGCACCCCAGCCATCCCCGCCGCCCTCAAAGCACGGGCCGGCTATGCCCTGGCTGTCAATTAGGTGTAACTGTTACGGACTGAACGGAAACGTGCCCCACTTTTCCCCCGCCCAGACTTCGTGATGATGCGCCTGACCGTTCCTGTCGATCAGCATGAGCAGGAGATACTCTCTTTGGCTCTTTGTTGGCAGGGATGCTGCAATGATTCGCCCGCTCATTATTATTTGCGCAGCCGCTTGCCTGATCTTGAGCACATCTGCGGCCTTTTCAGATGATAAAGCACCCGCCTCGATAGAACCGGCTTATGCCGGCTGCTTTGACGCGCTGCCTGCCTGCCCGGCCATCGTGCCGTGTTTGCGTATTCAGGGCAAGGTGCTCGACTTCACCCAGAACCATGGCCGGGATCGCCGAATCTATTCACCGAGCCTGTGCGACAAGCGTGATCTCTATGTCTATCTTCCCCCCGGCTACTGCCCCGAGAAGCAGTATCCGCTGATGATCGTTCTACATGGCATTCTGCAGGATGAGCGAGCGTTCCTCGACTGGGTCGTCAAACCTCTCGATGATGCGATTGCCAAAGGCTGTCTGCCCCCCATGATCGTCGCTGCCCCCGATGGGAGCTTTACCGGCGACCCCAATCCCTGGGACGCCGGCAGCTTCTACATCAATGGCCCTCGTGGCAAGTTTCAAAGCTGGATCGAAGACGACCTCTGGCACTTCCTGACCTGCAACTTCTCCATCCGTCCCGAAGCCAATGCACACGTGATGGCCGGAGCTTCCATGGGTGGCGTTGGCGCCTTCTGCATTGGCCTCAAGCACCCCGAACGCTTCGGCAGACTCGTCGGCTTGATGCCTGCGCTCAACCTTCGCTGGATGGATCAGAGCGGTAATTACATGGCTCCTTTTGATCCCAACAACTGGGGCTGGCGCAATGGCGTCAACGATCCCAACGAAGTGATCGGCAAGTTCGGCCCGCTGAAGGTACACGTCAAGGACATCCTCATCCCTGCTTTCGGAAGAGGCAACTCAGCCATTATTCTGGCGAGTGAAAATAATCCCATCGAGATGATTGACCGGATGAAAGTCAAACCCGGGCAGGTGGACATGCTGGTCACGATGGCGGGTAAAGATAATTTCAACCTTGAAGCCGGGGCCCAGAGCTTTGTCTATCTCGCCGAACGGCGAGGCATCCACGTTGATACCTTCACCATCCCCAACGGCGGCCACAATGTCAGCACCGCCCAGAAGATGATTCCCACCGTCTTCGATTGGATCAACGCCAAGCTGGCGCAGTTCAACCAATAAGCGTTTTGCGATCGAAAACTGTGCCACACTCCGGCGGGTACTCACGTCGGGGTGTGGTTTCAAGTCACAAGACATCGTCACGAGTTTAGATGTGAATGGCATAAGGTGCTAGCATCCACACCTCGTTGGAGTACCAACGAAGTGTGGCACAGACACCGATTGTTACTTGTTAATTTCACCATGATTCTGATCGCTTTCGACCAGATAGTCTACGATCACACCTCGCACACCTACAATAAGTAAGTGCGATGACAGCCTGAAGCGCAAGGGAGGGGCACTTGCAATCGCGAGGTACACCCTTGCTGGCGCGTCGGGCTGTCAATATCGTCCGCCTACTATCTCCTATCTACTAACACACATGCCCGCCAATACTTTCGGCGAACTCTTCCGTGTCACAACAGCTGGCGTCAGCCATGGCCCGGGGTTTCTCTGCATCATTGATGGCTGCCCGGCTGGGCTGGAACTGAGCGTTGATGATCTGCTGCCAGATCTTCGTCGCCGACGGCCGGGGCAGTCGAAGATCGTCACACAACGGCAGGAGGACGATGCTCCCGAAATCCTTTCCGGCGTTTTTGAAGGCAAGACCGATGGCACCCCCATCGGCCTGCTCTTCCGTAATGCTGACCAGCACAGCAAGGACTACGACGAACTGAAAGCCCTCTATCGTCCCGGCCACGCTGACTTCACCTTCGATGCGAAGTTCGGGTTCAGAGATCATCGTGGTGGTGGCCGTTCCAGCGCAAGGGAGACGCTGTGCCGGGTCGCATCCGGGGCAGTGGCCAAGAAGCTGTTAGCCAGGCAGGGTGTGCGTATTGTGGGTTATGTCTCGCAAGTCGGCGAGGTTCTGGCCAGCGTCAACGATCCGACGATGGTGACGCAGGATCAGGTGGAAGCGAGCATTGTTCGCTGCCCCGATCCCGTTTCAGCCGGGCGCATGATCGAACTCATTGAGAAGGTTCGCAAAGAACAGGACAGCATCGGCGGCACCTCGACTATCGTGGCCACTGGCGTACCCGCTGGCTGGGGCGAGCCGGTGTTTGATAAGCTTAAGGCTGATTTAGCCAAGGCATTGCTCTCCTTGCCGGCTGTCACTGCCTTTGAATATGGTGCAGGTTTTGCCGTGGCGTCCAGTCTTGGCAGCGCCAATAACGATACCTTCATCACCAAAGGCAAACGCATAGGCACTGCCACCAATCGGCACGGCGGCATGCTCGGCGGCATCAGCAGTGGCGAACCGATCATCCTGCGGGTCGCCGTCAAACCGACAAGCAGTATCCCACAGGAACAGCCGACCGTGACCCAGTCGGGGGAACCGACGACGGTACGGGTCAAGGGCCGCCATGATCCATGTCTATTACCCCGCTTCGTTCCCATGGGCGAAGCGATGGTGGCCCTGGTGTTGGTGGATCATTGGTTAAGACATCGCAGCCGCAGTCTTTGAGTATGGGAGGGCGAGGCTCCTGCCGAGCCGTCAGCGCTTTGATACAGTCACCATTTTTATTGCATCGTCTTTAGCGATCATAGCTTTGACTTTGATCATTGCTATGTCTTTGGAGCCCAGACCAGCCCGAGCCAAAACGATCCGTTCCAAGATAACCAATTCAACTCCGCATATCACTCGCTCGCCGTTCGGGGTTGAGGAGGATGCCCAGCACCCGTTGCAGGTAATGGGTAATCCGCAGGGCAAAGACGAAGCCTGCCATGCCGAGCACAATCAACAGGCACACCAGCAGCCGGAACCAGTTATCGCCGCGTGAGGTGTTGCCTACCATCACAATCAGGAGCGCCCCGGAGAGGGGAATCACGCCGGCCAGCACCTGGAAGATCAAGAGCCGTGAGGGTAGCCTCTTCAATTCCTGCCGCAGCGTCTGATCGTTCTGATCTGTCGCTCCACAGAGCTTGGGAAGCAGCACACGCAGCACCACATACTGCGACCCGAGATAGCAATAGGTGATCGCAATCAGTCCCGACAGCGTAAACGAAATCAGAAAGTGAACGAATTGTTCGGAGTTGAGTGGCTCGCCAAACCAGTGAACGACTAGCGAGAAGATCGGCCCGCCCGGCAGCCAGCCGATGAGGGAACCATAGATCGACCAGGTAGCCAGGAAGTTGATGCGATGGCGCAGCCCGGCTATGTCGGCTGACGAGACGAGGCGGCCATCGTTCAACTCAGTCCATTCCCGATGACGACGGTAGAGCAGCCAGGCGGTGATGCCCACCAGAACCGGAAAGGCAATGGAGTTGTAGACGATGACGAGCCAATCGAAGGCCGTTCGCTGGACAGGCGTGAAGTCGCCGACGATCTGGATGAGGTTGTACGACCAGTTGACAATAGTGGCGAGGATGTTCGTGAACGTCGGGATGAGCAGCAGCGAGATAAACGGATGCCGATGAAAGTATCCCAGCCCCATGGCAGGCGGAGGCAGTTGATGCAGCGAACGAAGATGCAGCCTACAGGCATCCAGTGTCTGACGAAGTTCAGCGGCAGAAGCGTAGCGCTCGTCGGGGTTGGGGGTCAGGCACTTGCGGATCACCATGTCGAGGCTGAATGGAATTGATGGGACGAGCTTCTGCATTGAGGCGACCGGCTCTAACCGTTGCTCGGCCAGTTCCCGATAACCATCAGAAATCGAATCGACTAAGCCGAAGTCGGTGGAGTAAGGACGCTGGCCGGTCGCCAGCTCAAACAGCACCACACCGAGCGAATAGACGTCGCTCCGTTCATCGACCTTGTTCCAATCCTCATCCTTGCGGGAAATAAAGGCCCGTAGTTGTTCGGGCGACATGTAGGGTAGGGTGCCGCCTACCTGGGTTGCTTCCTCAGAAGTTGCCTGGGTGGCGAGGTTGAAGTCAGCCAGGAAAGGCCGGCCAAAGGGGTTGATCAGAATGTTGGCGGGCTTGATGTCTCGATGCAGCACGCCTCGATCGTGGGCGAACTCCAAGGCACTGCTGAGCCTGGCCCCGAGCCAGCAGATCGCTTCGTGGAAACTGCCTTCAGCGAGAAGCTGTCTCTCTTGCAGAGCGCTGGGGTGAAACTCAGCAGCTTGATGGCTGACACGTTCGAGCGCAGTCAGGAAGTCGGTGCCGATACCCGCTGCACGGATTTCGGGGGTAAGTTGCTTGCTGACATCCGCCAGCGTTGCCCCGGCGACATACTGCATGCACAAGAGTCGTGCCTGCCTGGCTTCGATAACCGTTTCGGAAAAGACATGGACGATGTGATCGTGTTCGAGACTGGCCATCGTCTGGGCTTCATGCCCTTTGTTGGGGCCCACCTTGAGAGCGACCTGACGGCCCAGCGAAACTTGCCTGGCGAGGTAGACTGTAGCGAAGCCACCTTTGCCCAGCTCACGAACCAGTTCAAAATCGTCGATGCGGTCGCCGACTTTGAGCTCGGGAAAAGCATGCCCTTTGACCGGCGCAGCATACGACGGGGCCGCGAAGGTCGACATCGACGAGGACATATTCATCCCCGTGGGCGGTGACTCTGCCTCGGCGATGACAATCACCTGTCGCTGGGTCACATCCACGGCTGGTCGGTCCGATTTCATTCCGACGTGTTCCCTTGCTGGTATCGTTCCAAGGCTACCTCACAATATTGTACCAGCTTGAGATCGACCAATTCCTCATGAAGCGCTTCCACCGTTGGCTCGGAGAGAGAATGCAACACTTGATCGAGCAGCAGATCAGCGAACTTCTCCCTGGCTCGATGCAGGTTCTGACGCACCGCTGCGGCGGTCATGGGCTTGCCCAGTCGTTCGCCCAGTGCCAGAGCCATCGCTTCGGAGCGATCATCGGGATGATCACGACGATAGGTAAGCACGGTGAACCAGGGTTGCCCGGTCGCCTTCTCTTCGGCTTCGAGGCTCGACCACGCTTTTGCCAGCAGTTCCGCTCGCCATTCTTCCTGAAAGGCTGCATCTGCTTCGGGAGTCGAGGAGGCGGAGTCGACCGGCTCCGGGAGTTCGGAATGCCAGCCCGCTGGTTGCCGCTTCTTCTTTTGATGTTGATCAGCGAGCAGGTGAAAGATGACGCCCTTCAGGTAATGGCGGAAGCGCCCCTTCTCAGGGTCGGCCCCTTGGAGCCCACCCTGGAGGAACTTGATGGCGAACTCCTGATAAAGCTCATCAGCCTGTTCGGGGATGCGGGTACACCCCAGCAGATAGCGGCGAATGGCGCCTCCATAGCGATGGAGCAGCCGTTCCTGAGCGGCGCGGGCCTGTTCCGGGCCATCGGCATGAGCGTTTCGCAGCAGTGTCCAGCGCGTGACGATAGCGCTGAGGCGATCTTGAATGAGACTGGGTTCGGTGGCCATGGGCGTTTCCTCCTGCTGTCAGCTTAGCATTAAGCACTGATACTGCAAGCACTTAGGATGAGATGCAGACTTGGTTGTTTGGCCGTTATTGCCGTTGGCGCTCATAACGGACAGATTCTTTGAGGATTTCTGTCACAACGCTCCTTGAGGCCTGAACAAGAGTCAGAAGCGAACGACACCAATGTGGTGACGGGGTCTTCTGAAACAGTCAAACAAGCACACATAGGAGATAGTCATGAAGCTCTTCATCAAAGCACTGGTCACCGGGACCGCAGCCGCCCTTCTGTTCTTCGTTGGAACAGGCATGGCCCACGCCGACAAGGGTGGCAGTCGAGGGGGTTCCTCAGGTGGTTCCAGTCATGTCAGCTCCGGCAACGCCGGCAGCAGCATGAAACTGAGCCAGGGTTCAAGCCAGTCTTTCAACAAGTCTGGCAACTCGATCAACGTCAACAAGACGAACATCGCTCAGAACCAGACCAACAAGATTGGTTCCAGCCCGCTCAGCAAGACCCCTACCAATGTTGCTAAGAACAACGTCGGTAGCCTGAACAGCAACAAGATGGGTCAACAGAACTTCAAGTCACAACAGAACTTCAAATCGAATCTGTTCTGTGGCACCTGGAACAAGGGCTGTTTCCCGACTTGCTGGAACCCTTGCTGGAACACCTGTGGCTTCGGCTTCGGATTCGGCTGCTGGAACTAC
This sequence comes from Gemmatales bacterium, assembly GCA_035430005.1. Taxonomy (GTDB): domain Bacteria; phylum Planctomycetota; class Planctomycetia; order Gemmatales; family HRBIN36; genus JAEUIE01. Next base: position 38,586 of record DAOMFV010000044.1, read on the forward strand.
TACCCCTGGTTCAGCCGTTGCTATAGCCCCTGCTACGACTACTGCTGCTACCCGATCTACGATTACTGCTACACGACTCCGGTCTTCTACACCTGTCAGCCTGTAGAAATCGTGACGACGAAGATCATCGAAGTGGTTCAGCAGGCCCCAGTGGTCGAAACCGTCGCCACGACACAGACGACCCAGACCACGGAGACCACTGCCGCTGTAAAGCAACCCGCTTTCGACAGCAGTGCCTTGACCGGCTCCGCTCTTCGCCGCTAATCTACCCCTGACCTTCAACAAGCCGCCGACTTAGCTCGGCGGCTTGTTTCGTTGGTTTCATTTCTTATCTGAGCCTCGCCATCCCTGGGGTGTAGATACTGCCTCCTGTTGACGTTGATGAAGCCACGGGGCGATAAGTACCTTGCCCTCTCCCACAATTCCGGACACATTCTTTCAGGATTTCTGTCACAACACTCCTTGAGCCCTGAACAAGAGTCAGAAGCGAACGACATCAATGTGATGACGGGGACTTCTGAAGTAGACAATCCAGCACAGGAGATAGTCATGAAGCTATCCATACAGGCTTTGGTTACCAGCACCGCAGTCGCCGCGCT
>DAOMFV010000045.1:0-38196 GCA_035430005.1 Gemmatales bacterium
CTTGCGACGTCTTCTATGCCGGCGGTGATGTGCGGGGTGGCTCCGGTGTCATCGTGTTGCCTTGCGGCGCCGGAAAGACCATCGTGGGCCTGTCGACCATGGCCCTTATGCAAAAATCGACGCTGGTGTTAACTACGGGCACTACAGCCGTCAAACAGTGGCATCGAGAGATTCTCGACAAGACCACACTGACCGAGCACGATGTCGGCGAGTATACCGGTGAGACGAAGAACATTGCCCCGGTCACCCTGGCTACCTACCAGATTCTTACCTATCGAGACGCCAAGACCGAGGAGTTCCCTCACTTCAAGATCTTCGACCAGCGTGACTGGGGGCTGATCATTTATGACGAAGTGCATCTCCTGCCGGCCCCGGTGTTCCGAATCACCGCCCAAATCCAGGCCCGACGACGACTGGGGCTGACTGCTACCCTCATTCGGGAAGATGGCCGGGAGGCTGATGTCTTCAGTCTGATCGGCCCCAAGAAGTACGATGTGCCCTGGCGGGAACTCGAAGGGCGTGGCTGGATTGCCGAGGCTCAGTGTACCGAGATACGGCTCAGCCTGCCGCAAGAGCTGCGCATGGAGTATGCCGTTGCTGAGCTAAGGAATAAGTTCCGGGTCGCTAGCGAGAACCCCGCCAAGCTCGACGTGGTGGAGAGGCTGCTACAGCGTTATCCCGATGCCAAGGTGCTCATCATCGGCCAGTATCTCAAGCAACTGCGTGATCTGAAAGAACGGTTCAACATGCCCATGATCACCGGAGCTACTCCGCAGGATGAACGAGAAGCCCTGTATCAGCAGTTCCGCACCGGCGAGGTCAAACAACTGATATTGTCGAAGGTGGGCAACTTCGCCATCGATCTGCCCGATGCTAATGTGCTGATTCAGATCAGCGGAGCGTTTGGTTCACGCCAGGAAGAGGCCCAGCGACTAGGTCGAATCCTCAGGCCCAAAGCTGACAGCGAACCGGCCCACTTCTATACCCTGGTCACTCGCGATACGAGAGAAATCGACTTCGCCCACCATCGGCAACTCTTCCTGACGGAGCAAGGGTATAGCTACACGATTGTGGACGCGACGGAGATGACCTGATTTGGTGGGCTTATTGTAAGCTTGCAGCTATCCTTGCCAGTTCGTCAACTGGCAGCCTCCACTCCATTGCCCTAATAAACCCAGCTACCTGCCCCGGCTTTCTCGCTCCGGCAATGGCCCCGGTTACCGCAGGGTTAGCCAGCACCCAGGCGATGGCCACTTCCCCGGCGTTCTTCCCATGACGTTTCCCGATCTCCTTGCAGAGTTCGGCGAGGTGCAGGTTGCGACTCAGTTGCGGTTCCTGATAGAACTTGCTGTTACGGCGGAAGTCATCAGCGGGGAACTGAGCGATCCGTTCTCTGGTCATCGTGCCGGTGAGCAGGCCGGAACCCATGGGTGAATAAGCAATGATTCCAATGTTCTGGGACAGGGCGTAAGGCAAGATTTCCGTCCCCACCTCCGGGCGGATCATCGAATAGGGTGGTTGCAGTGAAGTAATCGGAGCAATCCGCTGGGCACGCTTCAGTTGCTCGACGTTGAAGTTGGAGACGCCGATCCAGCGCACCTTGCCTTCATCCTTCAGGCGGGCCATCGTTTCCCAACCTTCTTCGATATCTTCATCGGGTTCGGGCCAGTGCATCTGGTAGAGATCGATGACATCAACCTTCAACCGTTTCAGGCTGGCTTCGCACTCCTTTCGTATTGATTCACGTTTCAGGCTCTTGCCTATCTCACGTTGGTCATTCCAGATTCTCGCGCACTTGGTGAAGACGTAGGGCTTATTCGGTCTGCCCGCTAACGCCCTGGCGACGACCATTTCCGAATGGCCCAGGCCATAGATAGCGGCGGTATCAATCCAGTTGATGCCTGCATCGAGTGCTTCATGAATGCTGGCAATGGAATCAGCATCCTCCTGCGGCCCCCAGCCGAAAGCCCAGCCACCGCCTCCAATGGCCCAGGCACCATAGCCAATGGGGGTGATGTTCAGGTCAGAGTTGCCAAAAGGACGTGTGATCACGATGAAAGTTTCATTATTGATGGAATAGAAGTGGGATAATTCTGTTATAGGACATCAGAATAATTGTTGTGTTAAACAGCGAAGATGGCTATCGTCGAATAGAGTTGACGCCGTTTGTTTTCACCATTTTGCAAAGGGGGACACTATGCAAAAGGTCGTCGTGCCCATCGTAGCGGTGCTGTGCATCGCCTTCTTGGGCTTTATCATTTACGGATTTTGGAGCGATTCGCAGAAACCTGCTCCCGGCCAAGGGCCTGTAGCACAGGCTAATCAACCTCCTGTAAAACAGCAGCCTCAAGCCCGGCCAATGCCTGGCCCCAAGGTCAATGACCCTGCTCCGGAAATCACCGGCGAGGACGTGGACGGCACGGAATTCAAGCTCAGCGACTATCGAGGCAAAGTGGTGGTCCTCGACTTCTGGGGCTTCTGGTGACCACCCTGCGTAGCCATGATTCCTCACGAGCGGTCGCTCGTGAAACGGCTCGAAGGTAAGCCCTTTGCACTCATCGGCGTCAACACTGATAGAGACCTAGCGATGGTCAAATCTCGAAGTCAGAAGGATCAAGTCACTTGGAGGTCGTTCTACGACAAAACCACCAGTGGTCCGATCTGCCGAGCATGGAGCGTGAATGGTTTTCCCACACTGTATGTCATCGATCACAAAGGAGTGATACGAGCATCGACCCACGATGGTGACGAAATGGAACGAATGGTCGACAAGCTCCTGGCTGAGATGGAGAAAGAGACCCAGTGATAATTCGATGAACGATAGATAATACGTCGACAGGTTAGCGGCATGCCGCTAACCTGTTTTCTATTCTGCCCAGTGCGATTAATGTCCAGACTTCGGTGCGACGAGAGCCGCCATCTGTTTGCCTTCCATGCGGGGCGGGCTTTCGATCTTGCCCACGTCAGCGAGCTTTTCAATCATCGTCTCGAGGATCTTCTTGCCTTCCTCAATGTGCTGCATCTGTCTGCCACGGAAGCGAACGCAGATGCGCACCTTGTCGTGGTGCTGCAGAAACTTGTGGGCCTGGCTGAGCTTCACGTCAATATCGTGTTGACCAGTCACCGGGCTTACACGGATTTCTTTTTGCTTTTGCTGATGCGTCTTGGCCGACTTGGCTGCTTTCTTCGACTGCTCGAAGCGGAACTTGCCATAATCCATAATGCGGCAAACGGGCGGACGTTCGGTCGGGGCTACTTCCACCAGGTCGAGCCCAAGGTCCCGGGCCTTTTCCAGGGCTTGCATCGTCGGAAGTATGCCAAGCTGTTCTCCTGTTTCACCAACTACACGAATCGGACTCAGTCGAATCTGTTCGTTGATGCGGGGGCCTCGGTCTTGTACCGGGGCACGGGGGGGTTCGCGGAAAATCCGTGTCTCCTTTCAAAAGAACTAACGATACTTTAGCCGAACGATACACCCGTTCAGCTTGCTCCAGCTAGAGTGAACCTCATTCTACATTAAAAACTTACCGTAGCAGCATGATTGTGTCAATTGAATGATGAAAAGAACATGGAGTTGATGGTGCAGACCTACGTTAGGTTGGGCGCTGTTTCCTCGGAATCTGATTCTCCGTCCCCTGCACCAGTCTGACGATATTGCTGCGGTGCCGCCAGATGACGAGGGCTGCCCCGATGAGGCAAAGCCAGGTAACTGGTGCTGCTTCGCCCTGAAACGCCTCAGTGCGGCAAAGGCCCAACTGAGTAGCGATTAGCGCAATCGCAGCCAGAATCGAGCCGAGCGAGACATATCTGGTGGTGAAGAAGATTAGCAGGAACGTGCCCAGGGCAACGAGCAGCGGGATGGGAGCCAGGGGCAGCATCACCCCAGTGCCAGTGGCTGCACCCTTGCCACCTCGAAACTGCAAAAAGACAGGGAACATGTTGCCCAGCAAGATGCACAACCCCACGATAGCAGCCACGCCGCTTTGTGGCCAACCTTCAGGAGTCACCCGGGAAAGGTAGCCATAAACCAGCAGGCTCACCGGGATCGCTGCTTTGAGGAAGTCGAGCAGGAAGACTACGAAGAACCACTTGAGGCCCATGACTCTGCCAACGTTGGTTGCTCCGATGTTCTTACTGCCATGTTCGCGGATATCGATACCCCGAACCGCCTTGGCAACGAGGTACCCAAAAGGGATGGAGCCAATGAGGTAACCAAGGATAGCGCATCCGAATACAAGCACAATGTCACCGTCTTGAAAATAGACTGCTACGCAGGCCACATCCTAACCCAGCTTGTGCATCTCATCTATCTCATTCTTGATGTCAGCTAGCACTTCCTTTTCTCAAGATTTCCTCAAGTTCACGCCTTCTGACCACTCTAGTTGGGCTAGCGGCTAATATCGCACCTCGGTATATTCCCCCCGCCTTGGAGGGAGTAGCTATGGAGGGCTGTGCCGGGCAAGGATGCCCGGCTCCCCCAGGTGCAATACACGATATGTTTCGGTACGGAGGAAATGGTCATGCGTAGTCTCTATTGGCTTACGGCTGTCACGCTGGTTGCTGCGGCAGTCACCACGGTGGCCATTGCCGACTATGGCCGACGTCATCCTCAATCAGTCGCTGCCTTGTGGACGGGCAATACGCAGAGTGCCAATTTCCCATCCTGTTGTGAGAAGGTGCCTGAACCTTCTCATGAATGGGTCACAGAGAGAATGAGCGACGGTCGTGGAATTAGGACAACAGAACGACAACCTGTCCTTCCGCCGATCATAGAAACGACCTCTTCTGTCACACCTGACTTCAGCCAGGATGCGTCCAAACCGATCCGCATCGACGATGTGCCTGAACACAAGCAACTCCGGGAAGAAGCACTCAAGAACCTGGCCAGCCTTCAACCCGAACCACCTCCATTGCCGCCAACAACAACGGTGAAAGAAGTGGTGGTCGATGAATTCACTTTCAGCGATAAGCCGATCACTCCGTTGTATGTTCCCGTTCAGCCGAACGCACCTGTGGTGTTACCCCCTGCGCATTTGATGCAGGAAGTAGCCAAGCTGCCGGTGATTCCGGGCGTCAGCCTGTCGCAGTCCGGTGTTCCTTCAGCGGCTGTCTCTCAGTCAGCAGGCGGGTTCAAGAATCTGCCTGACTACCGTTTCGAAGGGCAGCGTGGCGCGGAAGTGATGCCCGGTCTGCACGCCGTTCGCCCCAATACCGCCGAAGAAGAAAATCCTGTCTATGAAACCATGACGGCACTCGGTGAGTTGGTTGCAGCCATGAATCCGATGACGTATCTGATGTCGATGCCGATCCAGAAGAAGCCAATGACCAAGCCGACCAGCTTTGCAGTGCCAGTGGAGGAAGACGCGGTAGTCATTGCTCTGCCGAATCCCTGTGACGACAAGCACACCTGCTGCCCAGCCGCTTCTGCGGCAGTCGTTTCCAAGTCGTGCTGCAATAAGGATGGTGCCTGTTGCAAGGAAAGCGGCACCTGCTGTAAAGACGAGAAGTGTGCCGATGAAGTCGTGGTGCGCACCTATTCCGTGGCTGAGTTCACCACCTCTTCAGGCACCAATCACGATGAATTGATTCGTTTAATTACCACCATGGTCGCACCTGATGGTTGGTCGACCAAAGATGCCACCATCGAATACTTTGCTCTGGGCAAGTGCATCGTTGTCCGGCATAGGAACAGCGTGCAGGAAAAGGTGGAAGACTTGCTGACGCAACTGCGTGGCCAGGTGCTCAAGCAGACCCAGAACAAAGTCAGCATGCTCAATCCTGTCATCCGCATCGAACGTACCGTGGAACTGCCCGTTGAACTGGAACTGGTTCCGGTGCTGCCTTCAGAACAGAGCCAGCGCTGCCCGCGAGTGATCACCGATGAACCCAATCGCTGCCTGGGCGATGATGATTTCTTCGGCATGATCCCCATGCGGAGTGATGGCCGACTGATGCCGGTACCAATGACATTGCCCCATTTCGGCACTTCCTCGCTGGTGCCGGCGCAATTTACTCCCAAGCCCCAGGAGCCACTCTTCATCGAAGAAGGCCCGGTTAACAAGAACAGCAAGCCACGCACACCGGAGTTTTTTCCCTGGTTCCTTCCTTACGCTCCACTGCCGAACGGCCCCGATGCCTGTGAGGAAGAGTTGCTCAACCGAGTAGGGTTTGTCAGCTACACCCATGAAGAAATCGCTTATCTATTCCTGAGGGCGTGCGAGTGGGAAGAGTCGAAGTAAGCAGCTGATAGAAACTGAAACGACCCCGATCATTGATCGAGGTCGTTTTGTTTTGCAATTTGGGAGGGCGAGGCACCTGCCGAGCTGTTATGATCGCTCGCGGCTCGGCAGGAGCCTCGCCCTCCCGTTACTTTGATCGACTATGGCTTCCAGGCACGAACCTTCACATCTCGAAACGCCACTGGGCCATGATCGCCCTGTAGCAGAATGGGCCCTTCAGCCACCTCGGGGTTCTTGCGCCAGTTCGAGCCGGTGGGGAAACGCACTTCCACATCGTCCTGAATGACGGTGCCGTTCATGGTCACTTTGATGAAGCGGGCGTTCTCGATCTTCTTGCCCTGAGCATCGAACCGGGGAGCACGGAAGATAATCTGCAAACTCTGCCATTCGCCAGGCTTCTTGCAGACATTCACTTTGGGCGGCGAGCCACGATCGATCGTGTGATATCTGGGCAATGGTTCGCCACGAGGGTAGACGCCGCCACAATCGGAGCCGGTCAGGTCTTCGGCCTTCTTGCCGTAACTATCGAAGAGTTGAATCTCGTAATGGCCGATGAATTTAACGCCGGCATTGGCCTTCTCCCCCATCATGAAGTCGCAGGAGAACTCAACGTCCCCATAATTGGTTTTGGTGATGAGGTTGGGCGCCCTGCCTGCCGGGCTGTTCACCAGAATCGGGCCTCCGATGTTCTTGCCTTCGAGCAACTTGCTGTTGCCCGGCTTCAGGCCCACTTCGTTGGTGCGGTACCATTGACCGGAGGAACGCCAGGCGGCAAAGCCTTCGCTGCCGGTCAGGTCGGTCCAGGGTTCTTCCATGTACAGAGGAGCCAGCAACAGGAAGAAAGTCGTCAGCATGGCAGGGGTTTCCAACGGGAGAGAACAGCTATAATGCCAGCAACGTTAGCGTAACGTAGTTTCTTTTCTCAAGCCAGCGGCGAATGATGATGATCCGAACCATGTTAATAGTAGCCATGTGCCTGTTGATTCTGGGGTGCGAGCACTCGATCAAATCAGCCAAGACGGGTACTGCGCCTGCGGCCAAGCATGAGACAAAATCGGGCCATTAGTATTCATGGCATCGCGACGCGCGAACGAGGGTGGGCTTGAGATTGGATGCGCCCTCGTTTGCGTCGGGCTGTCATCGTTTCATTACTTATTATCCTTCAGAAGCTCATCTACGAAACGATCTTCGTCTTGGTTCTTGCCATCTTTCGTGGGCTTTTTGTAACCGAACCGCTTTTCGAACAGAGGGGCAAGCAGGTTATCAACCGGGGCATAGTCATCAGAAAGAACGATCGGTGCCCACGGGAAAGGTTTGTTCCCCTTCGTCATCTTTTCCCACAAGTTAGGCTCACGAGTACGGGTTTTGAGATACTCGGTCAGGACAGCAGGCCGAATGACATTAGAGACCGTCTGCTTCGCCGATTTATCTTTGACGTATTGAGCGTTCATATCCGCCAGGTACTTCTCGAAGTCATCCCAGTTTTGCGGAGTGGCACTGCCCACCACGATCACCGTGTCGTGGCCTGTGAAATAGTCCAGATCATTTGCCTTCAGGTATGGAGCAAAATCATTGAGTTTGTGGTTCTTGAGATATTCGATCTCGGCAGCGTACTTCTTGGCGTCCCACTCTTTGGTGACTTCCTCCAGGGGTTTCTCTGAAAGAGCAGCGATGTACTGATCGAGCTTCTTTTCCTTGAGATACTCGAGGAGTTTCTTTTTCTCATTGGGGTTGGCGATCAGAATCAGCACGACATTCTCGTCGCCAAAAGCCTGACGCATGGTGGCGATGAAACTGGGCAGAAACTTGCCCTCCGACACGTGATCGATGACCAGTGACATGACCAGCCCATTGGGGGTGAGCAGGTTTTTCAATTGTTTGTCAAACTCAACGGTCGTCAGGTGAAAGGGCACAGAAAGGTCGTTAAACGCATCGCCGAAGATGAACTCGTACTTGTCCTTGGTTCCCTGCTTGTCAAGCACGTACATTCGACCGTCTTCATTGGAGGTGACCAGGCGAGGATCATTCTTGGGAGCACCCATGTACTTCTCAGCGACGTAAGTCACTTTAGGATCGATCTCGGCTACGTCGATGTGGCAATCCTTATAGAGATGATGGAAGTAGCGTTGCAGGGTGTAGCCGCCCCCACCGACGAAAAGCTCGCGGTGCTTGGTAGAACCCTTGTTCTTCAACTGCCAGCCCACCAACTCCTCGTAAATGCACAGATATTCGTAAGCCAGATAGGTCGGGTCGCTCATGTCGGAATGCGAGTGGACGAGATTATCCAGAACCAGGTAATTCAGCATCCTCGCTTCCTGCGTATCTTTGTCGGTGTGCTCATGTTCGGAAACACGTAAGGTGTAGTAGTTGCTTTCGTGCAAGTAGGTGACATCCTTGTGATGAATATGAATGCTGTCCAACAATCGAGACCAGAAGCTTTTGGGATCTTCAGGGTTCTGAGAGGGAAACTGGATCGTCCTTGGTTTGCCGACATAGTCAACCAGGGCATCACGATGTTTATTGAAATCATCAGGGAACAGGAAGCAGGCGGTGACAGCCGCCAGTAGCAGGCCGACCAAAGCGCCGCCGACGTACTTGGTGCCGGAATAGAAAATCCCGCCGGCCAGGGGGGCGATGACAATGAGCAGAACACCGACGGCATAAAGCAGCACTCGTGTGCCAAACATTTCGATGAGGAAGAACCCGGTGACAAAGGTACCCAGGATGGAGCCAATGGTGCTGAACGCATAGATGCGGCCCACGATGGAGCCGGTCTTGTTCAAATCACGGACCACCAGCTTGATCACCATGGGAGAAATCATACCAAGCACGAGGGTAGCTGGTAGAAAGATCAGGGCCGTGTATGCAACGATACGCACCATCAAGCTGACTTTGCCCTTGAGCAGTTCTGCTGTGCATATCTGATCCGTCAACAGGGGGATTGCCAGCGAGAATAACCCTGCAAAGAGAAGAAACCATCCTAGAGTTGATCGATAGGGGAGTTTGTCAGCCAGCCAGCCACCGAGCCAGGCACCGATGCTGATTCCAGCCAGGCAGACGCCGATGATGCTGGTCCAACTGTAAAGGTGCTGACCGATATAAGGAGCCAGGATGCGCCCCGCCACCAGTTCAATTACCATCATGCAGAAGCTGGCGGTGAAGGTCACCAGGTAGGCGAATAACGTGCCGGAATTCATGGAAAGTCCTTGTGGTCGTGATGGTTCGATGCTATGCGTTGGCCGAATCGCCGTCAAGTTATTCGTTGCAAGATGTATGTGCCTGCACAAAGAATGAACCCCAGCAGCGAACGCTGGGGTTTCTCATTTCTGTTCTATCTTTTCCCTTGTTCTGGTTCCCCTCTCCCATGGAGGGAGAGGGGAGAGGGGTTAGGGGGAGCGGAGAACTAGTCGTTCCTCATGCGCCTTACGCATCCAGCTTCCACGGCCCACGCATCTCTCTCGAAACATGCTGGTTCGCCTCCGATTCCTGGAACTTCTCCGCTTTGGGATCCCAATGCAGAGGCTTGCCCATCGAATAGCGCAGAGCGATGTTGCCCAGATGGCACACGGTGGCGGAACGATGCCCGATCTCGACATCGGCACAACATCGGCCACGGCTCTTGATGTTCTCAAGGAAGTTCCGCATGTGGTTCGGCGAAGCGAGTAGACGCTTGGCATCGGAACCGAGCGGTTCGCTGAGGATCTTCGGATCGCTGGCCTTCAGGGAACCCCTGCTAACGAAAATCCATCCATTCTCCCCTTCAAAATGAACGCCATTCTCGCCGGCAGCCATGCAATGCACCGGCACGCCGTTAGCGTACTCGAAGACGACTTCGAAGTCTTTGTGGCAATCGTAGCCATTCTCGATGTTGGGCTGCGTGCCTTTGATCGCGGTGACTTTGACCGGACCGCTGTCGTCCATACCGAGCGCCCATTGGGCGACATCATTATGGTGTGCGCCCCAATCGGTCATCTTGCCGCCTGAGTAGGCGTACCACCAGCGGAACTGGTAGTGACAGCGCTGCCGGGTGAAGGGTACTTCGGGGGTCTGACCGAGCCAAAGGTTCCAGTCAAGACCTTCAGGAGGAGTTTCGGTCTTGAACGGGCCACCTGAATCGGGGTTGCCGATGCGGGTCTCGATCTTCTTGATCTTGCCAATACGGCCATTCTGAACAAGTTCACAGGCGAGACGGAACTTGCCCAGCTCGGATCGCTGTTGAGAGCCCGTCTGGAAGACTCGCTCATTGGTGCGGGCAGCGTTGGCCATCGCCCGGCCTTCGGCGATGGTGAGTGAAAGGGGTTTCTCACAGTAGACATCTTTCTTCGCCTTGCAGGCAGCGATGGCAGCCAGGGCGTGCCAGTGATCCGGCGTAGTCACTAGACAGGCATCGAGTTCTTTGAGGGCGACCAGATCGCGGAAGTCCTTGAATCGCTTGACCTTCACGTTGGTCTTGCGGCTGGGGTCTTGTTCGCCTGAAGGGATCGGCTGACGGAACTCATTGAGTTGCTTGCCCTTCGTGTTGTTAGGCTTCTCGCCTTCGACAATCCGTGCGGTGTATTCCAACTGCTTGGCGTCGGCATCGCAACAGGCGATGACTTCGACACTGGGGTTACGAAGCAGGGCGAAGAGCAAATCCCCGGAACGAACACGGTCACCACATCCGATGACGCCGACCTGAAGCTTGTCGTTGACCGACTTCACAGCCTTGATGGCGTGTTCCTGTTCGAGGGCGACGAGTTCACGGGCGTACCACAGGGGCAGGCCGGTCGCACATAAGGCGCCGACCGAACCGGCCAGAAAACCACGACGGGAGAGGTTGCTGGGTTGCATCAAAGGGGTCTCACTGAAGGTGGGATGGATGTTGGTGGGATGAGACGATTGTAGAGTATGAAGGTGGCGAGGGGAAATGAAATTCCGGTATCTCTCTGTGCTTCATATACCGGCTCGCTCGCCCTGAGTCTTGTTCGATAAGATAGGAATATGTCCATTAACCTCCGCCCCACATCCTTGGCCAAACTTGGCGATGATCGTCTTCAGATCACCTGGAACGATGGTCGCATCGGAACTATCGCCTGGAATACCCTGCGGGAGAAGTGTCCCTGTGCCTCTTGTAACGAAGATCGGCACAGGATATTCGAGCCGATCGCCAAGCCAAGCCATGACGGGTTGTCTCTGCGGGTGCTTCAGGAGAAGGAGATTCCCAAACACGGCCCGGCGAAGGCGACCAGTGTTGCGCCGGTAGGCAACTATGCCTATAAGATCGTCTGGAGCGATGGCCACGATACCGGCATCTTCACGTTTGAGTTTCTGGAGTCGCTGTGTGACTGGAAATAGCAGTCAGCCGTCAGCTTTCAGCCAAGACAATGAAGAGGTCTGAATGAACTCGAAGATCAAATACATCGTCGCAGTCGCCAGTGGCAAAGGCGGCGTGGGAAAGTCCACCGTCGCTGTCAACCTGGCGGTGGCGCTCGCCAAGCAGGGCCATCGGGTGGGCCTGGCTGATGGCGATATCCTGGGGCCAACCATCGGTAAGATGGTCGGTGTCAAGCAGATCGATCAACGCACTCAGTCGCTGCCTATCGAGAAGTATGGCATCAAGATCATGTCGTCGGCATTCATCTCCGCTCCCGGTCAGGCCAACATCATGCGGGGCCCTATGGTGGGCAAATACGTGGTGGCCTACATCTCGCAGATACCGTGGGGCGAACTCGATTTTCTGATCGTCGATCTGCCACCCGGCACCGGGGATGCTCAGTTGTCCCTCTGTCAGGAAGTGCCACCCACCGGGGCCTTGCTGGTGACGATGCCCCAGGATGTGAGTCTGGAGATCGTTCGCCGTGGCGCTCAGATGTTCGAGCAACTGAAGGTGCCGATCCTGGGTGTGGTGGAAAACATGAGCTACTTCCGTGGTGATGATGGCAAAGACTACGCCATCTTCGGTAGCGGCGGCGGAGCGGAATGTGCGGAAGAGTATGGCATTCCGTTACTAGCCAAGCTGGCCATCGTGCCCCAGGTAGCGACCCAGGGCGATGCGGGCGATCCCATAGTGCATAGCCATCCCGATTCCGAGGTGGCGAAGCAGTATCTGGCACTCGCAACGGCAGTCGAGGAACGGTGCAAGGGCGTAATGGGAGAGGCGGAGTTGCCGACGTTGAGTTTGTAGTCCTGTTCCTACACAAAGCAGCAAAGCAAATACCCACTATACCCCACCACACCCGCCATCAACAAAACGGCGAAGCACAGCAACCGTCCGGCGGTCTTGGGTTGATAGTAGGCAACGTAAACCATGATACCCGAGATCATCAGGACCATACCGAACTTGAAGGCGGTCATGCCGGCCCAGCCGTATTTGCTGAGGATCAGATTCGCCAGCGGGTTGGCTTCGTAAACGTCACCGCCGCTTTGAGTCAGCAGGATTCTGGTCAGGATCAAATCGGCCAGGCTGAGAACGATGAAGGCTGCAAAGGTCGCCAGCGAGAGCTTCTGGCTTAGCTTCTTGATTTCATCCAGAGCGACGCTGAGTTGGCGGGTAACATTAAGACCGCTTACGGTCATCTGCCAGGTGTTATGCACATGCAAGGTATAGTGAGACATGGCCGATATCCTGTGCTGGCGTTCTTCTGAGGAAGCTGCCGAGGTCACCATGAGATCGATTGCTTCTGTTCCTTATTGCCGTGAGCAGGGGTGTTGTGACAGCCTAGAGGTGAGAAACATTAATATTTCGATGAATAATCAGTGTGTTTTCACTGGCTCTACTATCGACCACCGGGATCAGAATCTTGTTGAATTTCCCCTATTTCGAGACAAAATGGTGTTGTTCCTGACCTAAGATTGCACCACTGTGAATTGTCACCAAGGAGACCATTATGTTAATGCGGACGAAACTCGCAGCGCTGGCCGCGCTGGGGGTGGCTGGGTTCATCGGTTATGCCACGGCCTCAAGCCCGAAGGGCCAACCCCCGTCGGCGGCAGCAGCCAACGATGCCAATACCCAGGCCATTACGAAGTCGGCCAAGGACTTCTCCGATGCCTTCAATGCGGGCGATGCCAAAGCCATCGCCGCTGCCTGGACCGAGAACGGCGAGTGCCGGGAAGCGAACGGGCAGACTCTCATCGGTCGGGCTGCTATCGAAAAGGCCTATGCTGACTTCTTCAAGAACAATGCCGGTACCAAGATCGAAACGTTGGTAAAGTCGGTACGGTTCCCCTCAAAAGACCTGGCCATCGAGGAGGGTCTGCTGCGTCAAACTCGTGACAGCAAGGATTTACCTACGACGACTGCTTACTCAGCCATTCATGTGCGCGAGGGTGGGCAATGGAAGTTGGCGCTCTCCATCGAAACAGGAGCCGGCCAGGATCGGCTCGAAGACCTCGAATGGCTGCTGGGCGACTGGACAGGCAAAGTGAAGGACGACACCGTCAAGTTCACCTTCGTTGGCGAACCGAAAAAAGCGCGAGTGCTGGGCTCCTTCACCCGCACGACAGCGGGTAAGGAGCCGATGACGGGTAGTGTTCGTATCTCGCTCGATCCCGAAACGGGTCTCATTCGTTCCTGGGGCTTCGAAGACGATGGTGCCCATTCCCAGGCCCTGTGGTACTGCGATGGCAAGAGCTGGATTCTCGATACCCGTGGCGTCCTCGCTGATGGCACCCCCACTGCTGAGAGAATCATTCTGCGGCGGGCTGCTCCCGATGTGATCACCTGGCGAGCGGTAGATCGTGTCGTCGGTGATGCATCACTGCCCGACATGCCACCAATGCGTTTAACCCGCACCTCGAAATAACACCACAGACATCACACCACACAACATTAGACAAGGACACATTCGATATGAAACGCTTATTGGTCTTCTTACTGGTCGCTGGGGTGCTGTGCATCTTGAGCGGTGCTGCCAGTGGTCGTGGCTGGGGCGGCGGTGGTCGGGGCTTCGGCGGAGGCGGTTGGGGCGGCGATCGTAGCTTTGGTGGAGGCGGTTACCGTGGGGGATACTCCGGCGGCTTCGACCGCAGCTATGGCGGCGGCTTCAGCAGCTTTAGTGGCGGCGACCGTTTTGGCGGAAGCTACTCCGGGTCCCGTTCCTTCGATTCCGCTTCGGGCTGGGGCGGTCGGGCTGCTACAGGTAGCTACGATCACTCCTGGACTGATTCACGTGGTGGTTCCATCTCCACTTCGGGCGAACGAGGCGCAGCAGAGGGACGCTATGGCGGCTTTGCTGCAGGCGGCACCCGTGATACCTCAGTGACTACCGCAGGGGGTAAGACCTATTCTGCCGATAGTCAGCGCGGCATGGCCAGTGGGCCGATGGGCCGAACCGTCGGCGGTAGTTCCGGCACCATCGATGGCCGCAACGGCAGCAGTAGTTGGCAGTCTGCTTTCGCCGGGAATCGATATACAGGCGACATGGCTCACTACAGCAGCGTCTATGGGGCCAATGGTGCGCACAGCACGGCTTATTGGTCGAACGGCTACATGGGTACCCACGCTGGTTACGTTCGCACTGGCTTTGGTTACTACGGTGCCTTTCAACCGAATTGGTACGCTGCACATCCTGGTTGTTGGGCTGCTGCCGGCTGGGCTGCCGGCGCTGCCTGGAATGCCGCTACCTATGCCTCCGTCGCCGACTACTGCGGGCTAGCAGCCTCCGCCATGCCGGATTATGACTATGGCAGTACTGTCGTCGTTCAGGACAACAACATCTATATGAACGGCAATGACACAGGCACCGTGCAGCAGTACGCTACCGAGGCGACCAATATCGCCACACAAGGGCAGACGGCCAATCCACCTGCAACCGATGATTGGAAACCCCTTGGCGTCTATGCCCTGGTACAGGGCGATGCCAAGACCTCAAATAACATCTTCCAACTAGCGGTCAACAAGGACGGCATCATTCGGGGCAACTACTACGATGGATTGCTTAATTCCACTACCGAAGTGTACGGCTCCATTGACAAGCAGACGCAGCGAGCTGCCTGGACAATTGGCAAGACGAAGGATCGTATTTTCGATGCCGGAGTCTATAACCTCACTCAGCCCCAATGCACGTGTCTTGTTCATATCGGAACAACGCAGACGGAACAGTTGATGCTGGTACAGGTAGAGCAGCCCAAGAAAACGCAGTAGCACACTGCCGATGACTACCAATAATGAAGGGGATCGGTTTATTCGATCCCCTTTCTCTATTCTCTAGAGCCACAGGTTCTATCATTGTTTTGCTATGGTATCCGATCTTTTGCCGCAATCTCGTCTTTCAGCTTTCCTTCGGCGTAGTAACGGAAGTAACATTCATTGCTTTGATGGGCATTGCGGATGACGACACACTGAACAGTAATGTCATCAATCGTTACTTCGCTGGGCATCCCTGTTTCGCTCATGATCTTGACTACTGGCTTCTCACGGTACGACTTGGGGAAGTAGATTTTGAGGACAGACAGAGGAGGCAGGCGAATGATGCCCGTCTGCACGGTGAGTTCCGGCGAGGAAGGCTTGGGTATTGCTTCCCGTCGATCAGCTTGAAGGATGGCATCAGGTTCTTTGACGGTCTTTGTGCTAGTCTCTGTCGATTCCATTTTCTTGATGGGTGTCGCGGCCACAGTTGTGGGTAGTTGCTTCGGCTCCTTGCGGGCTGCATTGGATCGGAAGAAGGGTAGTTCGTCCCAGTGGGTGACAATAACAGCCAGGGCTGCACCAGCTAGCAGGGCAATGACAAACCACAGCCAGTGGGAGGGTCGTTTCCGAGAATCGGCCCAGACATTATTGGCGAGAAAAGGGTAAGGTTGCTGGCCTTGTGAGTGAGAACTGACGTGAGTGAGGGGAGCGTCCATGATTTCACACGTAGTTGAAGTTCAACCAACTAGTTTAAGAGACTTCCACAGGCCCGAGGGATCAAGCACCTCATTGGGCTTGTATCTAGCCTTGTACTCTAACGATCTGCAACCGGCAACGAAATAGCCAAGATAGACAAAAAGACATTTTCTTTTTCTTGCCTCCTCCATGACGCTCAGGACATTCCAGGTACCCAGGCCCCAGTCCCGGTAGGCAGGATCGTGGAAGTAATAAATGGCGGAGAGACCCTGCGGAACGACATCGACATAGCCTACGCCAATTAGCTTTTCCTTATCGAAATAGCACCATTCCTCAGTGGGGATGGGGTTGTTGACGAAACTCGATTCGTACGACTCGATGTCCTTTGGGGGGAAGCGGGGCCAGCCCACCTGCTCCGACTGATGACTGTGGAAACTGTCGTGCAGGCGCAATTTCTCCTGGCTGACGCCTGGAGGGCCAATCCGCATCGTGACTTGATGCTCATTCTCCCTGGCATTGCGGCGCTGGCTGCGGTCCATCTCAAAGTCATTCACGACTACCCGCAACGACCAGCAGGCGGTGCAGGAAGGGCATCGAGGGCGAAAGAGCGACCGCCCAAACCGTCTCCAGCCCTGTTCCAGCAGGTAGCCATATTCGACGGCTGTCAATTGGCTGCACTCGACGTATTCCAGGAGCGCCGTCTGCTCGTCCAGATAGCTGCAGCGGTGGGGCGGCGAGGCATAATGGGAAGAGATTTCCATGCGTACAGCGTAGCATACCCAGCGCCAGTGCCAATCTGTAATAATGTGTGGTAGAATGTGTTAATCTGTATTATGCTCTCTCGAACGCTTTCCGTCGGATCAAGACCACGAACTTATGTCTCTATCGCTGGAACAATACGACGAATACCTCGATACCCGTGGCGACCTGCATTGGCCCGCCGCGCCGGATGTGCATCGCACCAAGTCCAAGCCTCACCTCAGGCGGATGCCGATGGTCAGGGCAGTAACCTGGAACGTGTATGGCACGCTGCTCAGCATTTCCGGCGGCGAGTTTCTTCGAGAACACCCCCAGAAGTTCATCATGGACATGGCCCTGGACAAGACGATCCAGGAGTTCAAGATGTGGAAATCGATGTCGCGCAAACCCGGCCACCCGGCTGAGTACATGCGGGTGATGATCGAGAATGTGGTGGATGAACTCAACTTCCAGGTCGAAAAAAGTGAGCGATATCCCGAAATCCCGGTCGAGAAGATCTGGGAAGGAATCGTCCGCAAGCTGCTTCAGAACGAATACCTCATCGAAACCGGCCGCTACGGTACGCCGGAACAACTCTCACTCAAGATAGCCTACTTCTTTCATCGCAGTCTGCAGGGGGTAGGTGCCCAACGAGACGCCGCTGAGACGATTCAATGGCTGAAGGACAACAAGATCTGGCAGGGGCTGCTGGCCGACGGTCAGGCCTTTACGGCTGTGCAGCTCAAGCGGTGCCTTGGAGAGCAGGACCCGCGACTTCAGTTCGATTTCTGTATCCCCCCCTTTGCCAGGGTTCTCTCTCACGCGGTACGAGGCAAGAAGCCATCCGAACGGCTGTTTAAGGAAATGGTCCATCGACTTGAAAAAGCGGGCATTGCCCCTAGCGAAACGCTTCATATCGGTAATGACCTGGCGAATGACCTGAGCCCGGCCCGCAAGCATGGCTTCCTGACTTGTCTCTACACTGGGGATAGTACATCTCTAAAAGCCTCGCCGGAAATGGTTGCCGACAAGGCCCTCCGCCCTGTGGTGATGATCTCTGAATTATCCCAAGTCATCGAGATGCTCGCCCCTTAGCCCTCGCCTTATGGCGTGGTTTCTTCTAATTTACCCGTTCAATCTTACAGAGTGACTTCACACCACTCCGCCGCCGGTATTGCCCTCCTGAGGTCGCCCTGATGCCTTCTGAATTGATGTTTGACATAAGCACGGTGGATGATGGTAGAATTCTCATGGACGTCAACCAGATCAATGAGATCAATCCGCAGCGGTTCGAGATGCAGCAGCTGAGTGCTATTGTCCACATCGATACTGCAAGCAATCTCATTGTTGGCTACAAAGACGTGACCGATGATGAGTTCTGGGTGCGTGGCCACATGCCCGGTTTCCCTCTGATGCCAGGGGTGATCATGTGCGAAGCGGCGGCACAACTAATAGGTCTCTATTCCAAAAAGCACCTCCTGGTGGCAGGAAGCTTCATTGTCTTTTCGGGCATGGAGGAGGTGCGTTTCCGCGGCCAGGTGAAGATCGGTGATCGCTTCTGGATGGTCGGCAAGGCAATCAAGGTCAACCGTCGCCAGAATATCTTTGCTGTACAGGGTTTCGTTCAGCAGAAAATGGTTTTCGAAGGGACGCTCATTGGGATGCCCTTTACTCCTGCTGCCGGTGCCAGTTCCACGGAAGGTGCAACGTGAGTGTCCGCAACACCGTGAAGCTCCCGATCGAAGCGCTGACTCCCTATCTATTCACTCTCCCCGAAGCCGGCCAACTCCTTGATCTGTCGGTCCTGTTCGGCAATCAGCAGCCTGTGGAGCTCGAAGTCGGTTTCGGCAAAGGGGCGTTCCTTGTCGAAATCGGCCCGGCCCATCCGGAACGCAATTATCTGGGCATCGAAATCGATCGGGGCCTGCAACTCTATGTTGCCAATCGCATCGCCAAGCGCAAATGGTACAACCTCAAAGTAGCCAGCGGCGATGCCGGTCGATTGCTGGCCCAACACCTGGCTGCTGAGTCGCTTGACGCGGTGCATGTCTACTTTCCCGATCCCTGGTGGAAGAAGAAGCACCGTAAGCGCCGGGTGTTCAATGAGGACTTTGCCCTTCACGCCGCCAGAGTGATCAAGACGGGCGGTCATTTGTATTTGGCGACCGATGTGGCGGAATACTACCAGGTGATGCTCACCATCCTCGCTGCCCGGCCTGAACTCGTGCCGGTACAAATCGGCCGGGAAGAAGAGACCGATGATCCCACCAAACCAGCGACCAATTTTGAAAGAAAGGCCCGCAAGGAAGGTCGCCCCGTCTGGCGAGCGACATTTCTTAAGAAGTAGTTTGTATTGGACCTTGGAACACCAACTAAAAAGCCCTCGATTCCTGCATGAACAGGCACCGAGGGCATTTTGCTAACGAGGACGACGGGGCTCGAACCCGCAACCTCCGGCGTGACAAGCCGGTGCTCTAACCAATTGAGCTACGTCCCCTAATTCGGGAAAGAAAGTATAAGCGCATCATGCAAAAGGGCAAGTGTCGTCCGGACCTCATCCAGGGGTTCTTCTCTGGGTGACCCCTTACGATTCGTTCAGCTTAACTGACACCGAACCGGGGCGTGATGTTCATCTCGGATCAGAAAACTACGTTTCCGGCTGTTCAGCCATTGCATCCGGGCGACTTCGCCGACACAATACTCTAACGGGATTGTTTCTACTGTGAGATGCCCATGTCTCTCGTGCTACTCATCGGCCTGCTGATTGCCCCTGAGGATGATGTCCTTAAGCTGGGCATAGGTAAGCCCTGGTATGACCAGGAAACCACCAAGCCTCAGAATCTCGAAGGGATTCTCGACTACTTCGCCGGTTCAGGGCGTATCGGCGTCCCGGCGGGATATGCTCCGTTCCGAGTGGTGTTCAAGGATGCTGCTACCGGCAAAGTAGTGCAGTATGTCGTGCATGCCCCCGGCTTCGAGACGCTGCTGGCACTCAATGTCGGCCAACGTGTCAAGGTCGATGGCAAGGTTCTCAGCAAAGGCGAAGGCGATGCCAGGCGGCAGGAGTTGTGGATTGGCACCATGCAGACACTGGGAGCCGCGCCGCTGAACGTCTTTACCGAACTTAAACCCATTGCTCGGACGAATCGCTTTCAACCACAGGCCATGCAAGTCGGCAACGATGCCGGCAAGCTCATCATTCGCAATGGCAAAGACGCTGCCAAGGCTATTGGGCTTGATTCTCGTGAGCCCGAAGCTGATCGAAGAGCTTCGGAAAAGCTAGCCGAGTACTTCGCCGTGAAATCGATCGATTGGAAGACGCAGATGGTGATCTACGTAGGCAACGTCTATCAGCCAAGAATCCGTTTGACCAAGATCGAAATCACCAGGATCGATGTGCATGAGAAAGGTGCCACCATCTTCTGGAAATCGGAAGAAGGCTTGCGACAGGCTTCGCCTTACGTCAGCGATACCATCTTGATTCCCAAAGTCGAAGGAGAGATTACCTTCAAGCAGGAAGAAACCAAGAAGGCTGTCGGCGAGAAGGACATTCCCAGGGGGAATGAAAAGATCCTGCCGGTGATACCGGGAGCGCCCATTAAATAAATGGTTTTACCCC
Organism: Gemmatales bacterium; assembly: GCA_035430005.1. Classification (GTDB taxonomy): domain Bacteria; phylum Planctomycetota; class Planctomycetia; order Gemmatales; family HRBIN36; genus JAEUIE01. Next base: position 20,402 of record DAOMFV010000045.1, read on the forward strand.
ACACCCTTTCGCCTGGTCAGCCAGGCAAGGTGAGGACTATTTCAATATGCTTGCGAAACTCAAGACCTTCGCCCTCGTGGGGATCGATGCGATTCCTGTCGAAGTGGAAGTAGACGTAGCAGCCGGGTTGCCCAAGACCATCCTCGTGGGACTGCCCGAGGCGGCAGTCAAAGAAAGCACTCATCGTATCGAACGCGCCTTGGCCAACCTTGGCTTCCAGCGACCGACCGGCAGATGTGTCATCAACCTTGCCCCCGCTGACCTAAAGAAGGATGCAGGTTCATTCGATCTTCCGATCGCTATTGGCATGCTCATCGGTACCGGTCAACTCGCCGCTGATGATATGAACGACATTGCTATCGTCGGCGAACTGGCCCTTGATGGCAGCATGCGTCCCATCAAAGGGGCCTTGGCTATGGCCCTCGCCTGCAAACAGCAGGGCCTCAAACGGCTGATCGTTCCTTCTGCCAATGCCCGTGAAGCCTCCGTCGTCGAAGATGTGCAAGTCTACGGCGTTAGCGGGTTGGCTGAAGCGATGAGCTTCCTTGCCGGGCACCTGGAGATCGAACCGATGCCCTCCGGCATTGGTGACTTGGCGAAGGATTTCAATCGGTATGATGTCGACTTTGCCGATGTGCGTGGGCAGGACTATGCCAAGAGGGCGCTGGTGATCGCCGCTGCCGGTGCCCATAACGTTCTATTGTCAGGCCCACCAGGTAGCGGCAAGACAATGTTGGCCCGCAGGCTTTCGACCATTCTGCCACCACTGACCCCCGGCGAAAGCCTGGAGACGACTCGCATCTATTCAGCCATGGGCCTGCTCACTCCTGGTAAAGCTCTACTCACCGAACGTCCCTATCGTTCGCCCCACCATACGGTCAGTAACGCCGGTTTAGTTGGAGGTGGTTCAACACCTACACCTGGGGAGATCAGCCTCGCTCATCACGGCGTCTTATTCCTCGACGAGCTTCCGGAGTTTAACCGCACTACTTTGGAAGTGCTGAGGCAACCGCTCGAAGAGGGCAGGGTAACGATCAGCCGGGCATTACGGGCTTCGACATTCCCCGCTCACTTCATCCTCGTCGCAGCCATGAACCCTTGTCCGTGTGGCTACCTCGGCGATACCCGCAAGCCCTGCAAGTGTGCTCCGCCCCTTATCGAACGCTACGTCGGCAAGATCAGCGGCCCGCTGCTGGATCGTATTGATCTCCACGTCGAAGTGCCTGCCGTCCCCTTCGCTGACCTGAATGCCCCTGTCACCAAAGAAAGCACCGGCAGCGGACAACTGCGGGAACAAGTGCAACGGGCCAGGACTGTGCAGCACCAACGTTTCGGCAAAGACGGCCTCAAACTCAATGGCCGCATGAGCAGCAGGCAAATCAGGCAACACTGCGTCCTCGACACCGGCTGCCAGGATATCCTGAAATCCGCCGTCGAGAACCTCGGCCTCTCCGCCCGAGCACACGACCGCATCCTGCGGGTGGCACGTACCATTGCTGATTTGGACGGTCAATTCACCATCGCCCCGCAGCATGTTACCGAAGCGCTCAACTACCGCATCTTGGATAGGAAGCTCTGGATGCAGGGATGATGGTAGACGTCACGCTCCGTCGTGATGGAGCGGAGACAAGATAGTTTCACATGTGTTGGTGTTCACGCTTCAGCGTGGCTGCCGAGCAAATGATTGAACTCCCATGATTCTGCCTCAACAATGGCAATCCCGACCATTCTGTATCGAATTATTAGCTAACCCTACTCGTCGAGATGCCTTATGCCCGCCAGTAACGAACCAGAAATCTATGGCTTTGCCTACACCCCGGTCGGTGTCTCGACCGCCAAAACCTGCGAAACCAAAATGACGGTTGGGAAAAAGAAGGCCGTCGCCAGCTACATCACCAGGCTCGGTCCGGAACTGAAAAAGAAGTACGGCAAGCGGGAACACTATACCCCGGAACAGATTCGCGAGACCGCTCTACACCATGCTCTCAGTATCGATTACCTCTGCTGGGCCTACGTCATCTATGCCAGCATGCCCGACTTTGAACGCATCCACACCACAGCAGGCGAAGTGTGCGACTACTCCGGTATGCACAACCTCGTCGGCGAGACCTTCTTTTCCGGCAACCTCGACTTCGATGTCTCCAGTGTGGTTGAAGTCATTGCCTCCGGAGCATCGAGCGCTATGGACATCGCCGGCGATTCGGTCAGCCTGCTGGGAGATGTCGATTGGAGTTCTCTCTTCGACTGGGCGTGAGTGGGAATGTCCCGGCAACCGGCAAAGCCGCAGAGCGGCGCAATTTGAATAGCCGTGGGCGCAGCCCACGGAGGATGACAGGCAAATCGCCAGCCGCGTAGCGGCAATACTCTTCCCACGATGTCCCGCCGCTAACGTGGCTACTACAGACACCCTGATTCCACCGTGCGTTTCGCTTCGCTCACACACGGCTATTCACCTGCTGTCGCTCCGTGACTCTAAACGGGGCCACGGGTAAGCCGAGTCAGGGGCATGATTATGCTCAGTCCTGACCCTGTGGCGTGGGTGTAAAATGCTGAATGTTCAACGGATGATGTGGCTGACTATCGTGCAAACCACAACACATGGGAACAATTCTTGCAGATGCGTGTGTCTGCTGTGTTGTCTGACCAATCGATATGAAGGACAGTAGCCAGCTGTGTATTCATCATGATTCTCTTCGAATGAAAGCGATTGTGCCCACAGACGGGACATTCGATTAGTTTGCTTCCAGCAATGAGATAGCCCTCAGCTTCATACTTTCTTAGATCGTTTTGGGATGCTTCACCCCGTCGAGCAGCCAGGTACTTTTTCCCAGCCTCCTCCTCTTCCAATTGAAGTCGCAGGGCCTCAGCTTCGCGCTTAAGTGATAGTTCATGTAATTCTTGAGCTTTGCGAGCTTCTTTGGCCTTGCGTTCAGTTTCAGCACGTGATTTAGCTTCAACTGCATTGCATTTTTGGCAGACACCTGAGATCACGCTGCTGGTCCATACCGAAGTAGCGGTTCCACATTTCGGGCAGGTCCTCATACACGATCCTTTTTGTGTTTTGAACAAACCGTTAGCGATTCATGATAGCGATACTAGCCTGGTGCCCCATCTATTACGAATCAGAGCGTGGCACACATTACTTACTCGCCAAGCAGTAAAAATCGTACGATGAATAAACATTTCAACACTGCTTTCGGAGTACCGAAAGCAGTGCCACAAAGCCAACTACTTCATCAATCCATACTCCACCAACGTCTTCCGAATCTTCGCCTCGCCCGCTGCATCGACGGCGCACATCGGCAAACGAAACTCGCCACGATCTCGGCCCAGCAACTTCATAGCCGTCTTCAACGGAATCGGGTTAGTAGCAACGCTCAGCAGATCACGGCATAGCGGGAAGAGTTTACGGTGCCAGGTTTGGGCTTCGGCAATCTTACCATCATTGAAGGCCTTCACGAGAGCTTTCAAATCTCGGGGGACGATGTTGCCGACCACCGATACCACGCCTCGGCCGCCAATGCTCATGAGGGGCAGGGTCAGGCTGTCGTCGCCGCTGAGGATGGTGAGGTTGGAACCACAGACGATTTGCGACGCTTGGTCGAGGGAGCCGGTCGCTTCTTTGACAGCGACGACACTCTTGAGTTCGCCGATGCGGCAAATGGTTTCGGGCAGGATGTTGGAACCGGTGCGGCCGGGGATGTTGTAGAGAACAATGGGCAGGTCGCTGGCTTCGGTCACCGCTTTGAAGTGCTGATAGTAGCCTTCCTGGGTCGGCTTGTTGTAGTAGGGGCCGACCATGAGTGCGCCGTTTGCCCCGGTCTTCTGGGCGAACTTGGTCAACCGCACCGCTTCCCGAGTCGAGTTGGAGCCGGTACCTGCCATCACTTTGATGCGTTTGTTGGCATGTTCGACGACAGCAGCGATCACTTTCTCATGTTCATCGTGTCCCAGCGTGGGAGCTTCGCCGGTGGTACCGACAGGAACGAGGCAATCAGTGCCTTGTTCGATGTGCCAATCGACGAGTTTCAAGAGGGCAGGGTAATCGACCTCGCCATGAAGAAAAGGGGTAATCATGGCGACGCTGACGCCGGCAAACTGTTCGCCTTTGGTGGGCATGGTGGTGTTCGCTCTCGGTTTTGTTATCTTGAGTGAATGGTATTCCAATAGGAGCCAGAAGCCAGAAGCCAGGAGCTAGAATAGAAGACAAGTTGTCAGTTATCAGTTTTCAGTTGTCATAAATCAGGGCTTGGTCTTACTGACAACTGACAACTAAAAACTGACAACTTCTTACGAAAGACAATCATGCACACCTTCAGGCTGACTGATCCCACCTCAACTTCTTCCCCCAGCCTGCTCATCGGTTGGGCCACGGTCCAGTCCAATCTACGACGCATGCTCGCCCTGGCATGTTCGCCTCAACGACTGCGCCCCCACATGAAGACGCACAAGACTCGGGAGATCACCCAGCTCTATCAGGAGCATGGCATCACCAAACACAAGTGTGCCACGCTGCGGGAGGCGGAGGTGCTCGCTGAGTGCGGGGCGGACAGCGTGTTGATCGCTTACCCGATGGTGGGGCCGAACCAGCAGCGGGTATGTCAGTTGGCCAAGCGGTTTCCGAAGACGCAGTTCAATGTGCTGGGCGATGATCGAGAGATAATCCAGCAACTCGATCAACTGGCGGGATCGATGGGGGTACGAATCGGACTGTTTCTCGATTTCAACGTCGGGCAGGATCGTACCGGCCTGACTTCGGGGGAGTCGGTGCATCCGCTGTTGGAGCAACTGAAGTATCTACAGTTGGCCGGTCTGCATCTTTACGATGGCCATAACACGTCGCTGCAACCTGCGGATCGTCAGGCGCAGATACACAAGACCTATCAACGCGGGGCGGAACTACGGTCTCGTTTGCAGGCACATTCATCCGCGCCACTAGAGATCGTCCTCGGCGGCACACCATCGTTCATGCTCTATGCTCATGAAATTACCGATCCCCAGGTATCGCTCTCCCCAGGCACTTGTATTCTTCATGACGCCGGTTATGGCCAGAAGTATCCCGAACTCGGCTTCGAACCGGCAGCGGCAGTGCTAGTGCGGTGTATAAGCCGACCCGGGCCGAAGCTAGTGACATTCGATGTGGGCACCAAAGCCATCGCCAGCGATTCGCCGTTCGGCCAACGGGTGCATCTGGTGGGTCTGGAGACCGCCAAGTGTACGCTGCACAACGAGGAGCACTATGTTGTCGAGACTGATCAGGCCGACAGATGGAGGCCGGGCATGGTGACGTATGCGATACCGATGCATATCTGCCCCACAGTGGCACTGTATAACCAGGCACACATTGTGGAGGGGGGAAAGATCGGGAAGACGATTGAGATTGCGGCGCGTGGAAGGTAGCTCTGTGTCTCCTTTGTGTCTTTGTGGTTCAATCGTATTTCAACCGCAAAGACACAAAGAAGACACAAAGAAGTCATCATTCATCAACTTCTATTGGCAGCTCATGTTCCTTCGCCTCACAATGCCGTTCCTGCTGTTCATCCTTCCATAGTCCCCAGGCGATCCAGAGGCTCCAGCCGTTGAAGACCATGGGAATGAGGAAGACCAGCGAAGTCGTCCAACCCAGAACGAGCAGGCTCTGGTAGAGAGCCCAACCGAGCGGCGGCATCGACATGCCACGAATGCCCTGGAACACGGAGCTGATACTCTCGTAGAGCGCAGCCCGCTCCGGCTTCTCAGCGAAGTAGAGATTGCCGGTCGTCGTCGCCACTTCCGCAGCGCCAAGGACGACACCACGGAAGGCTGCACCGATAAAAGCGAGAATCAACCAATCGAGATAGAAGCTGGCGAACAGTGCCAGGTAGGCGGGGATGCCCATCAAGGCAAAGGCGATGCGGCCTGCCACCGGCGAGGTCTTGTCAATCAACCAGCCCCAGAACGGTGAAGTGATGCCACCCAGAATCACCGGAAAGATCATCACCAGTAGCGTGATGAAGAACTGCGACAGATGAAAGTGATCTCTCAGCAGATAGAGCCAGACACCTCTACTGAGCAGAAACCCGGCACCGGTTAGAAAGATCGTCGCCTGAAACAGTCGAAACTGCCTATCGATCTTGAGCACGTGCTGCATGCCAGACCAACTGGGCGATTCGCTGAGTGTTCGTCTTGCCTGGGGATTATCGCTGGGGATGCGTCGGAACTGGTAGGCGATCACACCTAACAGGCCAAGACAACCACCAATGGGATAGGCGAGTTGATAGGCAGTGGGTTCGATGTCGCTCCACAGCGAAACGCCAATCAGCACCGGCACTGTGATGCCATTTTGCACCATCTTGAGGATGCCGATGATCTTGCCCCGATGCTTGTCCGGGTAGGCGTACTTGTAGAGTGCGGGAATCGCCAGCGTGGCTGGGCCGCCGAGCAGATAGTAGAGCACTACGACGATAGCGAGTTGCCAGGGCTGATCAATCCAGCCGACAGCCAGCAGGGGCAGTGCGCGCAGGGTGCCGCCGATGAGCACGAGATCGAACAGGCGGTAATGCCGGGCAACCATTGCCCAAAGAGGCAGCAGCAATGCCAGGGCCGGCTGCGCTGCCACCATCATGGTAGCTGATTGGCTTTTATCCCCCAGGCTGCCGACAGCGACGACTTGGGCCACGAGGATCAATCCGCTTAGCACGCCGGTTCCGATCCCGAAGAGCAGTTCCAGGACGAAGTTTCGCCGGGTGGTAGGGTCAAGATCTCGGAGCCAGCTAAGCAACCTCAGTTCCTCAAAGGATGGCAGAGAGATCAGGATATGAAATGACTGCTACGACGCTTTCGCCCTATCGCTCGTTGCCGAGGTTACGAAACGGATAGAGCAGCGCCACGATGGTGCATTCCGAGACGAGCCAGGTCAGCCGGGTGAGCAGTGCAATAAGAGCAGCATAGTCGGCACCGACCTGATCCTGCAGCAGCACCATGATCGCCCACTCACGGGTACCCAGCCCAGCGGGTGTCGGAATGACGAACCCCAGAACCGTGGCTGCAGCGAGCTTGGCCACCAGTTCGGGCAACATCGGCCAGGGGTTCACATCAGGTCGAACGGAGAGAACGACGAAAGCCAGGCTGGTGCCGACGAGCACATTGCAGGCTGCCTGCAAAAAGATGCCCAGCGTCAGAATACGCATGTCGAGCTTGGGAAAGGGAGCCTGGGTACCATCAGGCAGTTTGCGAAGTGGGGCGGTCAACCGTTCCATGATGGCATTGAAGATCGACGGGATCACAAGCGGCACCGCACCAGCCAGCAGCAGGGCGACATGCACATAGTTCAAGTGTTCGCCAAGCGGACCCTGGATCAGCACGACAAACGCAGCAAGAACCGCAGCGACAGCCATGAAGACCATGGTTTCGTAAACGACAGTGACCGCAGCGACTTCAATCCGACAGTGAGGGCCTTTGACGAGCACCGTTCGCAGCAGCACCACCAGCGCCTTGCCCGGCACATACTTGGCCAGATGCCCGACGAAGTACGACCAGGGCACCCTGATTGGCACCGGACGTTGACCGAGGCTAAGGAGCGACAGCCACCAGAACGACATGGAACAACTCAGCCCCAGCAGATAGACACCTCCCGCACAGGCCAGGTAGCCATAGTTCCACGTCACCTCATGATGAGCGATCTGCTGCAACGGCGTCCAGAAGGCATACGTGACGAAGGCGACGACCAGTAGCGTGACGACGATTTGGAGGATCAGCTTGGAACGGCGGGACAAGGTCATGAGTGACTCTCGCTGAACCGCTTCCTCGTCAACACCTCATACGCCTCCACATACTTAGCTAGTGTCTTCGCCACCACCTCATCTGGCAGTGCCGGTGGCGGGCTGTTCTTATCCCATGTTGTCGTTTCCAGCCAGTCTCTTACAAACTGCTTGTCATAAGATGGCGGGCTGATGCCGGGGCAATAGCTGGCCTTGGGCCAGTAACGGGAACTGTCGGGGGTGAGAACTTCATCAATCAGAATGATCTCGCCATCGGGCAGCGTGCCAAACTCGAACTTAGTGTCGGCGAGGATGATCCCTTTACTCAGAGCATAGGCAGCGGCTTTGGTGTAGATATCAAGGGTGCTTTGCTTCAACGTATTAGCCAGCTTCTCGCCCACAGTCTTGGCCATCACTTCGTAGCTGATGTTCTCATCATGGCCCGTTTCAGCTTTGGTGGCAGGGGTGAAGATGGGATGGGGCAGGGGGCTGGCCTGCTGCAATCCAGCAGGTAGCGGGATGCCACACACCGTTTGACTCTTCTGATATTCCTTCCACCCGGAGCCGGCGAGGTAGCCACGGGCAACACATTCGATGGGGACGACAGTCGCCTTCTTCACCATCATGGTACGACCGGCGAGTTGTTCCTTTTGTTTGACAAACGCTTTGCCCATGTCATTGAGATCAGTGCTGATCACATGATTGGGAACATTCAGCAGGTTGAACCAGAAGAGCGACAACTGGGTGAGGATGCGGCCCTTGTCGGGGATGGGCGTGGGCATCACCCAGTCAAAAGCGGAGAGGCGATCGCTGGCGACAATGACGAGCCGGTCGCCAAGGTCGTACACATCTCGGACTTTCCCCTGACGGCGTGCATAGCCGGGGATATCACTCTGGAACAACGGCATCGCACCCATAAACTCTCCTTACACCGAACATCTGTTCGGTATCAACTGCTGCGGCCCGGCCCCTCTCTCACCGGTACTCTCCCGTAGTATAGCCAAGTGATAACTCCTGGAGTAAGCATGTTCAAGTTTCGATTGTTGACCCCCGGCCCTTCGCCTGTTCCTGAAGAGACTCTGCTGGAACTGGCCAAGCCGGTGCAGTACCACCGCACCCCCGAAGCAAAGGCGATTCTCAGTGAGGTGCTCGATGGATTGAAGTACTGTTTCCGCACCACCGGCGATGTCTGCGTCCTCACCAGTTCCGGCACCGCCAGCGTTGAAGCAGCCCAGGTTTCCACAGTCCCCCGTGGCGGTAAGGCCATCGCTGCCTATGCCGGCCGGTTCGGCGAACGCTGGCACAACGTCTGGAAGGCTCATGGCGTCGAAGTCGTGGCTGTCACCGCTCCCTACGGTCAGGCTGTGACCGCTGCTCAGATTGAAAAGGCTCTCAAAGAGAATCCCGATGTGCAGGCCGTCTGCGTCGTGCAGTCCGAAACCAGCACTGGCGTCAAGCATGATCTGCAAGCCATCGGTGCCGTCGTTGCCAAGACCAATGCCGTGCTGATCGTTGATGCTATCAGCGGTGCGGTGACCATGCCCTGCGAAATGGATGCCTGGGGTATCGACCTCATGTGTACTGGTTCACAGAAGGCGTTGATGCTGCCTCCGGGCCTGGCCTTCGTGGCTGTCAGCCCCAAGGGCAAAAAGAAGATCGAAGAGAACAAGAACGTTAGTGGCTTCTATCTCGATCTGAAGAAATACTTGAGCAAATTGAAAGACCCTGACACGCCCTTTACTCCTGCTCATACCCTCATCCGTGCTCTGCGGGTCAGTCTGCAGAAGCTGCGTGCGGAAGGTATCGAGAACGTATGGAAGCGTCATGCCAAGCTTGCTGCTGCCACCCGTGCCGGCATCGCTGCCCTGGGCCTGGAACTGTATGCCAACCCACCCGCTGATGGTCTGACAGCGGTCAAGGTGCCCGAAGGCATCGATGGTAAAGCGCTCCTCAGCAAGGCTGAGAAGCAGTATGGCCTCAAGATCGCCGGCGGGCAGGATCAGCTTGCTGGCAAGATCTTCCGTCTGGCCCACATGGGCTACTGCGACTTCTTCGATGTGCTCGCAGCTCTCTCCGGCCTGGAAATGGTGCTCAAGGAAATGGGCCATCCCGTGACACTGGGCTCAGCCATCACCGCGGCACAGAAGAGCTATGCCGGGTAAGACTATTTAGCCCCCGGCTCTTCAAGCCGGGGGTGGACCATGCGGAGAAATGCTCTCTTTTCCTTGTTGATGTTGTTCATCAGGTATTAGACCCTCTCAATACAACTGAATGTGTTGAACTTGCAATGACAACGCCCCCCGCTTGAAGAGCCGGGGGCTAAATGGAGCACAGATGCCCTCACTCGCCTTTCTCTTCCCCGGTCAGGGTGCCCAAGCGGTGGGCATGGCCAAGGACCTTTGCACCCAACTCCCCGCGGCGAAGGAACTCTTCGACCGGGCCAGCGAGGTGCTGGGGTACGATCTCTTCAGTCTCTGTGCGTTCGGCCCGGAAGAACGGCTGACTGCTACCGATGTCAGTCAGCCCGCTATCTTCGTCGCCAGCTTTGCGGCACTCGAGAAACTTAAGGCTGAGAAGCAGGCAGTGATTGATGAGTGTTCGCACACCGCAGGCCTGAGTCTCGGGGAATATACAGCACTCGCCTTTGCCGGGGCCTTCTCCTTTGAGGATGGCGTGCGCCTGGTGCAAAAGCGTGGCCAGGCGATGCAGGCTGCGGCCAAAGCAACGCCCAGTTCCATGGCCAGCATCCTTCTCATTGAAGTAGCCCAGGTCGAAGCGTTCTGTCAACAGGCCAGCAGCAAGGGGTTGGTGAAGATCGCCAACTTGCTTTGTCCAGGTAATACTGTCATCTCCGGAAATACCGAAGCGGTCGAAGAAACGATCAAGCTCGCTGAAGCAGCAGGAGCCAAGATCGTCCGCTTGAGTGTGGCAGGTGCATTCCACACTGAGCTGATGAAGCCAGCCGATGAACAGTTGGCAGCGGCGCTGGCCACCGTGGAGTTCAAGACTCCCCGCATCCCCGTCTGGTCGAACGTCGATGCCAAGCCCCACAGCGACCCGGCTGAGATCAAGCAGTTGCTGGTGAAGCAGGTCCTCAGTCCCGTTCTCTGGGAAGAGACGATGCGCAACATGCTCGCCGAAGGCGTGGGCACCTTCTACGAAATCGGCCCCGGTCGCGTGCTGGCAGGCCTGATGAAACGCATCCAGCGCAAGACTGAGTTTGTCAGCGTGCCGGCCTAGTGGTTTGTGATTTGGGTGCCATGGGTTCGCCGTACTCGGCGTAACCATGCTGGGCCAGCACTGTTAGCGTGAGTACCCAGCGCAGCTTCGCCGCAACCAAACGAGAATAGTCGTGGCAGGGGTCAGATGTACTCATCTGCCCCCTGCAAGCTGACGAAGGTATTGCACGATCCGCAGGGGGCAGCGGAGTACCGCTGACCCCTGCCACGTCTCCGACTTCTTGTTTTAATAACAAGATGTTGGATGATTGTTACACGCAAACAGTGGCACCCACCATGCCGAGTATGAACACCAATACATGCACTAGTTAAACAAGAAGTGACAAATATCCCCATCCTTCATGACGTACTGCTTACCTTCCGTCCGTAGCTTGCCTGCTGAACGAATCACGCTTTCGCTTTGGTGTTTCTCCAGATCATCGAGCGAATAAATCTCAGCCCGGATGAAGCCCTTCTCGAAGTCAGTGTGAATCACGCCCGCTGCTTGCGGGGCAGTGGCACCCACGGGCACCGTCCAGGCACGCACTTCCTTTTCGCCGGCGGTGAAGTAGGTCTGTAACCCCAGCACCTGGTAAGCTGCACGGGCCAGCACAGCCAGGGCGGGTTCCGTCACCCCGAGCGAGGTCAGCATCTCTTCCCGGTCGGATTCACCCAGCTCTGCGATCTCCGCTTCGATGCGGGCACACACAGCCACCACGCTGGCCCCGATGGAGGCGGCATAGTCGCGCAGTTTCTGCACGATCGGCCCTTTGCCTTCCAGATCGTTCTCATCGACATTGGCCACATAGAGAATCGGCTTGGCAGTCAGCAGCCCGAAGCTGGAGATAGCCTTCTCATCGTCGTCGCTGAGCTTCAGTTTGCGGAGCGGTTCATTCTTGGCGAGCTGTGCCAGGCACTGCTTGATGGCGACCACACGCTGAACCGCCTCCTTGTCGCCACTCTTGGCGGTGCGTTCGGCTTTGTAGAGGGCTGCTTCCAGTGTCTGGATGTCAGCGAGCATCAGTTCGATCTCGATGACCTCAACATCATTGAGCGGATTGACTTCGCCAGCCACGTGAATGACGTTGGGGTCTTCAAAGCAGCGAACCACTTGCAGGATGGCATCGACCTCGCGGATGTGGCTGAGGAACTTGTTGCCCAGTCCCTGACCTTCGCTGGCCCCTTTGACGATGCCGGCTATATCGACGAGGCGAAGGGCGGTGGGCACCAGCTTCTTGGGGACGATGTACTTGCTGATCCGGGCGAGGCGGTCGTCCGGGATGCTGACGACTCCTTCGTTCGGTTCGATAGTACAGAACGGATAGTTTGCTGCTTGTGCTGTCTTGGACGAGGTGAGTGCGTTGAACAGCGTGCTCTTCCCGACGTTAGGCAATCCGACAATACCTGCGCGCATTCGACTCAGCCTCTGATGGAAACGGTCAAACCAAAAGAGTAGTATCGGAACTGGAAGGGGCAGAGGCTATGGGGGCCGGGCAACCTTTACCGTTTCTCCTTCAATTCCTGCAACTGAATCTCGAACTCGATGCGGCGAAGCTGGGCGGCAAGCAGTTCGTCTTTAGTCTTTGAACCTGACTTGTATCCCGATTCTAAACGGTCATCGATTTGTTTGAGCACAAGCAAGTGTTCTTCCATGGCCCGTACCTTTGCATCCCTGTCGGTGGTCAATGCCAGGCGGGCATCGAGGAGTTGTTGGGAAATACTTCTCCATTCATCGTACATCAACGATTTAGGATGACCTGCCGCAACAGCCTCTTTCCATAGAGCCAGTCGTTCCTGAGCAAGCTTCAGGCGTTGCTGCCGGAGGTCGAGCAGCTTGGGCGAAGTGCTATCGCCAGCGGGCTTGGCAGCGTCGTTGGGGTTACCTGTGTTACCACCAGTAGCTGGGGGAGCCGTGGTGTTCGATTTCCCCTCGTCTTTGAGCGAGTAGGCCGTGCGTCGGTAGATTTGCACGGGATTGCGTTCCAGGCTGTCCCACGACTTTGCCCGGATGGCACCACTCGCTTTGGGATTGGGGACGTAACGATCATTGGTTTTGTCAAATGGCACAATACCGGTGATGGCGTATTTGAATTCATTGTCGGTTAAGGCATAGATGCCCAGTAGCCGTTCGGGACTTGGCTCGGCTGCACCGTCCCCGCCACCCATACCAGCGATGCCTGGCGGTAGAATAGCTGTTTCTCTGATGTCCCAATCGATTCCCTTGGGCTGTAGCGTTTCATGAAGTTCAAACTTCATAGGCTGGGTCTCGTTCTGAAACGTTGCCGGGCCCAGCCTTCCTCTGGGTACAAAATAGTCGCGGCGCACGAAATAGTTCTTACGGAAGATCAGTTCTTCTGCGGAAGTCAGTTCGTTTGTCACCAGGTTGCGTTCTTCCTTCCGCCAGATACCTTCGAGAAGGTCGTAGTCGGTGGCACGGCGGAGGATGACGGTCCAGCTATTGGTTTTGTTCTCCATTGACTTAATCTGATTCACCATTTTCTGCATCACTGCATTTGGATCATCTTTGCTGGATGCCGCATTACCGGGAATTGCTCCAGATTGTGCGAGACAGACATGGAGTTTGCCTTCTTTCAACTCAATAGTTCCGAATAGGGAATTAGTTGGTGTCACCATCTTGATCATGGCAGGTGTCGTACTGGTGTCGATTTCAAAGGGCATAAATATGGAGGGCAGCTCGCTTAATTGTGACCAGTTATCCGCGATATAGACTTGCTTCTCTCGGAACTTCCAATTCTTGAGATCGTTCAAATTCGACAAGTAAGAGTGAGTGCCTTTGTTGATCCCGACATTCATAGCTTCGAGAGTCGTCTCGTTACTATTCACCACTATCCAGGTTCCTTGCAATTCTTTCAGTAGGGAATCAGGTGTGGTGTTTCTTGTGGTTGTTGCAGACTTCCCTTCATTATTCACCCCCTCGAGCTTAGCTGAAGTCTGTTTCCCCTGACCCTGCCAGGCCCATGCTCCCGTCCCCAGGCACAACCCCAGCACCAGCAAGATCGCCGCGGCATATTTCACTTTGGTCATAAGCATGGAAGTCATTACTCCTTGAGCCAGCACGACGGCAGTACCGGTGGGAACCTGGGAAGTTTGATGCACTACATTTGTCGCCAGCAGGGTGGTCGCTTGAATCAACAAGCTGGGCAGATGAGCGTTGGCAGTGGGCATGGTGAAGATGCCAGTCGCCAGGGCGGGAACGATGCCACGTCGAAGCAGGCGGGCTTGCAGCAGTTTCTTTCCCCGGGCCAATCGGCCCGAGACGGAACCGATGGGCCAGCCAAGCTGACGGGCGGTCTCTTCCTTGGTCTGTCCTTCGAGATGACATAGCACCAACGGCGTGCGGTACTTGCTCGGCAGCCTGGCGAGTTCAGCATCGAGCAGTCGTGAGAGATCACGTTGGCTGACGACCTCCACCGGTTCAGTGGTCATTGAAGTGGTTGTCATCGCTGCTGCCTGTTGTTCATGCCGAGTTCGTCGGGCCGATTTGGCACGGGCCTGGAGGGCGGTTCGCCGGGCCACCTGCACCAACCAGCCTGCGACACTGGGCCAGGTTTCCATGTGCCTGCCCCGCTTGGCCAGCACCAGAAAGGTCGCCTGAAAGACATCGTCAAGAATATCGCTCTGCCCCAGTATTCGTTGAGCAACGCCCAGCACCATCGGCCCATGCCGTTGCACCAGCGTAGCAAAGGCCAACTCATCCCGTTTCACACGAAACCGCTGTAACAACTCTCCATCGCCATCAGGCAAATGGATCAGGTGCCGAAAGGAACGAAGGTAGGAAAGGATGTCGGGCATAATGCGTGATCGCGAACTAATCACCTATCATGCCGCGCCGAGAGGGAATGGGTACAACTATTTTGGGAATTCTGGATGTGTTACCAGCCCGCAGCGCTAGCAAGGGAACGCTGCATCAAGGTGTAGCGTTCCCTGATTAGTTCTTGTGGCGTGTGCCAATTCGCCGCGAGACGCTTCCCTTGCTAGCGCTGCGGGCTGGTATTTTTCTACAACTGCCCACACTTATCAATCACCACCTTAGCGCTCGTTGCTCCGCTGCGGCTACCGAGAGCTTCCATCTTCTTGACCACATCCATGCCTTCAACGACGGAGCCGAAGACGACGTGCTTGCCGTCGAGCCATTCGGTTTTCACGGTGCAGAGGAAGAACTGCGAGCCGTTGGTGCCCGGGCCGGCGTTGGCCATGCTGAGGATGCCGGGGCCGGTGTGCTTGAGGGTGAAGTTCTCGTCAGCGAACTTGGCGCCGTAGATCGACTTGCCGCCGGTGCCATTGTGGTTGGTGAAGTCGCCGCCCTGGCACATGAAGGCGGGGATGATGCGGTGGAACCCGGAGCCGGCAAAGCCAAAGCCCTTCTCGCCGGTGCACAGGGCGCGGAAGTTCTCAGCGGTCTTGGGGACGATGTCGCTGCGGAGTTCCATTACCACGCGGCCCAGGGGCTTGCCATCGGCAGTAATGTCAAAGTAACAGCGGGGGAGTTCATTAGCCATAGGTGTACTTTCGTGAAAGAGGATTGTGCAAGTTTTCTCCCCTCTCCCCCGGAGGGAGAGGGGTTGGGGGTGAGGGGGAGCATGGTGCTTGCCGCTCATTCAAGTTATGGTATCAACTCGTCTCCGGTCTCCGACCGGGGACGGGCTGAATTTCCGGCTCTGCCGGAAGTCGAGAGCGGAGAGATGCGTCACTTCTGCCTGACGTCCGGCAGAGCCGGACTTGCAGTTCGTCCCCGGCAGGGGACGAGTGTCGAGCTTTTGCTAGCTCAATCGAGTTTCACCTGTCATACTGTGCAGCATGACCACGGAGGCACTTCAATCTGAATCGCAGACTCCCACCTCTGAACGGGGCGGGTGGTTCGGCCCCATCTTCTTCTGGGACCTGATCCGCGAGAGTCGCAAGGGAAGCAGCTACTTTCCCCGGGTGGTCTATGCCGCTGGGCTACTCCTGGTGCTCTACCTGGTGATGGGCCGAGGAGTACTCACGCAGAATAGAATCTCCGGCCTCTGTTACGAAGCGTTTAGTTACTATCTGATCTTGCAATATATTTCGATCCTCGTGCTTACCCCGGTGTATGTCGCTGGGGGCATCATCGAAGAACGTCAGCAGCGAACCCTGTCCCTCTTGCTCACTACGTGTCTGACCCCACGGGAAATCGTCCTGGGCAAGATGATGAGCCGGTTAGTGCCAATGCTGGGGATCCTCCTGGCTGGCGTGCCGGTGCTCGCCATCCTGCAACTGCTGGGCGGCATCAGCTTTGAACAGTTGATCGTTCATAGCCTGATTGCTTTGACGCTGCTCTTCACCGTCGGCATGCATGCCATTCGTGCTTCAACTCTGTGCAAGACCGTGGGCGGAGCCGTGGCCAGTACCTATGCGACGACTCTCAGCGCGTTTTTGGTGATGATCCCCTTTGCCATCGGTTTTGTAGGCGGGGGCGGCAGGATTCTGGGAGTCATTCTTGCTGTCATCATCGTCGTGGGAGGGTATGTCCTGTTTTCCTGGATGACGCTCTACCGGGCCATTGATACGATCTCCAGCCGTGATCGGGATCAAGACCTCAGCCAATCGGAATCAGAGCGACAGTACCAGCCACTCCCCTCTTGTCCATCGCCCCAATTAGCACCCGTTCAGGCTCCGGTCGCTCAAGACGATCCGGAGGTTCTTGACTATCCCGCACAGATCGACAGGCTCTTCAAGCCACCTCTGCGCGGAGATCGACCCATCGTCTGGAAGGAGACCTATTTTCCTTCGCCCGATCTTGCAAACTTTATTGCGTTTCTCTTCTCTACTATCCCGTTGTTGGTCTTCATCGCTCATTGGCTTAGCCCGAAAGGGCAATTCGAGGAAATCGCCAAGTCGATGGCATTCTACATCGAGAGTTCTCATGTGTTACTGACGCTGCTGCTGATCCTGGCCACCCTCCGCGCCGCAGGCACCCTGGTGACCGAGCGCAAACAACAAACACTGATCTCGCTGCTGACAACTCCACTCTCCTGGAACTATATTCTGCTCGAGTTCTACTTCGGCAGCATCTGGCGCTACCGCTGGCTGGCGCTGGGAACGTTTCTGTTGACGATCTGCGCCACCCTGTTCGATCCGGAGAAAATGTTGACGATGCTGCTGGTCTATGCTAGCCAGCTTGCCTTCTTTGCCATGCTGGGCCTGGCAGCCTCGATGGTCTTTCAAACAGCTTTCCAGGCCCGCTTGATGTTGGGGGTACTCTTCATTGTCATCTTCCTGCTGATCCCTTCACTCAGGCTGATGCCTGGTTCGTCTTTCTTCCGGGTGTTTGAGATACTTCTGGCTCCCTACCGCTTCTGGCCAGAGTCTCGTCATGACCTGGCATCCCTCCGGGGGGATCCGATCTCGTGGGAGCAGTTTGCCATCGCCTCGCCGCTCCTCTATTTCGTGTTCCTGCTGGCCAACCTGATCTTGATATGGGTGCCGACCTGGTTGCTCTTCCGGTTCAGCCGCTATCGGTTGGGGCGTATCCTGGACCGGGGCGGGGTGTGAGTGTCTTCTCGTCCCCGGTTTCTAACCGGGGACGGGCTGCAACGCCGGCTCTGCCGGAAGTCGAGAGCGGGGAAGGGTGTTACTTCTCTTGACGCCCGGCGGAGCCGGCGTTGCAGTGCGTTCCCAAGCGGAGCTTGGGAACGAGAGTGATGTTAACTTTTCACACTGTTCACTTGCCGCCCTGATACACTCGGATAAGTTGTTTTTGTACACTAAGTACCATTCTCAACAGACACCCTCACCCCAAAACCCCTCTCCCTCCGGGGGAGAGGGGACATAGAGAGGAATTTGACATGCCTCC
>DAOMFV010000046.1:0-38028 GCA_035430005.1 Gemmatales bacterium
GTACCTGATGGTTCGCACCGATCCATCAGCAAAGGCGAATTGGGCCCCGGCGATGTGTCTGCTGCCGAAGGTGAACCAGTCTGCTTTAGTTCGGGCGCTGAACAGGCCCCAGGCAGTAGCCATCGATCCGGTTCCCATCCAGCTCCAACCCCGGTCGCGTTTGCCGGTATTGTTGCCGTTGCTGTCCTTGGCAAACGAGCCGACTCCTTCGCCAAAGGCAATCGTGTTGCTGGTGCCGTCCAAGTTGGTAACTACGCCGAGGGACACCATGCTCCGGTTGCTGAAGATTCCCGTGTACTGCTGGTAGAACGTCGAGACATTGGTGCCGATGCTGCCGCCGGCGCTGACGTAATTAGTCCTGCCCAGACCACGACCGCCCCCGGCTGTCAGCGACTGTCCCGGCGAAAACTCTTCGTCGTCAAAGCGGATACCAAAGAAGTAGTTGATGAGTGAGCCATCATACCACTGATGAAACGCCATGTAGATGTTGTAAGTAATGTCATCAGTATCCATGTTATCCGAAGGGCAAAGAAACAGCTTGATCTTCTTCGTCGCCACCTGATTCAGATTGAACGCATCCTGCCACCATGCCGGACCAGTGGCGTCAGGCGTTGATCGTGGATCGAACATCCTGGGAGTCTGTACTATTTGTTTGAAGGTGTTATCCTCCTCAACGTACTGCAACAGAAATGACAAGGTGCCCACCCAGGGATTCTTCTCGAACGGTGATGCCAGGTTCAAGTCTCGAGGCCCCAGTGAACCAATGTAGCCGGGCGGCATTCTATTGTAGTCGTTGTGATAATCGTGTGCCGCAAGGCATATCTGCCTCAGGTTGCTGGCACAGATCATCTTGTTGGCGGCTTCACGCACTCTCTGGATGGCCGGCAGCAGCATCGCCATGATCAGGGCTATCACCGCGATAACCACAAGCAGTTCAATGAGTGTAAACGCTGATCGGCCGATACCTCGTTGTCTCATTGTTTCCTCTGGCCCTTTCATGACGCCATGGAGTAGCATCATTCATGTGAACCCGCTACTTCATCACTATCCAACCTTAACACCATGCAAGGCCAGCTTATTCCCGCTATTCACTTGAACCAAGACTTTATTTCCTGTTGACTTGCTGAGAACCTTTCTGACTGATCTTCGCTATCAGAAGGCTGGCTTTGTAGAATATCAAAGAATTATCGAGGAGTACCTCACATGCCACACTATCTCCACCGCGGCTCGATCCCCAGCAAACACCATATCGAACACAAGGTCACGCCGGGCTTTAAAAACGAAGGCCTGTATTACGAAGAAGTAGTCTCCACGGTCGGCTTCGAGCGGGCCTATTCGATCTGCTACCACCTGAAGCCTCCTACCCGTGTTTGCAAGGTCGAACCCGCAGGCATCATGCCGATGGAGATCGTCGAAGGCGAGATGCTCAGGCATCACCATCTCAAGAGCAAGAACATCCCCGTCCGGGGCGACATCATCAACGGCCGCTTGCCGTTGATGACCAATAAGGATGTGACGATCAGCCGATGCCGACCCGGCGATACCCAGAAAGAACTCTTCCGCAACGCCTCATGTGATGAAATCTTCTTCGTCCATCATGGACGAGGCAACCTGCATACGCCGCAGGGCATCGTACCGTTTAAGCCGTTTGACTATGTGGTCATCCCGCGCTGCACTACCTATCGACTCGAGTTCGATGCCGGCATTCATCCCGATCTTCTCATCGTTGAATCGGCAGGCGATCTATGCATCCCCGAACGCTATCTCAATCCCGACGGCCAGCTACGCCTCGGCGCTCCTTACTCCGAACGAGACTTCCACGGCCCCAGCGATGTGACCGTCATCGATCAGGAGAAGGACGTTCCGGTACTGGTCAAGGACGGCGACCGCTTCACCCGCTATATCCTCGCCAGCCATCCGTTTGATGTCGTTGGCTGGGATGGCTTCCTCTATCCGTTCACTTTCAACGCTGACGACTTCGAGCCGATCACCGGCACCACGCATCAGCCCCCGCCTATCCATCAGACATTCAAGACCAAGGGCTTTGACCTCTGCACTTTCGCCCCGCGCTTTCTCGATCATCATCCCGAAGCGGTGAAGGTGCCCTACGTCCATTCCAACGTCGGCGCTGATGAAGTGCTCTACTACGTTCGGGGTAACTTCGGCAGTCGTCGTGGCGTCGAGCAATCTTCATTCACCCTGCATCCCCGCGGCATCCCACATGGCCCACATCCCGGCACCATCGTCGCCAGCAGGGAAGTCATTCGCACCGATGAACTGGCTGTCATGGTAGATACCCACTTGCCACTCTTCCTGACACGGCAGGCCCTTGAACTCGACGATCCCAAGTACCCTTACAGTTGGCTTGATTGATGTTTATTGACGTAGTCACCGCCAATCACGCCAACTTGTACCAGGCTCTCGTCGGCATCGTCTCACCCCGGCCTATTGCCTGGGTGACCACCGTCGATCTGGCCGGCCGCCCGAACCTGGCTCCGTTCAGTTTCTACAACCTGTTTGGTTCAAACCCGGTGGTCGTGGTCTTCTCGCCGACCACCCGCCACGATGGCACGAAGAAAGATACGCTGCTGAACCTGATGGAAGTGCCCGAGTTCGTCATCAATTCCGCCGTCTGGCCGTTGGCTCATGAAATGAACGCCACCTCGAAAGAGGTACCCCGTGACGAAGACGAAGCAGCCATGGTCGGTCTGGAGATGATCGCTTCCACCAGGGTGAAGCCCCAGCGGGTGAAGAGATCGCCAGTGCAGATGGAAGGCAAGGTGCTCCAGATCCTTCCCATCGGCGAGGGCCCCCGCAGCGCCAACCTCGTCATCGGCGAGATTCTCTGCATCCATATAGATGATGCCGTGCTGGATGCCAGGGGTATGGTCGATCCTCTCAAACTCCAGACTATCGGGCGTCTCGGTGGACTAAACTTCTGCAAGACGAACGATCTCTTTGAAATCGAACGGCCGTCATAGTTGCCCGCAAAGTTCCCCCAGATTCCCTCAAGGCGCCATCATCTCGTTGCCGATCTAACGGGAGACGGGACATTCCGTCATGTGGGGGGAGGGTCTTTGATGAAGGGGCTGCGCCTGCTGGCTGCCATGCTCGGTTGCGTGCTGTTCCAGCTACCAGTCTGGTCGCAGGGCGATCCTTCCTATTGCAACAAGTTGAAGTTCTCTATCCCCTTCCAGATCGATCCCTCCGAAGTTGCCCGGCTCAGGGAAGCCCAGTTGTACGAATCGAACGATGGCCGCAACAACTGGCGGCTCGTCTCTCGCATCGGGCCGACGGAAACAGCTTTCCCCATCCAGGTGCCTCGTGAAGGGGAATACTGGTATCTTCTTCGCACCATCGAGACCACCGGCCAAGCGTATCCACCACAATTGGATAAGCTGCCTGCAGGGGTGCAGGTGACGAAAGTGTTGGTAGATACTACGCCGCCTCGGATTGACTTCCGCGAACTGCCGGGCAGGAGCGATCAAGTCAGCGTTAGTTGGAACATTTACGATGAGAACCTCGATCCCAATTCGATCCGTCTCGATTATCTGAACCAGAACAACCAGTGGGTGCCGATCAGCATCCGCCAACAGGCCAAAGGCGAAGCGACGGTCAACGTCTCAGCCAGGGGCCGACTGGAACTGAGGATGTCAGCTTCGGACACTGCTCGCAACATCGAAACGAAGTCGATCACGGTCGCCACGGGTGGAGGCCAGGGAGCAGGTGATACCTCTTCAGCCAACCGAGACATTGATCGCAACCGAAATAGCAAGGATGGCTGGGATAATAACGACGGCTTCAGCAACCCACGACGATCAGCAGCAGCCGAAGATACCTCCACCGGTCAGCGGGAAACACGATACGTCAACACTGAGAGCTTCACCGTCAATTTTCATTTAGAACAAGTAGGCCCTTCCGGGGCGTTCGTCGAAGTCTTCTATCAGAACGACAATCAATGGAACCCTTGTGGGAATACCAAGGTCACCCAGGAAGGGACCGGCAAGCTCAAAGTGACTTTGCCCCGTGAAGGCAGCTTCGGTCTCGCCGTTATGGTGCGGAGCGGATTTGATAACACAGCCGCCAAGCCCCGTGCCTCAGCAACTCCTGAAATTTGGGTCTGTTACGACAAGACCCTGCCCAAGGTCAGTGATGTGCAGGTCATCCCCGGACGTGGTTCGAACATGGGCAAAGTGAAGATCATGTGGCGGGCCAGCGATACCAATCTGGCGGCTCAGCCCGTTCGTTTGGAATATCGAGACCTGGAAGACAACGATAAGAACTGGCAGCTCATCACCGACAATCTGGACAACACCGGCTCGTATATCTGGACCGCACCCACTCGTGGCTTCCGCTACCAGGTGCGTGTCGCAGCGGTGGACAAGGCCAAGAACTGGGGCGAAGCCATCTCACAGGAAGTGATCGTCGATGTGGCTCAGCCCAAGGCCAGGATTGTGGATATTGATCCTCCATAGTAGCTGAACTCGTTAGAGTTCGGAGCGGACGCTTGACCACTCAACCGAAGTCTCACGACTTCGGCTACCAACAACGAAACAAGCTCCGCAGAAGCGTTCCTGCGGAGCTTACGCGTGTTCATCCAAATCAGTTGTTTATCGACTCTTCATCGCCTTGACGATCTTGTCAACTAATTCAGCCTTAATGTCGCCGGCGAGTGAGACCTTGTTCTCGTTGGTACCGATTTGCAGGCTGCTGACGAGGTCAGCCAGTTCGGAACCGAACTGATCATTGGATAATGCTGCCGCGCCGGCAAGGTCCTTGGCCTGATCCATCAGCGCCTTCATGGCACCAGCGGCAGCCTTATCAGCCATGTACATGCTGACATCGAACTTGACATTATCCTTGACATTGAGGTTCATTGTTTGGGTTTCAAGCTTGGCAATGGCATCACCTATTTCGGGGGATGGAGCCATCTTGGACATTTCACGCACTGAGCTGGGAATGAGAATGGCACCCCACATCGTATTGTCATTACGAGCCTTGCCCATAAGTTCCGTGAACTTGGCATTAAGAGTGCCCGTCTTGCGGCCAGCCAGGCGTTCGATGGCATTGGTGACATCTTCTTTTACCGTGCCACCGATGATGGTTTCCTTGTCGAAAATGGTGGCATAGAGCGTCTTGCCACTGTTAGTATCTTTTACTTCGTAAAGAATAAAGTCGCCATACTTTGTGGTAGAGACGCGATCACCCTGGTTGGCGGCAGCAATGAGAGCGCCGAGAGCGCCATTCAACTTCTCTACATTGAAGGCGCCTTTGACCACACCGAACATATCAGCTTCGGGAGGACCACCCAGTCTGGCGTTGAACTTGCTGACAGTAAAGGTCACCGAAGTGATGTCCTTCATCGGATCAAAGCTCAACGTCTCCATCATCTTGACGAGCTGAGCATTCTCCTTAATTCGCTTGTCGATTTCTTCCTTGAAGTGTTTCTGATAGACAGCAGAATTGAGGACACTTTTCACATTAAAGGAAAAAGCCATCTCAGTGTTATCGGGGAAGAGCTTTGCAATGTCTGCTCCCTGGGCCTGAACTGAACAGGCAATTCCCAGTATCAATCCCAAAGCGATCAGCCATCTTCGTGCCGTGGTGTGTTTCACGATATACTCCGTGTGGTAAGAATCCATGCTCCCAGTTATACTTCTTTATGACTGGAAGAGTTTCAAGAAGTTGACAGTCTAAAAGAAAACAAGGCATGCTGCCAGTCGAATTGGAATTGATGCATTTCAAGGCTGTAGTTAGCCGGTTAATGCAGACCTTGGCCCGCAGAATAGATGGAGATTTCTCGCTTGAACCCACAGGATATGCTACTCTTATCCATAGTTTTGACTGAACGCCTTCGCTTGGCTTGAGCTATGTCTATCGCCCTTGCCCCCGGTGCTGAGCCAATTTCTGGGTTTCGCTGCGTTCGCCGTCTTGGGCGTTCTCCGCTAGCTGAAACTTGGCTGGTTCAGACCGAAGATGAATCATACCGGGTTCTTAAGCTTATCTATCATGGCTCCGCGCTGCGCAATGCTAAGAAACTGACGCACTTTCGCCATCCCTTTCTACTCAACTGGGAACGAGCCGAAGTGCATGACACTGATCTGGTCCTGATTACCGACTGGGTTGAAGAGACGGTTGAAGCCGAGTTCCTCGAGGCTCAGCAGAATGGTCAGCCAGGTATTCCACGAGCTACTTTGCTCCGTTACATGGAAGAGTTGGCAGAAGTGCTGGATTATCTTCACGTCAAGCATCGTCTCGTGCATGGCCGATTCAAACTGTCGCAAATTGGCATTCAGCATCGCCACGTTAAACTGCTCGATTGGGGACTAATTCATGCGGAGCACCTGTCTGGGCAGAATTGGTCCATCAGTAGTCTGTTAACGACTGCTCCCGAAGTGCTCCACGGTCATCTCGAACCAGCCAGCGATCAATTTTCCCTGGCTGCGTTCTATGTGCATGCCAGTACTGGACAGCCCCTTCTGACAGTGCAGTCGCTCCCTGAGTTCTTTAAGATACGCAAGGAACAGACGTTCAATCCACAATTGGTCAGCGAGGTAGAACTGACAGTTTTCCAGCGAGCGTTCCATGCCGATCATGCCTCCCGTTTCCCAACCTGTGCCTCGTTCGTCAAAGCGCTTCAGTTGGTGCACGAAGCAGCTGGTGTGGAAACCAGGGCTGACACTCAAGCCGTGCCTCAAACGGGACAGGAACTGCACGCCCTGAATATGGAGGAACCAATCTGGCAGCCTCCACCAGTGGCATCATCAGCCGATGTGGCCGGTAACGTTCCTACAGTTATTTTGAAGTCACTTGTCGCTATCGAACCGTCCGGCAACAGCCGTCACCCGGACAGCGCATTTCTCAACCTGAACAACCTCGCCTACCAGGCAAAAGTGCAAAGTGTCGGCATACTTACTCCTACGCTCATCGTCGGATTGGGCCGGGCCGGCACAGGTGTGCTCCAAGAGTTGAGTAGACTCATTCATCAACGCTTCGATGGCCTCAGCAATCTGCCTCATCTCCGTCTTCTAGCAGTGGACGAACTGGTGAACGATGATCCTTCGACAACTATTCTGAAGCCAGGCTCGCTGCAGAAAGACCACTTCCTGCACTGCCCTTTGCCAGCGAGTGATCAAGTAAGGATCTTAGCCAGCAATGTGTCGGTCGCTGCCTGGTTTCCGGAAGAACTACTTGAGCATGCACAACCGCAAGCCTCCGCTCTGGGTAGACTGTCTTTAGTCAGTCGTTTCGGCGAACTGCAAAAAAGGTTCAAGGAAGAATGTAGACTGATGCTGCAATCCGAGTCACTGATGCAGGCCAAGCAACTGACTGGGCTTTCAATCAGGCAGGATCTTACGCCCACGTTTTATGTAATTGGAAGCCTGGATGAAGGTTTTTCTTCCGGAACCGTGGCTGATGTCGCCAGTATGCTCAGAACTGTAATCGCCGAAACGGGTTGGGGCGAAGGCCAGGTCTGCGGCTTGTTCTTCCTGCCAAACGATGATCAACCCGAAGCCATCAAGGCCCAGGGCTACGCCACCCTGGTCGAACTGAATCACTACACACAAGAGCAACAGTTCACTGCCCGCTATGATGCAACTCAGGAAATTACCTCCCCACATCAACCGTTTAACAGGGCATTCTTCCGGAAGCTCTCTTCGCCCGACGAACTAGCTCCAGAACAACCGGCTTTTCGAAGCACTGCTCATTGGCTGATGCGTGAGGTTACGTCCGAGCTGGGCAGCCTGCGACAGGCCAGCAGAGAGACTACACGCCCCTTTGGCAGCCAGACTACACCCTGGTTCAGCCACGGCTTGACCACTCTGAATTCATCACACGAGGCATTGAAAGAAGCTCTAAAGAACCAGCTTCGCGGCAAGCTGATCAGTTATTGGCTCAATCCGGATCATGGCCTGGACCAGACGATTAGTAGTGAAGGCGAACGCTTCCTTGGACAGAATGTCTACTCTGCGTCGGCTCTGCTCAATCGCTATCAACATCTGGTCGCTCTGGTGCTCGGTCGTGAGCCTGCCACCGTGATTGATGAATGGGTGGCACCCCTGCGCAAAGGGGCTGCCGCCCGCCCTCCGCTGGAGGCACTGGCTCGAGACATCATGGAAAAAGTCGAATATACCTTCGGGGCAGGCACGGGCTATCTGAACTCACCGGCCATGGTCGCTATCCAGCAGGAAGCCGAGAGCCTGGCCAACGAGATTGGTTCCCGCATTTCCCCGTTTATCTTGCAGTATCTTGACAAGCCCGGCTTCCGACTCGGAGCAGCACTGCATCTGTGCAAGCTTTTCCTCGATTGGGTAAACCATCACCTGACTGAACTGCAGGCCAGCCACCTCGAAATCCATCAGGATATGTTGCGTGCTGAACGTACCATCACACAAATGATGAGCCAGGAGGAGCGTTCTTTCGCCATCATGGGTAGGCAACGCCTGGTCTCGCAGATTGCACAAGACCTGATGGACTACCCCAGCCGGGTTCTCAAGGAAGATATGTTCGCCCGTGCGGTACACGTCTTCCAGCACATCAAGAAGACCATTGAAGAATGCGCCAAGAAGCTTCACCCTGCCGAATTCACACTGCGCGAACTGCAAAAGCACTACTTGTCCCCGGCTTCGACACAGGAACAATTGTTGCTCGACGGCGAACGATCACTCCCCGAACGGGTCGACCATTTGATTCAACTGCTGCCTGCTGATGTCTACCTGCGTCTCGATTCCGACCTTACCGAGGCAATGCTTCGATTTCAGTCCAACTTTGTCAGCGTCTGCCTCGGGACTGGCCCCAGCTTTACCGACATCCTCGACCTGCTTGACAATTCGCTCGAAGAAACTCTGGAGGGATTGCTTCCCAGCGAGGATGCAGCCGAGCAGTTGTTGTCGTTGCCGTCGCAGGCTGTCGTCGAGCAACTGCGCGAAAGTTATCGAGACGCCCGACCAGACTTGATGGAAAACAAACGCTCCCGACAGGGAGCATTCTGCCTGATGCTGACGCCCGCTTCTGAATCGGGCCAGGAACTGTTGCAGATGGCACAGGCAACGCTACCTCAAATCGTGGCAGCCAACGAAGGTCAATCCTGTGAAATCTTGATGTATCGGGAAACAGGATGCCTGCTGCCTCATGAGATTTATCCCCAAGGGCGCGAGGCCTATGAGACTCGCTGCCAGGATCGCACCACCTCTCCCCACAGCCGGTTTGATATCAAGTTCTGGCATACACTGGCTACCCCGAACCCTGGCACCACACTGACTCCCGCCTCATCCTTTGATTTATCAACGTAGCGACCTTTTAAGAGTTTCGTCGAGATCGTGCAACTTCCCCTCCCACCCTGGAGAAAGTGGGGTTGTGTATGAGGAGGAGCATCGACTAGGACCTCTTCCCCGAACCCGCCTCCTTCGCCATGAATCTCTGTAGAATGAATGCTCATATGCATTACAGGTACGGATATAGATTGAGAACCATGGAATCACTCGAAGCCTCGCGCCGCACCAAGCTGGAACAAATCGCCGCCCTGGGGGTCGATCCTTGGGGCAGTCGGTTTGATGGCCGCACTCCCATCGGCGACATTCGCCAGATGGAGGTCCCCGAAGACCCTGCCACCGGGCCGCAGATCAAAGCAGCCGGCCGAGTAATGACCTACCGCAAGATGGGCAAACTCCGCTTCATCGATCTCGCCGACCGCACAGGCAAGATTCAGCTCATGATCGGCCAGAAGCAGGTGGATGAAACCAGCTGGCAGCTCGTCGATCTGCTCGACCTTGGCGACCTCCTCGGTGTCACCGGCCGATTGGGTAAGACGAGAGTCGGCGAACTGACCCTCTTTGTCGAAGCCTTACACTTCCAGGGCAAGTCGCTCAATCCTCACCCCGATAAGTGGTCGGGCATTGAGGACAAGGAGTTCGCACTTCGTCACCGCTACCTCGACTTCATCTACACCCCCGAACTCCGCGCCAAGGCTGAAGCCCGCCTCAGGATCATGCAGGGCATCCGCCAGTTCCTGGATGCTGAAGGTTACTTCGATGTCGAGACCCCGGTGCTGCACAGCATCGCCGGCGGTGCCGCTGCCCGTCCGTTTGCCACGCACCACAATGCCCTCGATATTCCCCTCTTCCTCCGCATTGCTTTAGAACTCCCCCTCAAGAAGCTCCTCGTCGCCGGGTTCGACAAAGTCTACGAGCTGGGCCGCGTCTTCCGCAACGAAGGCATTTCGCCTAAGCACAACCCTGAGTTTACGATGATGGAACTCTACCAGGCCTACGGCAACTACGAGACCATGATGGACCTGACCGAACGGCTGGTAGAAAAATTGGTCAACAGCCTCCCCACACCAAAGTCGGAAGTGGCCGCCAACATGCTCACCTCACCCGTCACGAAAGAAGGTGACGCCCGCATGCTCCCCTCTCCCCTGGAGGGAGAGGGGCCGGGGGTGAGGGGGTCAATGATGACTCTTCCTTATGGTGATCGAAGCATTAACTTCACCACTCCCTGGCTCCGTCAAAAGTACGCCGACCTCTTCCAGCAACACGTCGGCGTCGACATGCGCGATCCCAAAGCCGTGGAAGCAGTCGCCCGCAAACTCGAGATCGACCCCACCGGCAAGGACCACCCCGTCCTCATCCACCTCCTCTTTGAAATCGTCGTCGAACCGGCCCTCGCCAAGCTCGACCGCCCCGTCTTCGTCTACGATTATCCCGCCGCCCTTTGCCCGCTCACCAAACGCAAGATGGACGACCCGTTCATCGCCGAACGTTTCGAGTGCTACGTCCTCGGCATGGAAATCG
The DNA here is from genome assembly GCA_035430005.1 of Gemmatales bacterium. Taxonomy (GTDB): domain Bacteria; phylum Planctomycetota; class Planctomycetia; order Gemmatales; family HRBIN36; genus JAEUIE01. Next base: position 10,794 of record DAOMFV010000046.1, read on the forward strand.
CCAACGCCTACACCGAACTCAACGACCCCGACACCCAGGAAGCCACCTTCCGAGCCCAACTCACCGGCATGAAAGAAGACGATTCGATGGCCAAGATGGACATGGATTTCGTCACCGCACTACGCTATGGCATGCCCCCCGCCGGCGGCCTGGGCATTGGCATCGACCGGTTGTGCATGCTACTGACGAACAGCCAGACGATTCGGGATGTGATTCTGTTTCCGCTGCTGCGGCCGGCGAAGTGATCACGTTGTGCTAGTACAGAGATGCTCGATGGAAGACATCCTCTCAAAGTTGCTGATTACGCTGGTGACTGTGCCCATTCCTCTAGTAATCTTGCTTGGACGTGGGCCACCGCGACATGATAGTTGGTGGTATCCGAATCCTGATCGAAGCGATTATCCATTCAAACTGTGGCTTTACGCCATGATGGATATGGGAATTCTCAAGGATCCTATCGGACGCTGGTTTGTTCGAGGCCTCGCACTCGTCTTAATAGTAGTTCCCATAGTATTCACCTGGATATGACAACCTGGTAAATGAATCGACGGGTGCTTCTGTCTAGGTACTCCGTAAAAGTGCTGAACATAAAATGCCATCGAACACGGTCACGGAGTACCGAGACCGTGGCACCCAATACCAATAATGTTGATCTCATAAAGAGCCGGGCTGCGTCAGCACCCGGATCAGCCCTCGCATCAACCCCCACCAACATTGCTACAATCAACGATGATATTAGTCTTCACAACTCACTCCGGGCACTGACGCGGCCTGGCTCTTTATGGCCGATATCACCGTACTCCTGAACGATCTCGCTGCAGGCAGAACTTCCTCTCAGGAAGAACTGTGGCGGGTGCTCTATCAGGAACTGCGAAGCATGGCGGCTGGGATGCTGGCCAACGAACGGCCTGGGCAAACCTTGCAACCCACCGCCCTTATCCACGAGGCCTATCTTCGGCTGCTCGGTAGTGACCCAAACCTCTACGCCAACCGCCGTTACTTCTTCGGAGCGGCGGCCCAGGCAATGCGGCGTATCTTAGTCGATACCGCCCGCCGCAAGCAATCCATCAAAGCCGGCGGCGAGTTGGAACAAGTGCCATGGGAAGAGCCGTCCTGGACAGCCAAGTTACCACCCTCCGAAGTGCTCGCCATCCATGAGGCATTGGAACGATTGCAGCTAGACGATGCCACCGCCGCCGAGGTCGTTAATCTCCATTTCTTTGCCGGCTTCTCGCTCGAAGAAACTGCCGACGTGCTCGGCATCGCCCGTGCAACCGCTTACCGTTCCTGGACTTACGCCCGCGCCTGGCTACGCACTGCCCTGGACGATGGAAAATAATAGACTTTTTCCATTACATTGTGAGACAATATTGCCCTGCTTCTCGCATGTACCGCCAGAAGCGAGGAAATAACGATGCAAGCGAGAGCCGACAAAGCCAAAGAGATCTTCCTGCAAGCCCTGGAACTGACCAGCGATGCCGCCCGTTCCTCGTTTATCGATTCCCGTTGTGGCACCGATACTGAACTTCGGCAACGAGTCGAAACGCTGCTCCTTTCCCATCGGCCTGATGATAGTTTCCTCGACCCTCGCAAGTTGCATCCTAATCAAGGCACGGGGAACACGCATACCAGCGACTTTGCGGATACCGACGAATCGCCTGGAAAGGTTGGTCAGAAGCCAGACGCAGCCGGAACCTTGAGTAGTTGGTTTGATCCGCCGACCCAACCCGATTCGCTGGGGCGGTTCCTCCACTACGAAATCCTCGAAGAACTCGGCCAGGGCGGCTTCGGCATTGTTTACAGGGTTTTCGATGAGAAGTTGCATCGGGTGGTCGCCCTCAAGATTCTCTCTCCGACGCTGGCCAGCAATGGTGCAGCCCGGCAACGCTTTCTCCGTGAAGCCCGGGCAGGGGCGGCTGTGCGACACGAACATGTCATCAGTATTCATGCCGTCGATGATGCACCGCTGCCTCACCTGGTGATGGAATACATCAGCGGACAGACGCTGCAACAGAAGATCGAAAAGGTCGGCACACTCCATCTCAAGGAAATTCTCCGCATCGGCATGCAGATCGCGCAGGGCCTGGAAGCTGCCCATCGCCAGGGACTCATTCATCGAGACATCAAGCCCAGTAACATCCTGCTCGAGAACGGCATCGAACGGGTGAAGATCAGCGACTTCGGCCTGGCCCGCGCAGTTGATGACTCCAGCATCTCACATCAAGGTCTGATCGTTGGCACTCCTATGTTCATGTCGCCTGAGCAGGCTGAAGGTAAACCGGTTGATGCCCGCACTGATCTCTTCAGCCTCGGCAGCACGATGTATGCCATGTGTACCGGCCAATCACCCTTCATCGGGCAGTCAACTTTGTCGGTGCTCAAGAAAGTTGTAGAGGGAAACCCAGCCCCATTGCGGAGCATCAATCCCGAAGTGCCAGACTGGCTTGAAGCATTGATCTTCAAGCTGCTGGCCAAGAAACCTGAGGATCGATTCAGCACGGCACTGGATGTTTCCAACCAGCTTTCTGCCTATCTCGCTGAACTGCAACTGCACGGGCAAGTAGCCGGCACCAAAAAGGGAGAGCCTCAGAAAGATGGCTTTTTCTATGGTCTAATCATCGTCTTGCTCGGTATTCTGGGAACGGTCTTGGCTATTGACTATGGCTCACAATTGTTCGACTGGTTGTTTCGAAAACCTCCTCAACCTGCTGTCCAGAACGTAATTGAAACGGATAAGACCAAAGAACTGGAGTCTCTTGTCAAACTGAAAGAAGAGCACTGGAACCAGGTTATTCAGCAATACAAGGCCGGCGTGGCGCCTCACGATGACGTTCTTTCAGCCAAGATCAAATGGCTTCAGGAAAAAGTCAACCTCGCCGAGGTTCGACAGAACGTTCCCGACCTGATCGACTGCCTCACACAAATCAAGCAAGCCCAGAACGAACTGCTCAAGATAGGAGAAATTCGCCTTAAGGCCGGAGTCATTCGGACAACTGATCTGACCGCCATCAAGGAAGGCATACTGAATACCGAAACGAAGTTGGCACAAGCGAAGCAGCGAGGGAAGGCAAAAGATTGAACGATAGATCCAGTGCATAAGTAAGACTGCCAATATGTCAATTCATATGAGGCAATGAGCTATGCCAATCTGCCTTTTACCATAACTCCTTACCAGCCATATGCATTCGCTCATTTCGCTCACTTTGGCCTGGAACTTGCACTTGTTGATCAGTCCAAAATCTTACTTTTAGAGAAGCAGATGAACCCCAACAAACTCACCGAAAAAGTACAAGAAGCCCTCCAAGCGGGGCAGAATCTCGCCCTGCGGCGGCACCATCAACAGATGGATGTTGAGCATCTTTTGCTATCGCTCCTTCAAGAAGATGAAGGATTAGCCACCGCCATCCTCACCAAACTCGGGGCCAACTCGAAAGCACTCCAGGCCCGGCTAGAAGTCGAACTCGACAAGATTCCCAAAGTCAGTGGCGGCGATGATCAGGTCTATGTGGCTGGTCGCCTCAACCGTTTGATGGCCACCGCTGAAGACGAGGCCAAGAAGCTCAAAGACGACTTCGTCTCCGTCGAGCATCTGCTCATCGCCATGATGAACGACACCGGCACCACGGGCAAACTGCTCAAGGAAGCCGGCCTGACCCGTGATGAACTTCTCAAAGCACTCAAAGACGTTCGTGGAGCCCAGCGCGTGACGACTCAGAACCCCGAAGGAACGTATCAATCCCTCCAGAAGTATGGCCGCGATCTCACCGAGCTGGCCGCCAAGGGCAAGGTCGATCCGGTCATCGGTCGTGATGAAGAGATACGCCGAGTCATCCAGGTGCTGAGTCGGCGCACCAAGAACAATCCGGTCCTCATCGGCGAGCCGGGCGTCGGCAAGACAGCCATCGTCGAAGGCCTCGCTCAGCGCATCATTCGGGGCGATGTGCCCGAAGGTCTCAAAAACAAGAAAGTCGTCGCTCTCGATATGGGCGCTCTCATCGCCGGGGCCAAGTTTCGTGGCGAGTTCGAGGAACGCCTCAAGGCGGTACTGAAGGAAGTGCAGGAAGCAGCAGGCGATATCATTCTCTTTATCGATGAAATGCACACCGTCGTCGGAGCAGGTAAGGCCGACGGAGCGATGGACGCGGGCAATCTGCTCAAGCCTATGCTGGCGCGTGGAGAATTGCACTGCATCGGTGCAACCACGCTGGATGAATACCGCAAGCATGTCGAAAAGGATGCAGCGCTCGAACGCCGCTTCCAGCCGGTATTGGTCGATCAGCCAAGCGTCGAGGATACCATCTCGATCTTGCGTGGCCTCAAGGAACGGTACGAAGTCCACCATGGCGTACGTATCCAGGATGCGGCCCTCGTTGCCGCTGCGGTGTTGTCTAATCGCTACATTACCGAACGGTTCCTGCCTGATAAAGCCATCGATTTGGTCGATGAAGCTGCAGCCAAGTTGCGTACCGAGATCGATTCCCAACCAGCGGAGCTCGATGAAGCCAACCGCCGCATGATGCAACTGGAGATCGAAAAGCAGGCCTTGAAGAAAGAGCGGGACGCTGCTTCCAAGGATCGTTTGGGCAAACTCGAAAAAGAACTGGCTGAGGTCAAAGAAAAGGCCACTGCCTTGCAGGCTCGCTGGCAGACCGAAAAGAACGCTGTGCAATCATTGCGAAGCCTGCGCGAGAAGATCGACGAGACGAAGCAGCAGGTCGATGTGGTCACCCGACAGGGCGACCTCTCGAAGGCTTCCGAACTCAAATATGGCATCCTTCCCCAACTGGAAGGCCAGCTCAAAGAGGCTGAAGCCAAGTTGACCGCCGTCGATCAGGGCCATCGCCTCATCAAGGAAGAGGTGGATGAGGAAGATATCGCACGAGTGGTCAGTCGCTGGACCGGGGTCCCCGTCACCCGGCTGCTGGCCGGCGAATCACAAAAGCTGCTGGGCCTGGAGGACGATCTGCACAAGAGGGTCATCGGGCAGGAAGATGCTGTCCGTGCCGTCGCTGAAGCAGTGATGCGCGCCCGCTCCGGTCTGAAAGACCCGCAAAAGCCTATCGGCTCCTTCCTGTTCCTGGGCCCCACCGGCGTCGGCAAGACCGAACTCGCCCGGGCGCTCGCCGATACGCTCTTCGACGACGAACGAGCACTCATCCGCATCGATATGTCCGAATACCAGGAGAAGCACAACGTCAGTAGGCTCCTCGGCGCCCCGCCGGGCTACATCGGCTACGAAGAGGGCGGCCAGCTTACCGAAGCCGTTCGCCGGCGGCCTTACGCTGTCATTCTGCTTGATGAGATTGAGAAGGCCCATCTTGATGTCTTCAACGTCCTGCTACAGATCCTCGATGATGGTCGGCTGACCGATGGCCAGGGCCGGGTCGTTGATTTCAAGAACACCATCCTGATCATGACGAGCAACATCGGCTCACGCCGCATTCTCGAATACTCGGGCAAGGCCAGCGGGGCTGCCTTTGAGCAGATGGAAGCTGCGGTCATGGACGAGTTGCGTCAGCACTTCCGCCCTGAGTTCCTCAACCGCATTGATGAAACGGTCGTGTTCCACTCGCTCAGCGAGAAAGACCTCACGAAGATCATCGACATACAACTGCAACGGCTGCTCAAGCGGCTGGAAGAACGGCACATCAACTTGCAACTCTCCGACTCAGCCCGCAAGCATCTGCTCGCCACCGGCTACGACCCGGCCTACGGCGCACGTCCGCTCAAGCGGGCCATCCAGAAGGAACTCGAAACCCCGCTCAGCCGGGCCCTGCTCGGCGGTAAAATCCGCGACGGGCAAACCGTCGTCGCCGAATATGACGATGAACAAGGGTTGATTACGTTCAAGAGTAAATAATAGTCAAAGTAAGAGCGGCGAATCGCAAACTCATGCGTTTCGCCGCTCTTGATATCATCTTAAACTGGAAATTAGTTCGTAATCCCCTTCGTCAGCCGCATGAACGCTGTTTCGATGTTGATTTCTTCTTCCACCATCGACTGCAGCTTGAAACCGGCGGGGAGTAGCACTTCGGGGATGAAGCTGCTGTCATTGATGCCTTCGCCCAGGGTCACGGCAATCTGAATAGTATCGATACCGTCTTCGGGAATGACGAGCTTGCGTTCTTCAAGCTTGCTGATGCTGCCATGCCCCTCCAGCCGTTTCATGGCTTCACTGGGCCGTTCAGCAACACGCACCAGGTAGACACGCTGAGGGTTCACCCGCCGCAGGGCATCGTTCACGCTGCCGTCGTATAGCAACTGGCCACGTTCAATGATGCCGATCTTGTTACAGATATCCCGCAGTTCGGGCAGAATGTGGCTGCTGATCATGATCGTCTTGCCCATGTTCCGCAGTTCTTTGAGCAAGCCACGGAACTCGATACGGGCACGAGGATCAAGACCGCTGGCCGGTTCATCCAAGAGCAGCACGAGTGGCTCATGCAGCAGCACACGAGCCAGGCCCAGTCGCTGCGTCATACCACGAGACAGGCTCGTAACCAGGGCTTCTTTCTTGTAGGTGAGATCGACCAGTTCCAGCACCTGATCGCACTTCTTGCGCCGAGCCGGGCCTTTGATGCGGTAGGCCGCTGCGAAGAACTCCAGGTATTCGATCACCTTCATATCGTCGTATACCCCGAAGAAGTCGGGCATGTAGCCGATCGAGCGGCGAATGTCCTGAGCGTTCTTGTAGATCGAGTAGCCGCACACATTCGCTTCGCCGAAGGTGGGCGTCAGCAGCGTGGCGAGGATACGCATAGTCGTCGTTTTGCCGGCGCCGTTCGGCCCGATGAACCCGTAGACATCGCCCTTTTCAAGCTTCAGGTTCAATCGGTTCAGGGCGTACAATTCGCCATACATCTTCGTCAGGTCGCGCGTCTCGATCATGATGGATTCCAAAAGCAAAATGTATGAAGGCCAATAACACCACCGTACGACCGATTATGGCCCGGTCGAGCTTTCCTTCACAGGAATGAACACTCGCAGGAAAGTCGATTGCCGCATCGTGCCCGTCACCAGGTCAGCGCCCGCTCCATTGGAGAGTTTGAGCTTCGTGCCTAAACTGCCACCCTGGTTGACCTTGACCGCATCGCCATACTCATCAGCAAGCGTGCCGACCAGAACAGCCTCGCCGTAATCCTTCAGCCGCCAGCTTTGATTCAGGAAGCGAAGGAACTCATTAGGCTTGGTATTGCCGTCGCTCGAACGACTGGCGAAGAGAAGGCCGTTCATATCCGCGGCAAAGTCAGGTTGCTGAGCGTTATCGCCGCTTCGCGACAGCTTGCGTTCAAAATAGTTGGCGCTCATGACTCCGGCGGAATTCTGATCAAGCTTGCTGAGGTCATATTCCTTGTCCGGTTCCATATCGCCCAGGTTCCAGACCTTGTCGGCAAAGAGCAACTTGGCACCATAGAGTTTGCCCGGCAGCTTCGAGCGAATCTTGCCGGTGATATAAAGCCGCTCTTTCACCAAACTGCTCTCGATCGGCGGTCGTGAACGATCCATCGTACCCAGCCAGCGTCCTTCCAGCGACTTCTGCGACCAGACCTGAATGGGTATCTGCCGAAGCCCGGTGGCATTAGGGGTGTAATCGTAATCACGTTCAAACAAACCACCCTGACTCTGCCCAGTCATCCGAGAGCCACCGTATAGGCTGTACCGCCCCAGCCAGGACAGCGTAGGCGTGGCGGAACTCACACCCTGTGGTTCCAGATCAATATTGTAATTCTGCAGCCGGGGGCTGAAGATGGCGAACCAGCTCATGCCCATAACCCGCTCACGGGCAATATCGATTTCGACGAGATCGACCTTGTTGATGCGCAGCTTGTCGCCCTTGAGATAGTAGGCCCCGTAGTAGGCAGCCAGGCTGACGAGCAGCACCACAGTGGGAAACGTGATCCAGGTGTATTCGAGCCTCTTGAACACCTTCTTGAGGACGAAGTAATCGACCGGGCCAATGAGGATGATGTACAGGGCGATAAACAGGGCCACGACCGCAAACGAAATGACGGGGACGTCGCCAAACTCTTCAATACGGTTGGCCAGCGCCAGCGATGCATCATCACGGGTGTTGCCATAGTAATTGTTGGTCTGAGCAGTCACCGTGCGGGCTTCGAGGATAGCGCCCCAGAAATCGTGCTTATGTTCCCAGGATTGAAACGCTTCGGTGTTGGTATCAAAGCCGATGATGGTGATCTTGCCCAATCCATACGGCGAACGGACAATTAACGGACGTTTCGATCCGGTATCGTCTCCGACTACAGCGGCATTAAGAGCTTTCACTCCGGGTTTGCCGTCCAACCGGGCATAGGGTGCCTTCGGCCCACGGATTTCACCCTTCGACTTGCGGATATTCTGAGGTATGCCTTGAATGATGAAGTCACGCAAGCCATCCAGCCGTGCTTCCTTCTCGGCTCCGCTGCGATCGACCTTCATGGGGAAAAGCGGTTCCAGCGGAAAGTCTGTCGGGCTTGCCACCATCTGGGCATTGCCCGCCACTGAGATGATAAGATGCCCACCTTGAAGCACCCATTGTTCCAAAGCATCCCGTCGCACCGGGTCACGAGCTAACTGCTGGGCCAGGCTGTTGCCAAAGTTGCCCCCCGTGGCGATTATCACCGCATCGACGCTTTCGTAGCCATACCAGCGGTCGGGCAGTTCAAAGATCTTGTTCGGGCTGGCTGCCCGGCGTGGCATCTGTTGCGGAACGTTAGAACGACCTGACCCATTAGATGCTTCCTCATTGTCGTCAGTCGAAACAAATCCATAGGAATTGCCGATGTTGACCACCAGCAGTTTTTCATGATCGACGCCATACTGCACATTGTTGCGTGTACGATCGTTCTGCGGATAGGAGTAGGTCTGATTGATCTCAGTGGTGCCGAGCTTGCCACGCAGCCGAACGATCACCCCGTTAAAGCTGGCCGCGTCCGAGACTTTGATGTAACTCTGAAAGACAGCTCGATTCGCCTCTTTGGTAACGACAACACTGTCCTTGAAGATGTGAGTGTTCCAACCGTCGCTGTCTTTGGTGCTGACTTCGAGCGTCCCCTGGAAGTCCCCCGGAATGACATTCACCTCTTTGGGTGGCCCCACGGTAACCAGCACCGGCACCCATTTGCCTTCCTTAAAGAGATCGAGCGACCCAGCGGGAAAACCGACTCGCACATCGGTGATCTGAATCTGTTTCTCAGGCGGCACCTGGGCCACAACTATAGTCGGAGTCAAAATAAAAGCAATGCAAAGGAGCCATGCAAGAATGGATGATGCAAAATGATATCGTCGTGCCATGAAAGACTCGCTCATTATGGTTTCTCACCGACACAGCCGCAGGGAGCCTTTTTGCACCCGGGACAGGCCATGCCATATTTTCGGCTTAATGCATCGCTCAGATCAATTCCCGCCACATTGGCCAGCGTCGCCAGCCAGGCCAGCACATCAGCAAACTCTTCATCCAGCGGATGCCTGGCATCGCCACGCAAAGAAGCAGACAGTTCGCCCACTTCTTCCATGAACCACATGAAAGTGCCCTCAACGCCGCGCGATTCATCCTTGGCCCCGTAAAGAGCCTTGATGTGTCGCTGAACATCAGGCAACGTCCATGTCTTTTCAGGCATCGTGGTTATGTCGATGAGAGTACATTCACTGATACTAAACTATCGCCGGTAGCCTCGTGATGCAAGCATGGAATGGGCTTTGTTGTGAGAGATGCAAGAAACAAGCCCGTGCCATTATTCGGGTGATGGTTGCTGACTTTCAAGGTAGGTGAGGGACTTTTCCCCAGGATGGAACAATTGCTCCTCTTCAGCCGCTGAGGGAGACACGGGCGCCATGGTTTCGGTAGTCCGCTAACCATGAGGTAGTAGCGACAGAGTTAAGCTTTTGCCAGTAGACATGACGAGGCAGAGTACGGTCAAGTCATGACTGCTTTGCAGCCGTCTCCCTGAACCTGCCAATGACGTTCCCTCACCGCCACACTTCGATAGGCCAGCCGCGGGCCTTCGCCAGCGTGCGCAACATGTTGTCGGGATTGACAGCCACCAGACAGCCGACGCTTTCTAGCATAGGCACATCAGCATGGCTATCGGCATAGGCATAAGATTGGGCGAGATCAATATTGTGCATTTGTGCATAGAGATCCGCACGCTCAGCTTTGTGCGCAGCCGCCAGGGCGACACCGTCGATGGTGCCGTTGAGGATTCCAGCCTCTTCCACAAGGTGCGTGGCAATCACATCGTCGGCCCCCAGGTATTCGCCCAGCGGGGCCATTACGAAGTCCAGCCCGCCGGTGACCAGAACCACACGGCGGCCTGCCTGTTGATGTTGGCGAACGCATGATACGGCATCGTCGAAAAGATGTCGTTGAAGATTGTCAGCAAAGGTCTGCCGGTGCCAGCGCTGCAATTCACGGGCTTCAAGACCGGCATAACGGCGGTAGATGAGTTCATTGACAAGGCTGCGATCGCACTGGTCTATCCACCAGTAGCGAGGCAAAGACCATGCCAGCCCGAAAGCCCACAACGCAAATCCCACCTGGCTCAGATGGGCACGCTGATACCACAACAGTGGTTGCAGGATATTGGTGCGAGTTAGAGTGCCGTCTACATCGAAAAACACCGCGACACTCATTCGCTCCTCGTCGTGGCATCAGCCAGTTGGACAATATCGTCGTACAGTTCGGAGGCCACCTTCCGGGACAAGCGGCTCAGGCTCATGTGTACCAACTGAGACCGAAAGTCATTCACATCCAGTGGCGGGCCGAAGGTCACGCTTACCTTGGCCCGCTTCGGCCACCACTTTCCCCTCGGCAGGCATGCGAAAGTTCCCTGAATGAGGCAGGGAACGATGGGCACGCCCAGTTCGACCCCCAGGAGACCCACGCCCGGCTTGAACGGCTGCACCTGACCATCTGGGCTGCGCGTCCCTTCCGGATAGATCAGCAGTGGATGACCGGTTTTCAATACCTCATGGGCGAGACTGAGGCCAAGACCAAACTCGCCGTGTCGATCAAATGGCAGAATGCGAAAGAATGTGCGAAAGAACCAGGTGCTGAAGGAGAAACGAAAGAAATAATCGCGTGCTCCGAGAATGTAGGTCTCGGTGCCTCGCTTTCCCATTGCATGCATCAGGGCCACTGTGTCAAAATGGGAGGAGTGATTCGCGGCGAGAATAAACCCGCTCTTGGGGAGACTTTGCTTGCCATGTACCGTGAACTTGAACCAGATGAAAGCGAAAAGATGCATGATCTGCTTGGAGACCCAACGGTTCATTCGCAGGAACATTCCTTGCCGGAGCCAACGCGCTCGTTCTGCTGCACATACGGGTTCAAACACCTGACCCCATGCATGAGACTCAGGCTGGGACCACCGGGACAAGGTCTTCTCAGGATTCTCTCGAGTAGTAGTGATGACGGACGAACTGGACATGACAGGCTCGTGACTTAGAGCTGAATACCATTGACAACCAGACGTCAATCCGTTTCAGACTATTGCATCGCAGTCGAGACTCTAATGCAGGATAAATTTTCAAGATACGAATGATAGCCGAATGAAGTACAGCGCCTCCAAGCCTTAGAAAGGCATCCCGAACTAATAACTTAATTGCTTCGCGTAACTTACAGGATGATCTTCGAGATCGCCACGCCACCAGGCGATAAGCCACATCACACCACAAACCAACATCACCGCGAATCCCGCGAACCCCACAAACATCTTGGTCATCACAAGTTGCAACACCGTGCCCACGAACGGCTTGTTAGGCTGCTTGGCTGAGCACAACAGATTTACGCCTTGACCCATCGAGAAGGGCCGCATCTGATCATATTGCCTTTCTTTATGCAGATGTTCATACCGATGCCCCTGGAAAGAGTATTCCACGATGGGATAGAACACGGTTCGTGTAATTCCCTGAAATTTCCCCTTCTTCTCGTGTACGGTATCGACCTCAAAGTTAATCACCTTGCCCGGCGTCTTGATTCCATTTGTCATATAGTCGATCTTGTCAGCAAAGAGGAATATCCCCACCAAGGTGACAATCGCGCCCAGAATGAACCCGCCGACGATGAAGAATTTCATGTTGCAAGAGTAGTTCATCACCTTACTGGTGCAAGGAAATCATGAGAGAACACTCTGGTTCTCCCCCCTTTTCCAAGGGGGAGCTAGAGGGGGTACTTCGGCGAAGTCGCCGGCATCGCTTACCCCACCCAACCTCCCCTTGGAAAGGGGAGGAGCCAGACAAACTCTATGGCAGCTTCTTGATCTCAATATTGCGGAACTGCACCGGATCATTGTGGCCGGCGAAGCCGAAGTGGCCGGTCGTCCGATCTTTGCCCGGATGCGGGCTCTTAGCCATGTACTCGGTCACCTTGCTAAGATCTGTATCAAGGATGACTGTGCCGTTGAGTTCCACCTTGATCTTGGACCCATTGACTGTCACTTCCTGGTAGTTCCATTGACCAACGGGACGCAGAAAGCCACGATGACAAGCTGTCATACCGTAGGCTGATCCGTTGTACTGGCGGGGATCAAGCTTCTTGTACATGTCAGCGGTGTCATCGAGCACCTGAATCTCGCACATGCCAACGTAGGCTGTGTCACCGTTGCCAGGATAGCGAATGGCCAAACCATTGTTACCGCCGGGAGGCAGCTTGTATTCAAGTCGTACCACGAAGTTGCCATACTCTTCTTTGGTGTAGATCGTGCCGCCCTTTTTGGGCTTGCAGATGATGGCCCCGTCCTTTACTTCGTAATTATCAATTGGCCCGGCCCAGCCGTCGAAATCCTTGCCGTTAAAGACACTGGTGAAGCCGCTGGCAGACTTGCTCTTGAGCCAGGCGTTGGCTTCATCAGCCCCTATCTCACGTACACCAAGGTTCCGCCAGCGAATCTCCCCGCCGTGGGTTTGCAGGATGATCGGCCCATCGACAAAAAGTGGCTTCTTTCGATCCCAGAAGTTCTCCATCACCGCGTCGTCGACAACGAGTTGATCATTCAGATAGACCGTGGTTCGACCACCAATCTGCAAGACACGGAACTTGTTCCATTCACCGAACGGTTTATCAGCCCGCACCAGTGGATCCTTGCCCTTGGCCCCGGCACTGTTGTTCCACAACCCGCCCGAGCCCTTGTCAGCTCCGATATTGAACTTAGCTTTCTCGGTGTAATCCCAGATTTGCACTTGGGGAGTCGCCTTCAAGTAGATGCCACTGTCGGCCAGCGGCACAGTGCGGTACTCAAGTACCAACTCGAAATCCCGATAGTTCTTCTGAGTAGCCAGGTAAGCGCCGTGGCCATCGTTGACCAGTTCGCCATTCTGCACGCTCCAATGCTTCTCAGCATCAGCAGTCCACTCAGCAAACTTCTTGGCCCGCTCCTCCGGCGTGAGCTTGACCACATCAATCGGCCCGCTCTTAGCCGCATGGATGTTCCAGCCATACCAGCCAGCCAGGTCTTTCCCATTGAAGATGGGAGTAAACTTCTCCGGCTGGGCCATCAACGATGGAAGAGTAAACAACAACACGGCACAACCGAGCCAGAAGCGGAGCATGGTGATCCTCGACACAACGACAACAAACAGGTAGGAAAGATCAGGATACTCTATGGAGAGCAGGATGCCAGAGAAATGTCCTTTCTCGTCCCTGGTCTCCGACCGAGGACTAGAGTCGCTGCGCTCTTGAGAACTAGCCGTCATCTATTATCCTTCCTTCATGAAAACCATCCTCGTCACCGGCTCAGCCGGTCGGCTCGGCCAGGCAGCCGTCACCGAATTGCTTCGCCAGAACCATCGGGTCATTGGCATCGACAGCCGACCCACCCCCGGGTTGCCTGATGCTATCGTCGATACGCTTCAGAACCCGGCACTGCTCCAGGAACATATGAAGGGCGTCGACTCCATTATTCATCTCGCAGCCACGCCTGATGATCCCGTTTGGCCGCTGCCCCCCGAAGCGGGTGACAACTTCCTGAGCCAACTGGTGCCCAACAACCTGGTGCCTACCTACCACATCCTCGAAGCAGCCCGGAAGGCGAAGGTCAGGCAGGTCATCCTCGCCAGTTCCGGCCAAGTCGTGTGGGATCAATCCTTCCATGGCCCGTTCCCCATCAAGATTGAAGCCACGCCCACTCCACGCTGGTGGTACGCCTGCACTAAACTATTCCTGGAAGCCATAGGCGAATCGTACGCCAAGCAGGGCTTCTTCAGTGTGATTGCGGTACGTCTAGGCTTCTGCCCCAGAGACGCAAGTCAGGTCGCCCAGATCGCCGGCGATCCACGTGATCAGGATGTCTACCTCAGTCCCGGGGACGCCGGCCGTTTCTTCGATTGTTGCATTCGTGCTGATCGTCCCCACGGCTCCTTCGATGTTGTCTATGCCACCAGCATTCCCAAACACGAGGTCCGCTTCGATATGGAACCAGCCAAACGAGTGATAGGATTTGAACCAAAAGAGACCTGGCCCAATGGCGTGACGCTACCCGGCGTGTTAAGCTCGTCGTCATCCTCCTAAGAGAATGCCATGCGATACCTCCTGCTCGTCTGTGTCATTGGCTTACTGACCCAAGCCAGTCTACAATCACAGTCCTCCGAATGGCCCCGCTCCCCCACCATTGCCCCGCACGGCATGGTCGCCACCGGGCAACCCCTCGCTGCTCAGATCGGCATCGACATCCTCAAGAAGGGCGGCTCCGCGATCGATGCTGCCATCGCTGTCGACGCAGCCCTTGGCCTCATGGAACCCATGTCGTGCGGCATCGGCGGCGATCTCTACGCCCTCGTCTGGGATAACAAAGAGAAGAAGCTCTACGGCCTCAATGCCAGTGGCCGCGCTCCGTATGCTGCCACGCTAGAGTTCTTCAAGAAGAAAGGCCTCGACAGCATCCCTACCAGTGGACCGCTCAGTTGGTCCGTCCCCGGTTGTGTAGATGGCTGGGATGTGCTCCAGAAGAAGTGGGGCAAGCTGCCACTGAAAGATGTTCTTACCCCCACCATCGAATATGCTGAGGCCGGCTTCCCCGTCTCCCCCGTCATCGCCAGTTACTGGCTCAGCGGCGAACGGCTTCTCTCCCGCAACAACGCCTCCAACCTGGCCGGTCTCAAAACTGTCTTTTACCCCAACAACAGTCGTGGCCCGCGCACCGGCGAAGTCTTCAAGAACCCGCAACTGGCCAAGTGCTATCGCCAGATCGGCGAGAACGGTCGTAACGCCTACTACAAAGGTCCTATCGCAGCTGAACTGCTGAAGTACTCTCAATCCGTTGGCGGACTCTTCGCTCAGAGAGATTTCGATGAGACAGCAGCCACCTGGGTCGAACCGGTCAGCACCACCTATCGTGGCTACACCGTCTGCGCCATTCCGCCACCGGGTCAGGGCATCGCAGCTCTGCAAATGTTGAATACCCTCGAAGCCTACGATCTCAAGAAGATGGGGCCAGGCAGCGCCGACTACTGGCACATCTTCCTCGAAGCCAAGAAGCTCGCCTACGCTGACCGTGCCCGGTTCTACACCGACCCCGAGTTCTGCAAGGTACCGGTGAAGGAACTCATCTCGAAAGATTACGCCAGCAGCCGTCGCCAACTCATCGACATGAACAAGGCCATGACCAAGGTCGAGCATGGCGACCCGAAGCTTGGCCAATCAGATACCATCTACCTCACCGTCGTCGATAAGGATCGCAACTGCGTCTCGTTCATCCAGAGCAACTACAACGGTTTCGGCTCCGGCCTCGTGCCTCCCGAACTCGGCTTCGCCATCCAGAACCGTGGCTGCCTGTTCGCTCTCGATGAGACGCACCCCAACAAGCTCGAACCCCACAAGAGGCCCTTCCACACCATCATCCCCGGCTTCGTCCTCAAAGACGGCAAGCCCTGGTTCTGCTTCGGCTGCATGGGCGGCGACATGCAACCCCAGGGCCAGGTCGAAGTCCTCGTCAACATGATCGACTTCGGCATGAACGTACAAGCGGCCGGCAACTACCCCAGACTCGAACACACCGGCTCCGCCACCCCCACCGGCAAAGCAATGGCCAGCAACGGCGGCACCGTACAAGCGGAACCAGGCATCCCCGACGCCGTCGTCAAAGAGTTGGAGAAACGTGGCCACGTCGTCCAACGAGTTGCAAGAAACGGCGGCGGCTACCAGGGGATCATGATCCACCCCGTAACGGGTATGCTCCACGGCGGCACCGAACCTCGCAAGGATGGCATGGCCATCGGGTATTAATCATTTGCTCCACGAGCAATTAGCCTCCGGCTCTTCAAGCCGGGGGTAGACCTCGCAGAGAATTAACTGCTTCTCAACAGAACTCGAATCAGGATTCATCATGAAAATCATCGGATACGGTGAAGACGCACTGACCTATTGGGCCATCATGGATCGCATGCAAGAGATCAAAGCAGAGCTCGGCATTGGAGATGCTCCAATCGAGCTTGTGTTGTTCAGGCCAAGCTTCGGCAGAAAAGGATCAGCCGAACGGGAAAATGAAAAGCTGAGAGTAGATCCTGAATTCGGTGAGTTCGATGCAATCATCTGCACAGCCAGTTGCACCTTCTTGATCGAGACAAAGTGGTCAAAATCAAGCGAACTCAAAAATGGGTCTATCAAATTAGGTCAACCTCAAACTTTACGTCACAAGGTCTTTTCGGCATATATCCATAAATGGTCAAGCTCCAATGAGCCCGGAAGGTTGAATTGGTCACAGTTTTATCAGGATCAGAATGGACAGTTAGAAACAGATTCTCTCTTAATTGACATGCCACGTGATGGACGAAGGTTAGCCAGAAACATGGAGTACATACTCCGAAAAATCTGTACCTCTAACAAGCAAATCAAAGATGTCATCTTGTCCGTTCGTATGTCGGCTTATGACAGTCAGAACAAACCGATAAGTGCTGATGGGTTTAAAGTTGCTATGATTGATTGCCCTTGCGAGGTGAGCGGCTTTGTCGCATTGCACGAAGCGAAATAGAAGGAAACTATATATGTCCATTCTCCATCGCCTCCTACTCCTCGCCTGGCTCCTCACCCTTGGCACCAGCTTGATTATCGATCTCAATGTGATCGACGATCACCCACCATTGAAACTCTCCCTCCGCATGGCGAGCAGTTTCATCCTCGTGCTGGCTGCCTGTGTCACCATCACAAGAGTCAGTCAACACCTTCGCCCCATCGCCATCCTCGTTGCCCTCGGCATGTTCCTCGGCTTCCTCGGCGACCTGGCAATGGCTGGGCTGATCGGTAAAGGCCTGTTCCCCAGCGAAGCCATCGGCGGTATGCTCTTCTTTGGTCTCGGTCACCTTGCTTACATCACCGCTTCGCAAGTCACCCGCCGCAAGCTGCAACTGCCCGCCAATGCCAGGTGGTGGCTCGCCATCGTTGTCTGGCAGGTGATCGGTTTCCTCAACTGGTACTTCGTCGTCGCCCGCAGCGAGCAGCACCCTGCCCTGCACTACCCTGCCTTGGGTTACGGCTCGCTACTGGCCGCCACGGCAGGAATCACCTCTGCCCTGGCTCTGTTGAATCGACGGTTCATCTGGGTCGCCCTCGGAGCAGCCCTCTTTCTCTTCAGCGATGCGGTCATCGCCGTGGAAATGTTTCAGGGCAGCACGCCGCTGTTGCGATTCCTTGTCTGGGCCACCTATGGACCGGGGCAAATGCTCATCGTTTACGGCTTTGCCTATGCCCTCAGGAAGAACTCACAACCAGCTACATCCATGTGATATTCTTGTGCTGCCACGGCGCAAGTCGTGGCCGAATGGTTGTTTACAGGATGTTGAGAGACAGGACTCTCACGAACCATCATTCGACACATCTGTAGGAGATGCAAGATGTTACGCTCTTTACTCGGCCTGGCACTCGCCCTTGGCCTGGCTCTCCCCCTCTTTGCTGGGGAAATGGATAACGACTCCTCCGCCAAGAAAGCACAGCCCAATGCTGCTCTTTCGACCGATACAGTTTCACTAACTACCGCAGTTTCCGAACTCGATAAGGAATCGCCCACCCAATCGTGGCGACGCTGTGGCTGGGGCGGCTGGGGTTGTTGCAGCCGTGGCTGGGGCTGCGGTTGGGGGGGTGGCTGGAGCTGTGGTTGGCGTGGCGGCTGGGGCGGTGGTTGGGGTTGGGGCGGCGGTTGCTGCCAGCCTTGGGGCGGCGTGGTCCGCGTCGGCTTCGTTCAACCCTGGGGCGGCGTCAGCTTCGTCTCCGGTTGGTAAGAAATACTTTTTGCGTGGCAGGGGTCAACGGTACTCCGTTGACCCCTGCCAAACGTGCAATACCCTTGTCCGAATGCAGGGGGCAGATGAGTACATCTGACCCCTGCCACAACTTCCCTTGCCTGGTTCGCTCCCATGCGTCGGCTGCTCACAGCACTATTCCTGATCGCCGCGCTGGCATCATCTGCTGTTGCTCAGAACAACGCCGAGCCCGCTCCCACCGCCGTCGCCCGCCTGGCCAACATCGAACTCGCCCGCCAGAAGCTTGGCCTCACCAGCGAATACACCAACATCTCCGGCATCGACAACGTCAAGATCGCTGTCCTCGATTACGGCTTCGATGGCGTTGATGGTAAACGACCCTACCTGCCTCTCAACACCGTCGTCGTCGAACACTATAATCGGGCCTTTATTGCCAAGCACAACCTCGGCGACATTGACTACACCAAACCCTTCGCCCCCGGCAACACGCATGGCCGATCAATGGCACAGATCGTCTGGGGCCTGACCGGGCATCATCCCGACGGCCCCAAGTTCTACTTACTCAATGCCAACGGCCCCACGCTCTTCCGCCGTGCCGTGAAGTACGCTATCGAAGAACATGTCGACATCATCCTCTTCAGCGGCGTCTTCGAAGGTGCAGGCAACGGCGATGGTCGTGGCTTCCTCAACCGTGCCGTCAGCGAAGCCCTCGCTTCCGGCATCATCTGGATCAACGCCGCCGGCAACTATGGCCGACGCACTTATGATGGCCCGATCACCACAACTGCCAGTGGCGATCTTCGATTCGCCGGCCGCCCTGATCCCACCGTACTACGCTTCCGCAATCGGCTTGATGAAAACAGCGTCACCATCACCCTCACCTGGAACGATTACCGTGAAGTCGAAGACGCCGGCACCTTCAAAGACCTCGATCTGTACGTCGAGAACGCCAAGGGCGAACGCATCGCCGCTTCGGAACTGACACAGATTGCGAACAAGACAGCGGGCCCCGGTGAGACTCGCAATCCCCGTGAACGAGTACAACTCAATGATCTGCCCGCCGGCGAGTACCGCATCAGGATTAAGACGAAGACACCACAACTTTGGACCACTGAAGACCGCCTGCGTGTGCTGATCACCGCAACCCGTGATGAGGCAGCCGACCCCAAAACCGGCGAAGCCCAGGAAGGCGTCCCCTTCCTCGATTCCAATGGCAAAGGGGAAATCTATCCACCCGCTGACAATCCCCTCGTATTAACAGTAGGGGATACCACCATCGCTTCATCGACCGGTGCCACCGCTGACCATCGTCGTAAGCCTGATGTGATCATTGCCGATGCCCGAGCTACTTTCACCAACGGCCTGACCAGCACCGGGGCCTCCAACGCCGCCGCCTACTTCGCCGGTGTTGTCGTCATCATGAAAGCCATAGAACCAAGACTGACCACCAACGACCTGCTCCTCTTCGCGCATCCCAGGGCCAGCTTAACGCCCGGCAATGTGCGCAAGACGGCAACGCCACCACCCGTCGCACAGTCGAAGACCTCTGCCAATAAGACCGGCTCCACGACCAGCACCTCACGCATGCAAGCCATCCCACCCGCCGTGAACCTGAACACGCCCGGCAGCGCTTCAACCACACCGTTCAAAGAACCCTGGAAGATGCCCACCCGCCAGCAGATCTCCGAACGAGTAGGCCGCAACCTGATCAGAACGACGAGCCAGCCGCCGTAACACATTCGCCCCTCTCCCCACCGGGGAGAGGGGCTGGGGGTGAGGGGTTTCTCAATCGAGGCGAAGCCCATCCTTCTGGTTCTCCCCCTTGCCAAGGGGGAGTTAGAGGGGGTCGAGTCACAGCAGAATCAACCCCTCCCAACCTCCCCCTGGTAAAGGGGAGGAGCAAGGCAACGCAACTCTACTCCACCGTCACGGTCACCATCACATCCACATTCCCCTTGATCGCATTCGAGTACGGACACAGCCCATGCCCCGCAGCGATCAACTTCTCCGCATCCGCCTGTGACAACCCGCCCACCAGCGCATTCATCACCACCGACAACCCAAACCCATTGGGAATCGTCCCGATCGTGACCGCAGAGTTGATCTCCAGCTTCGTCGGGTTCAAGTTCAGCTTCTTGGCCATGAAATCGCACGCCCCGCCGAAGCAGGCGGCGTACCCGGCTGCGAAGAGATGCTCCGGCGTGGTCGTTCCGGGCTTGCCGGGGCCACCCATCGCCTTGGGCACGGACAACTTCACATCAATCAAACCATCATCCGCCTTGCTGGTGCCATTACGGCCGCCAACAGAAGTAGCATGAGCAGTGAACAAAGGTGTAATAACAGGCATGGTGTATCTCCAGAGTTGCCATCACGCTCCGCGTGATAGAGCGAAGTGATAGCCCGCTTCACCACCGATGATGAAACAGGCAGAGACAATGTATGGTTTTGTTTTCGGTTGAGACGGGCGCAAGCCACCGCCCCATCACGCGGAGCGTGATGGCAACTATGCCCGTAGCGCTTCACGCAACTTCGCCGCCACCTCGCTCAGTGCCAAGCGTTCCTGCTTGCCATCATCCCGGTAGCGAATCGTCACGGTCTGATCCTGCAGCGTCTGGCCATCAATCGTGAAACAGAACGGCGTGCCGATCTCATCCTGTCGGCGATAACGTCGGCCAATCGCGCCGCCATCATCGTATTGCACGTTCCAGTCACGCTTCAGTTCCCGGTAGAGCTTCTCAGCAATCTCCGGCATGCCTTCCTTGTTGACCAACGGCAGAATCGCAGCCTTGACGGGAGCCAATCGCGGATGGAACCGCATGACGGTACGGGTCTCGCCATCCATCGTGTCTTCGGAATAGGCTTCGCACAACACCGCCAGCGTGAAGCGATCCGCCCCCGCTGAAGGCTCAATGACATGCGGGATGTATCGGAACTTGGCCTTCTCTTCCTGCTCCCGTTTCTTGTCGCCCTTGAAGGCTGACTTGTCGTAGACCGCCCAGGCTGCTTCATCGAAGTAGGACAAGTCCTTGCCCGATGCGTTTTGATGTTGCGTCAAATCAAACGCGCCACGGTGAGCAACCCCTTCAAGTTCCTGATGCTCTTCACTGAACGGGAACAGGTACTCAATATCGGTGCAAGCCTTGCTGTAGTGAGCCAGTTCCTTCTCCCCCTGTTCACGAGGTTTAAGCTTCTCCGACTTGATACCCAGCTTGGTGTACCACGCCTTGCGGACATCACGCCAGTACTCATACCATTTCATCGAATCTTCGGGCTTGCAGAAGAACTCGATTTCCATCTGTTCAAATTCACGGCTGCGAAAGGTGTAGTTACGAGGATTCACTTCGTTGCGGAATGCCTTACCGACTTGTGCAATGCCAAACGGGGGCTTCACTCGACATGAATCGACGACGTTTTTGAAGTTGGTAAAGATGCCCTGCGCAGTTTCGGGACGGAGCCAGACTTTGTTGGCTTCGTCGTGGATAGCACCGGCGTGAGATTCGAACATCAGATTGAAGTTTCTTGGAGCAGTTAGGATGCCCCCGCAACCTTTTGAAGGACAAATCCTTTGCCATTCTGATGGCGCACTATCTAATGTGTGCAAAATGAAATTGGGATTTGTAAGAACGTAGTCGTTTGCGCCGTCACTGGTTGCATTCTTAATCTTCTGTTGTGCGTAATGAATCGCTTTCTTCTGTGATCTATCCTTAAACTCAGCCTTAATATCTTCTGACTTTTCATCGTCAGTCTCGATTGCAATTACCTCTGAGACCCATGACTCAATTGAATGTGTACTTTTAACGTTCGGAGCGATTGGATTACTCTTCATAAATTCAATATCTAACTCTGTTCGCAATAGCACAATTTTATCAGCCCTGAACCTTCGTTTACACTTCACGCAATCCACCATCGGATCCTGAAACCCGCTTGCATGCCCGCTCGCTACCCACACCTTCGGGTTCTGAATGATCGCCGAGTCGAGACCGACCATGACGATCTCTTCGCCGTCCGGCCCTGGTGGCGGGTTGCGCACCATGTCGTTCCACCAGGCGTCCTTGATGTTGCGTTTGAGTTCGACGCCCAGCGGGCCATAGTCCCAGAAGCCGTTGATGCCGCCATAGATCTCGCTCGCCTGGAAGATGAATCCTTTACGTTTGCACAGCGAGACGATCTTTTCCATATCCATCATTCGGCTCCTTCTCCATCAACGGCGACGATATCCCAGCATTAGCCCGGAAGGGGCGAGAGAACATAACCCAGGGCGCAGCCCTGGGAAGAAACGCATCGAATGACTAAGGCCCAAAGGGCCGAGAGAAGACTTTCTCCCGCCCCTTCGGGGCTTGGATTCCCGTTGTTCCTTGAGCCCAGAGCTTTGCTCTGGGCTATGCTCTCACGCTCCTTCGGAGCTGAAACAGGCACCCTGTTGAGTTTAGCAATGCCGCCAAAATAACCTATATCTAACTGATTGCTGATAGCTGACAGCCTGTTCTGAAAACTGACAACTGGCAACTGATCCCCGAAACTTCGCTCAGGTTCCTGGGGTTACATTGCGATGAAATGAATGGTTCGATGGAGAGGTGAGTTATGCCGAAGACGAAGGCCTTAAAATACCTGTGTACCATCACCGTTGGCCTCCTCGTGGCCATCTGCCTCTTCTCCACCCCCACCAAGGCTGAGACTCCCAAGCCCATCAAGCGTGATCCCTCCGTCGTCGCCAAACAGATTGATTCGATCATCGACAAGGCTCTTGTCGATTCCAACGTCCCCGCTTCGGGTCTGAGTGATGATGCAGAGTTCGCTCGTCGTTTATCCCTCGACTTGCGCGGCAGAATACCGACACCCGAACGGGTCGTGAAGTTCATCGCTGACAAAGACCCCGCCAAGCGACAGAAGCTGATTGAAGACTTTCTGGACGACCCGGAGTTCGGCGAACACTTCGGAATCATCTGGTACCATCGCCTCGTCAAGAAGACGATGGATAACGCTCAGGTCATCAGCTACAAGTTCGAAGAATGGCTCGAAAAGGAGTTCAACAAGAACACTCCATGGGATCAACTCGTCAAGAACATCCTGATGTCCGAAGGCGAGCGTGATAAAAACCCCGCCACCGTCTTCTACCTCGCTCATAGCGAAGGCAACAAGCAGCCCGAAGTCCAGCCTGCTCGAGTGGTCGCCACTGCCTCACAAATGTTCATGGGTGTGCGCCTCGAATGTTGCGAATGCCACAATCACCCGTTCGATGACAATCTGAAACAGAAAGACTTCTGGGGTATCGCTGCCTTCTTCAATGGCATGCACGCCAACCATACAGCCAAGAAGGACGAAGCCACACCGGTGATCCTCGAACGCTTTACGAACAGAGCCCCTGCCAAACGAAAGGTACAAGACGGTCAGCGTGAACCGGCATCCTTCGGCGAGATCGTCATCCCCGATACCAAGGGTAAGACCGAGAAGGCCCGCTATCTTCATGGCGAAACACCCTCGCTCAGCCAGTCGAAGTCGCCCCGCCTCAACTTTATCGAATGGCTCACCTCCAAAGAGAACCCTTACTTCGCCCGCGGCATGGCTAACAAGATGTGGGCTAACTTCTTCGGCAAGGGCATCGTCGAACCGGTCGACGACATGCGTGATCTCTCCAAGGCCACGCACCCCGAAGTGCTCGAACTGCTCGCCAAAGAGTTCGCCGACTCGGGCTACGACATCAAGCACCTGGCCCGCTGCATCGTTAGCACTCAGGCCTATCAGCGCTCCAGCTCACCGCTGCCCAAGAACAAGGACGACAAGGTGCTCTACAGTCATGTCCCCATCAAAGTGCTGACTGCTGACATGCTCTACGATTCACTACAGGTTGTGCTGCATCATGCCCCTGTCAGCGCCCCGGAGAAGACGCTTCGCAAGATGGTTGCCGCCAAAGCTAAAGGCCGTGGCACCGCTCGTGACCAGTTCCGCGACTTCTTCCATGCCGAGGCGGACGACGATGCCGGTGTCACCGAAGAGTATGGCCATGGCATCCCCCAAGTCTTGAAGCTGATGAACGATTCGCAGATGAACAACATCACCGTGGTCATCACTGACATGATGAAGAACAGCAAGACCCCCGAACAGATGATCCAGACCCTCTACCTGCGGATCCTCTCCCGCTATGCCACGGCGAAAGAGATTACCCGCATGAAGAAGTACCTCGAAGGCGACGTGATGCCGCAGCGGGCGTATCGAGATATGTTCTGGGCATTGATGAACAGTTCGGAGTTCATGTTCAATCATTAGCCCCAAAGGGGCTAGATAGGATAGCCCAGGGCAACGCCCTGGGTTAGGAAAGAAGAGAAAACACAAAGGCCTGAAGGGTCGAGACAAACGCCCTCTCTCGCCCCGTTGGGGCTTGAAATATCCATCGTCTGCCAACCCAGAGCTTCGCTCTGGGCTATGTTCTCCCGCTCCTTCGGAGCTTCACACTCGCCTCATAGCCTAGTTCATTTGGACGCCAATCATGTTCAACCTCTTCAATACACCCGGTTCCCGACGTGACCTTCTCAAGATGGCTTCGCTCGGCGCCTTAACCATTCCCACTTCAGGCTGGTTCTCGCAACTGGCCTACGCCGCCAAGGAGCAGGGCCGTACCAAGGCCAAAGCTCAGCACAAGAGCTGCATCCTCTTCTTCATGACGGGCGGCGCCAGCCAGGTGGATACCTTCGACCCCAAGCCCAAGAACGAGACCAGCGCTTACAAACCCATCAAGACTACCGTTCCGGGCATTGAGGTCGCTGAGACGCTACCCAAGATGGCCAGGGTGATGCAGCACTGTGCCCTGCTCCGCAGCATGTCGACCAAGGAAGGCAGCCACGGTCGCGCCCGCTACTATATGCACACCGGCTTCCGCCAGGGGGCTGGCGGTTTGACCTACCCCAGCATCGGTGCCATCGCTTCGGCCACGCTGGGCAACCCCGAAGATACGCTGCCCAACTTCGTCTGCGTCGGCGGGCAGACCTTTGGTTCAGGCTATCTGGGGCCGGCCCATCAGCCGCTCGAAATCCGCGACCCGACCAAGGGTGTGGAGAATCTCAAGCCCATCGACAGCATGCCTGCCTTTGATCGTCGCCGTACACTGCTGGAAGAGATCGAGCAGGGCTTCCTGAATCGAGAGCAACTCGAAGCAGGCGAAGCGCACCGCAAGACTTATCAGCGGGCAGCGGGGCTGATGCACTCCGCCAAGGCCCGGGCCTTCGATATCGACAAGGAACCGGCACACATCCGGGAACTCTATGGTCGCACGCAGATGGGCAACTCCTGCCTGCTGGCCCGCCGACTGGTCGAAGAAGGCGTCACCTTCATCGAAATCCCCATGGGTGGCTGGGATACCCACCGGGACAACACCGGCCGCATCAAAACCCTGTGCGGCAGTCTCGATCAACCGATGGCTGCACTTATCGCCGATCTTAAGCAGCGGGGCATGCTCGATTCCACCCTCATCATCTGGATGGGTGACTTTGGCCGCACCCCCACTCTGGGCAAGCAGGGCGGGCGCGACCACTTCCCCCGTGCCTGGACCACCATGCTCGCCGGCGGCGGCATCAAGGGCGGTCAGGTCGTCGGCAAGACCAACGACATGGGCGGCGATGTGCTTGATCGTCCCATCAGCGCCGTCGATTTCATGGCCACCGTCTGCACAGCACTCGAAATCGACTACAAGAAAGAGTTCCATACCCGGGAAGGCCGCCCGATTCGACCAGTCGATAAAGGGGAAAAGGTGATCACGGAACTGCTTCGCACTTAACAAGTAGGCACGGATCGTGAAGAGCCTACGGGTTTACCCCGTAGGTTTTTCCGTTGACATGAAGGATTAGGTAAACCCTGACGTCTGCGTTCCCTTCTCCGACTGGCGAGACTTCGCCTATTGTGGCTGATACTACCGTCGTGCCTCATCTGAGAGTGTCAGGTCGCTCAAGAATGAGTGAAGTTCCGCAACTTTGTTTGCACATTCTCTTGCTTGCGGGAATGCTTGGGTGTTAGGCCGCAGGGGAAGATCGCGGCAGTCTTGTGTTGGCGTCAGCATGGAGGACGATACGCCGGGGGAACACCCATGAAGATCAAACGCGTCGTTTTCGTTCTACTTATCGCTGCTCAACTCGCTTCGACGGGTTGCTGGTGCCTAAACCGCAACAAAAGCGGCGGCGGTCTATGCAACATGCACGGTAGTGGCGCCCAAAGCGGTTGCTTCACTGCACCCACTGGCTGCAACGAATGCAGCGGGTATGGCCCACAGATGTTCGGCAATCCTGTCATGAACAATGCCATGCTGCAATCGCCAAACGCCCCAGTTGATGAACGCCTGGGCACGCCAGCCAAGCAGACTCCCTACGAAGGGCCAGCCAAGAAGTAGTAATGCTTCAGAAGCTGTTATGTTGACGAGACCGCGCGCCTGGCCGGTCTCGTGCGGGTCGGAATCTGCATCGACAGCCGATCTGAGATGTCGATGCGCTGCGCAGTCACCTGGTACTGCTTCTGCACTTCTTCAGCCAGCGCTGCATAGTCTTCGGCCCCGTTGCTGCTGGGGGCGTACTCGAAGATCGATTTGCCAAAGCTGGGGCACTCCGCCAACTTGATGTTGCGCCGAATCCGGGTCGCAAATATCTCCGCCTTTGACCACGGCGATATAGCTGCCCTGCTTTTCTCCAGGAAACTCTCCAGGTCACGAATCACCTCTGCTGAGAGCTTCGTTGTCGATTCGTACAAACAAATCACAATTCCTGATACCACCAGCTTGGGATTGATCCGCTTCGACACCAAAGAAGTCGTCTCCAATAACTTCCCCAACCCATGCAGAGCCAGGTAGTGTGGCTGAAGCGGTATGAACACCTCATCCGCACAAGCCAACGCATTAAGCGTTAACACCCCCAACGACGGCCCACAGTCCATTAACAAATAATCAAACATCTGGTTCCCCTCTACCTGCGAAGGTGAAGAGGCGAAGGCCCTCTGGTTCCCCTCTTCCCCCCGGGGAGAGGGGTTAGGGGTGAGGGGTTTCTCAATCGAGGCGAAGCCCATCCTCTTCTCC
>DAOMFV010000047.1:0-36567 GCA_035430005.1 Gemmatales bacterium
GCCCGAAGGTACGCATCGGGAAAAACCCGATGTGGCGGCCCTCGCCAAACAGATACTCGATGACAAGCTGCCCGAGGCCCAGCGACAGTCGCTCGTTGAAAAGAACCTGGCTCTGGCACCTGAACTGATCGTGGCCATGACGAGCGGTATGCCGAATGATTTGAAGGAAGAGTATCGCCGCATCCCATGGATCTGGCGGGTGGCGGTGCATGCCGGGAAGAAAAACGATGCCGCGATCCTCAAGAGGATTATGGACGTGGCCCTGCCCAAAGAAGGTGGCCCGCTTCGTGATTGGCAGGCCGTGGTGATCGGCGGCGGGGTCATCAATGGCATCGGGCTGGTTGATCACTGGCCTCAAGAGCATGTCGCCAAGCTGATCGATACCCCGGAACTCAAAGCCCGCTGGCTGGCGACCATCAACTTGGCTCATCAGATGGCGGATAACGAGAAGGTACACACCGGCACCCGGTACGATGCGCTGCGCATTCTGGAGTTGGATGAGCCGGAGAAGGCTATCGAACATCTGATCAAGTATCTTCCCAAGGGGGGCAATGAAGAGCTGCAGATGGGAGCGGTCAGCGGTCTGGTCGATATATCTACTCCGATTGGGACGAAACTATTGCTGGGTACGTTGAGCCATCTCACCGGCGAGAACCGGGATCTGGCCATCATCGGGCTGCTCCGCAGCCAGGAGAGGGCAAGCTTGCTCTTCGATCAAATCGAGGGGGGCAATGTACCGGCTTCTGTCTTCACCGAGGCACCGAAGAAAAAGCTCAAGTTATTGTCGACGGGTTGGGCTCAGCCACTTCAGGAACGTGCCGCCAAGCTGGTGCCTTGAGCCAGCAGCGGTAGGACTCCTACAGGAGTTACATCTTACCCGGCTTAAGATTACCAGGCGGGGTTTGTTCCAAGTTGGCTATGTAAGGCCCATAGACTGTACCGATTGTGCAGAGAGTGCCGAACTGAAAGGGCTTTCTGCATGATCGCTTCGTGGCTTGTCTGCATCATGTCGTGCTGTTTGTTGGGTGATGAGGCACCTGCTGTTCCGGTCGTTGGTAATGATCGGGTGGCATGTGTGACTGAGCCGGTGAATGCTGATCGCTGGTATGCAAGCGTGGAGTTCCTGTGGTGGTATCTGAAGAAGGATGACATCCCCAACCTCGTGACCACCGGACCGGATGGGAGCAGCGGCATCCCGGGGGATCCGGGGGTGCGGGTGATTTACGGCGGGGCCATCATTAGCCGGCACGATCGCTTCATCGGCGTTCGCCCCACGTTGGGATACTGGTTCGACAACGAGCACACTATCGGAGTGGAGGCCTCGGCATTCTTTCTGGAACGGGATAGCTCTATCCTGCACATCAAGCGGGTGAATGATAATCTTTACCGGCTCTACATCGACGCTGATACAGGTGAGTCTGCGACAGAACAGTTCTCCGGACTACTTTCAAGCGGCAACGAACGGCGCGGGAGCTTGCAAGTCTACGGCCGCAAGGAAATCTATGGCGAGGATGTTCGTGGTCTGTTTCAGTTGTATCAGGACGATTCGTGGCGATGGTACGGCGTGCTGGGAGCGAAGTTCCTTCAGTTCCGCAACCAGTTGAACATTGTCAACACCGGGTATGACGAGCCGGAACTCAATGTGCTCTACGGCGTGGAAGACAACTATTATGCCTATGATCGTTTCTACGGCGGGCAGATCGGTTTCAAGGTGGAGACGCAGAATGGGCCGTGGTTTGCTAACTGCATGCTTGCCTGCGGCCTGGGCATGAATGATCAGCGATTGAGGACCGACGCCGCCCGTGAGGTGAGAACGCCGTTGTCGCAGGACAAGCGCCCCATCGGATTACTGGTGCAGTACAGCAACATCGTGGATGAAACACGATGGGTCTTCAGCGCGGTACCTGAACTTCAGGTGAATCTGGGGTGGCAACCAGTCGAGTGGTTCCGGGCTCAACTGGGTTACAGCTTCATGGCGTGGACGAATGTGCTGAGAGCGGGCGATCAGGTCGATCTGGTGGTGAACACCAATCAGATTGACGGGCCCAATTACACCGGCCCGGCTCGGCCCGGCGTGCCTTGGCAGGAGAGCACCTTCTGGGCACAGGGGTTCTCGTTGGGCTTTGAGTTTTCGTGGTAGGCGGGTGAAGGGGTAAGTTCCATCTCTCGCCTAGCTTTCATTCTGACGATCCCTAAGATTCCCCTAACTCGCGCGGGGGAAGTTGGATGCAAGATCGTATCGCCTATCAGGGAATCACTTTCGACGATGTGTTGCTGGAGCCGGGGTTCAGTGAGGTGCTGCCCCGGGATGCGGATATCAGATCGAACCTCACGCGCAACATCAAACTCAATATCCCCGTGCTCTCGTCGCCGATGGATACGGTCACCGAAAGTGACCTCGCCATAGCCCTCGCTCAAGAGGGGGGCCTCGGCATTATCCACAAGAACTTGACAGTCGATCAGCAGACCCGTGAAGTGGACAAGGTCAAGCGTTCCGAGAACGGCGTCATCACCGACCCGGTTACCCTTAGCCCAGACGCCACCGTCGGCATGGCGAAGCGGGTGATGGAGCAGTACAAGATCAGCGGCGTGCCTATTACCGTGGGTCCGGTCCTGAAAGGCATTCTCACTCGCCGTGATCTTCGCTTTCTTCAAGACCCGGAGCAGAAGCTTCATGAGGTGATGACCAAAGAGAACCTGGTGACTGCCCCGGAAGAAACTTCACTTGAAGAGGCGGAAAAGATCCTCACCAACAATAAGGTGGAGAAACTTCTCCTGGTTGACCGATATTACCATTTGAAGGGTTTGATAACGATCAAGGACATCGACAAGATGCAGAACTACCCGAACGCCTGCAAAGATAAGCGCGGGCGGCTGCGGGTCGGTGCGGCTATTGGCGTGCGCGACTACGAACGGGCCTCTTCCCTCATTAAAGCAGGGGTAGACGTGCTGGTCGTTGATTCAGCTCACGGGCATTCTTCCAACGTCATAGAAACTGTTTCTGAACTAAAGAAACGCTTTACCGTCGATGTCATCGCAGGCAACGTGGCTACCGCTGAAGGTGCCCGTGCATTGGCTCAAGCGGGTGCTGATGCCATCAAAGTGGGCATCGGGCCGGGCAGCATCTGTACGACACGGGTGATCTCAGGGGTTGGCGTTCCCCAGATTACCGCCATCGCCCATGCTGCCGAAGGTGTGAAAGACTATCAAGTGCCCTTGATCTCTGATGGGGGTATACGCTATTCCGGCGACATTACCAAAGCCATCGCGGCTGGGGCACACTGCGTAATGGTCGGTGGCTTGTTTGCGGGCCTGAGCGAGAGTCCCGGACAGACGATTCTGTACCAGGGCCGAACATTCAAGGCGTATCGCGGGATGGGTTCCATCGGCGCGATGCAGGCAGGCAGCAGTGATCGTTACCGGCAAGACGCGAAGGATGGCCAGGTAAGCAAGCTGGTACCGGAAGGAGTCGAGGGACGAGTGCCTTTCAAAGGGCCGCTCGCTCCGTTCGTCTTCCAACTGGTGGGTGGCTTGCGGGCCGGTATGGGGTACTGTGGGACCAAGACTATCGACGAGCTGCGGACACGAGCCCGGTTTATCTCGATCAGTCCTGCTTCCGTCCAGGAGGGACATCCACATGACATCTACATTACGAGCGAATCGCCGAACTACAGTCAATCGCCTGCGTATGCTACAGAACGCAGTCACTAGTCTGTGCCTGCTTTGTACCGGTGTTGCTTACGCTCAGCAGCCGCCGACGGCACAGAAGCCTGCTCAGCCGCCTACCACCGAGCAGAAGAACATGCTCGCACTGGAAGAGGAAGGGCGTTACACGCCTCCCGGTAAGGACGAACTTTATCGAGTTGATAGTGAATCCACTCTTGCAGAACGTATTCGTCAGCTCCGGAAGGCAACTGGCAAAACGCCACTCGACTTTCCCGATGGTGACAACATTCGCATCAAGACGGCGATGGTCAAACGCAACTTTCCCGAATCGAAAGCGACCGAAATATCCTCCTATGTCGTTTACAATCCGCTCTATTTCCAGCAAATCAATACTGAGCGCTACGGCTGGGAGCTGGGTGTTTTCCAACCGCTCGTCGGTACGGCTCAATTCTATGGCGATGTGCTGCTGCTTCCCTACAAGGTGGCAGCCAATCCACCGTGGAAGTGTGAAGCCAACGCGGGGTATGCCTTGCCCGGCGATCCCGAACCGCTGCGATTCCTGACGCCGCTGTTCAGCTGGAAGGGTGTGGCGGGTGAAGTGGGCGCAGCCATGGGTGGTATTTGGTTCTTCCCGTAACAGGTAGCATCGATCAATAACGAGCCGGCGGGTTTTTCCCGCCGGTTTTGCGTTGGTAGCAATGGCATTGCTTCGTCTACTCAATCCTCAATCGACGTAGTAGGCGATGCCAGCGGTAATTCCAAATGCTTTCGCCTTGTAATAATTGATTGATTGTTCGGAACTGGATCAGCTTGTTGTCGGTGTTGAAGACTGCCGTGATGGTGGTGAACTGTAATGAATCATATTTCTCTTCGCAAAAGTACCAGGAATGGCCATGCTCATTCTCTGCCAGAAGGTTATCCATCGCAAATTCGTCAGAAGGAGGCGGTGGGTTTCCCAGTTGGGCGAGTACCTCAGATTCATCCGCGCCGTTCGACTGAAGTTCGCCAAGTAATACCACCAGGGAATATGACGAATGAGATTGTCTCAAACCAAACCATGCCAGGGATGTTAGGACGAGGATTATCAGGAGGAGATCAAGCTTGGCACTGTAGAAAACAGACTTCAAAACCAGAGATTGCATGCAGGCGTCCTCCTTTGACACATAGCGCTCACTCTACTTTCTGCGACGAATGAGGCCAAGCTCAATCAACTCCCCAGCATAATTCGCCCGAGCTCCCGTCCACTGCCCAATCTGCCCCCCGCCGCCGGGCATCGTCTCGACTAAACCACGTGTCAGCACATACCAGCACACATAACATTGGTTCGATGACTTGCCAGGTAGGGCATCCGGATCACGTTCCAGAATCTCATCGACGACAGCCGTGAGACCATCACGGAAGACCTTGCCCACATAAGGATGGGAGCGGGCCTGTTTGATGATCTGCTCCACACTATCAGTGTGAATGTTGCCAATCGTCAATTGATCGAGGTCAGAAGCGAAGCCACAGCAGGGTTTGACTTCCCCTTTGGGGGTGACGATGAGCGCCTGACCGGGGCCTTCGCAGTAGTCTTCCTTGAACCACTCACCATCCCAGCCGCCTGCGAACTTCTCGGCCCGTTCAACGGGAGCAAGGTGGTTCCAGTTCAAAGTCATGGTCAAATCATCAGTCACGACGATGTGGCGATGGAGCAGTTCGGAGTATTCAAGTACTCCACCGAGAGTCTCAGCCAATCGCTTGATCAACTCCAATCCTTGATCCGGAGCCCGGCTGGCATACGAGAGTGACAGGATGTTGTCCCGAGCGAAGACTTTGCGTGCTGTCAGGCAAAACAGGGCCAGTTTGTCAATGTCGATGCCATGAAATTTATCGACGGTCATGCCCAGCTTACCGGTAAACCCGGCGGTTTGCAGATCGGATAGAACCTGGGTGAGGTGTGCCTCGTCTTGATACCAGACGCCATTGCTCATGACCTTGTCGAACCGGAATCCCAACTCCGCTGCCCGACGGGCGACAGCAATGACGAACTCGGGGTAGACGAAAGGCTCGCCGCCAGTGAAGCCTATCCGACGAATGCCCTGAATATGGGCATCTTCGAGGAAGTGAATGGCGGTATCGATGGGCAGCCGGTCAGTCCATTCGATAGGCACGCAGCAATGCGGGCACGCCAGATTGCACTGGTAAGTGCCGGCGAAAGAAACATAATCAGGGCGGAAGGAGCGACGCATATCAGTTGTTAGTAGAGAGCCGTGAACTATCAGTGTATCGAATCATCTTTTGCATGCTTCATTGATTACTCACAACTGCCAATCAGCCTGTGACAACTGAAGATGGACATTGCAATAACCAGTGGGCTGCTTTATCCTTAAGATTGAAGGCACACTTAGAGGATGACATGCCGAGTATCCCATTGAGGCAACGAACTTGGCGTAGGATGATCGTATCAGCCTGCATCGTCAGCGGGTTGATGCTGAGCTTCGTCGCCGCGCAACAACCGGTTCCGCAGAAAGCGGTGGCTCCGCCACAGAACATCCGAGTCATGGGCGGCGCACAGATCTTCGTCAATGGCCAGATGGTGGTCGGCGGTCAGCCAGATCCCAGCAAAGAAGCAGGCAATCAGCGAATGAAGCTGCCTGTCGATCCTCGGGCACGTCGCAAGATCGAGGAAGCAAAACGGTTCATCGAAACACAGGACTGGCAGAATGCCGTCAAGATATTACAGTCGCTATTGAATGCTACCGAAGACAACTTCCTTCAGGAAAGCGATGGCGACAAGGGTAGGCGTGTCAGCGTTCGCGCTGAAGTTAATCGCATGCTCGGCAGTCTTCCTCCTGAAGGCAAGCGATTCTACGAACAGCAGTTTGGTTCCGAAGCCAAAGTCGCTCTCAAGCAGGCCAAGGCCAATGCCAATCCGCAATCACTTGCCGAGGTGGCCCTCAAGTACGTGCATACCGATGCTGGTGCCGAAGCAGCCGCCTGGCTGGGTGCCTATCACCTCGATCATGGCCGCTATATCGTTTCTGCGCTCTGCTATGAAAGGCTGCTTTCACGAGATAAAGGCGGCGTCGATTTGCCGTTGAGCATCCTCTACAAGGCGGCGCTGGCCTTTGAACG
Source organism: Gemmatales bacterium (assembly GCA_035430005.1). Classification (GTDB taxonomy): domain Bacteria; phylum Planctomycetota; class Planctomycetia; order Gemmatales; family HRBIN36; genus JAEUIE01. The sequence goes on from DAOMFV010000047.1 coordinate 6,781, forward strand.
GGCCGGCGATGCTGCCAACCGGGAACGAGTGTGGAAGCTTATACAGGTGAAGTTGGCGAACACTAGCGAGAAGTTGCCGACAGCGATTCGGTCATGGGATGAAGACCGGCTCAAAAACGCGCTCAAGACGATTGCCAGCTCCCGCAACACCGGCAGCCAGAACGATTGGCGGTTGTTCATGGGCAGCCCTGATCGCACGGCACGCAGCAACAGCACTGCGCCGTTCCTGGAGCCAAGATTCCCTGCATACACTACGGTAGATCCAGGCCAGGCTCGCAACGAGATCGATCAGGCCAGCAAGAAGCTCTTTAGCATGGGCATACCGGTCATCCCAGGCGGTCATCCGCTAATCGTGCATGACCTGGTCATCTTCCGAGCATTGGATGGGTTACAAGCTTACGATCTAAAGACAGGCACGCCTCGCTGGAAGAGTGAATCAGCCGCCAGCCTAGTCAGCGCTCTGAAGAACAATGGCGACCCCGAATCAGCGACCTACCTAGCTTCCTATCGGGAAACGGCGCCTGCGATTCTCGTTGAGAATACGTTGCTGGGCACCCTGAGCGCTGATCAGGAACTGGTTTATGCTGTTGAGGATTTAGCGTTGCCGCCCAACGTGCAGAACTATGGCGTGCCGTGGGGGCGGAACTTCAATCGTGGTGGGTCGCAATTGGGGAGCAGCATCGGCGACTTCGGCTCTTGCAACCACTTGATCGCTTATGATCTCGAAGGGGGCAGGGCGGTCTGGTCGATTGGCACGCGCCTGCCTGATCAGCCCTTCACCGATATGTACTTCCTGGGGCCACCGTTGCCTCTGGGAGACAAGCTCTATGTGCTTGCTGAGGTCAACTCTGAGATCAAGCTGCTCTGCTTGCAGAACCGCCGGACACTAAAGACTGGGTCAACACAAGGTGATGACTATGAATATGGCGTCGATCTGGTCTGGTCGCAGCCGTTGGGTGTGGTGGATCGCAAGATCTCTGAAGACCCGGTGCGTCGATCACAGGCTGCAATCCTCTCTTACAGCGATGGCATCCTCGTCTGCCCGACCAATGCCGGCTCGGTTATTGGTGTCGATCTATTAACTCGGTCCCTAGTGTGGGCCTACAGTTACCAGAACGAAGTGGTGAATACTGATACCGATCAGATCGGCATCCAGTTCCGAGTACGAGGCAGAATGCCTGAGCAGGCGGTGGGTTTGAACAAAGGCTCGCAGTGGGCTTACACTGCCCCCGTCGTTAGTCAGGGGAAGGTACTGCTGGCCCCCAGTGATGGTACGGCACTCCATTGCATCAATCTGCGTGATGGAACATTGGCCTGGACGCTGAACCGCATCGATGTCGCCAACAAAGATCCATTGCCCCCCGATTATTACCTCGCTGGCGCGTTCGACGACAAGGTAATCCTCATTGGCAAGCAGAATGTCCACGCCGTCGACCTGAACACTGGCAAGCCGTTGTGGAACACAATGACCGGCATGCCGTGCGGCAGAGGTATCGCCAATGAGGATACCTACTTCCTACCGGTGCGAGGCAACGAAATCGTCAGCCTCTCGCTGAAGACCGGGCAGATCACGGCTCGAGGCAAGGCTCGGCACAAGGAACTCCTTGGCAATCTGGCCCTGATTGGCGAGTATTTCGTGTCCCTTAATCACAGTCACCTGCTTGTTTACCCGATCCAGATCGTGAAAGAGCAGCAGGTCGCCCAGCGGCTCAAGGCCAACCCGAATGATCCCGTGGGCTTGATCGATCGTGGCGAGTTGCGTTGGCATCGTGGCGAAGCCGAGCAGGCTATCGAAGACTTTCGTGTAGCTCTGTCGGCCAAGCCAGCTCCGGAACTCAAGAGCAAGGGTGAAGTCAAGCTGGCCGACTCGATCCTGGGCCTCCTTGAAAAGAACTTCATCCAGTACGAGAAGTACCTCCCTGAGCTGGAAAAGTTGACGGTTCCCGTCCGCCTGGACAGTGTCAGTGGCGATGAGCGTGCGTCGCTCATGGAACGCAAAGCACGCTACTATCGAATCCTCGCCAATGGGCGTGAGGCACAAGGACGAATCGATGAAGCGCTCGCCAGCCTGCAGGCTTTCGGGCAACTCGATGACAAGATCATCATCAGTCCGGAAGATCCGCTGGTGCGGGTACTACCTCGGGTGTGGGCTCAGGCTCAGGCTCAGCTAATGGCCAAACGACTCAGCCCTGAACATAAGACCAAACTTGATGCTTTCGTCAAGAAGCAGTTGGAACAGATGAAGGCAGATAAGAGTGTACATGCCCTGCGTGCCTTTGTCGATTTCTATGGAGAGTTGAATGCTACGGGACAGCATGCTCAATTGCTCTATGCAGAAACTTTGATAGACAACAAGGAGTACGCCGAAGCTCTTTTGCGACTATTGCCTTTGGCCGAGGCCGGCAATGCTGAGGTCTCAGCCAAGGCTTACGACGCCTTAGCTCGGCTCAACATGCGGATTGGCGAGATGGAAAATGCCGCCTACTACTTCCGACTACTGGCCCACAAACATCCCAAAGTGCGGGTAAGAGAAGGCAAGACTGGCCTGCAACTCTATCAGGAACTGATGACAGACAAGCGGTTTCTACCCTACCTCGATGAACGGCTTGGACTTTCCAATCTACAGAATGTCAGTATTGAGAAGCTTGCATACGATCGAAAGTACAGCAATGGAGGCCAGGGTAGCTTTGTCACGAGTTACGAAGCGAAGCAGGAACTGCCGCCTCAGCTAAGGCGATTCTCTCTGCAAGTCATCTCCGACTATCAAAACTCAAACAGAAGCGGCTATGTTATTCGTGATCTGAACACTCAGAAAGAAGTGCTCTCTAAGCCAAACTTCGCTCAGCCTTTGGTCGCCAGCTTTGGCTTTCAATCGAGTCTCTGGCCTCACTATCTTTCGTGTGGTAACGTGATGGTCTTCGCCTGGTCCAACCGCATCGTTGGTGTCAATCCGCTCAAGAAAAAAGAGATATGGTCGATCAATGTGCTGGGCGAAGGGGCGAACAATGAGAACTTGAACGGCAATCAGCAGGTGATGCCCCACGTCGAACTGCCGGGCCGGTTTCAAGCAAACCAGAACAACGGAACGTGGGAAACACTGGGCACTTTTGGGCCAGGGTCAAGCCGGCGTCTGGTGATCACCATCCGTCAGGAAGGGATGATCTGCATTGATCCGCAAACCGGCGAACGGCTCTGGGCGCACTATGGCATCCCAGCCGGGGTTGAGATGTTTGGCGATGATGACTATGTGATCGTCATTCCCCCTAAGATAGGCAAGTATGTCGAAGACCAGGTACTAGCTGTCCGCATGTTAGATGGACAGGCGACAGTCCTGAACAAGAAGGTAGAAGAGCAATTTCGTTCGGCGGTGGCGGTATCGGGCAGAAGGATGCTGCTTCGGAAAGCTATAGGTGCCGATTCCCATGAGCTCAGTCTGTTTGATCCAATCAGTGAGGAGACGATCTGGAAGAAGACTCTCGTCACTCGTTCGACCATCCTTAAGTCAGCTCTGCCCGCGGGTTGTGTTGGCACTCTTCATCCTGATGGCAAATTGAGTATTGTTGACATGGCTAGTGGAGTACCACAGTTTGAGACTACACTACAGTTAGGTCAAGAGTCTTATGTTGCTGCCCACTTCATCCTGGACGAACGGGAGTGCTACGTCTTCCTGTGCAAGCAAATGGACAGATTTGATGAAGCAGATGATCGCTGGCACCTATTTCCACAGATGCAGTGGTTGCGGAGCATTCCTCTGAACGGCCCTGTCGTTGCACTACAGCGTGATACGGGCAAGGTGCTCTGGCAGGAGAACGTGCCGCTGCAATATCTGGTCGTGCAGCGGTTTCATGAACTGCCGGTACTCCTTTGTTCAGCGGTGATCATGAAGTCGAATCAGCCCATCAACGCCAAGAATCCGCAGGGCATGCCCATGAATATCATGATGAACCGCGGCAACAGCGGCAAGCTTCAAAATGAACTGGCGCTCTACTCGAAGCAGACCGGCAAAGCGGTTCCTTTGCCTGCCAAGAACATGCACGACCCTAATGTTCAACTGGATGGCAGAATCAACAGCTCCACTGGATATCAGGAACTGGTGATCGAAACGCAGACGGGAAAGCTCGAATTGAAGTCGGCTTTGCGGAGCGTCTCGATGCTGCTTGTACCCAATACCCTGACGGTCCAACCGAAATAGCAGGTGATTCATGGGACGATATCTCCTGACAATCGCAACGGCTTTGGTGATGTTGGGCAGCATTGTGCCATCTTCTGATCCGCTCAACAAGGATGAGTTGGAAACGCAGAAGATACTGGCTCGCTACCGCCCCAACATCGAAGCGGGTTTGCAATGGCTGGCCAAGACGCAGTCTCGAGACGGCCATTGGGATGTGCCTCCCGGTGGGTCGCACCCCATTCCGATGACAGCCCTGGCTGGTATGGCTCTAGTGTCTGAGGGCAGCACGATGACGCAGGGAAAGTATTCCAAGGAGATCGAGCTGGCGGTGGAGTATCTGCTCAGTCGGGTGACGAAGAAGACGGGCCTGATCGGCAGAGCAGATGATCAGCGTGAGCAGCAACGATATATGTATGGCCACGGCTTTGCGACCATGTTCCTGGCCCAGGTGTACGGCGAGGAGGCCGACGGTGCCCGACGCAAGGAACTGGAAAAGGTGCTGACCGCGGCGGTGCTCTTCATTGGCAAGGCTCAGACCAACCTTGGTGGCTGGGGTTACGTTTCCGCAGCCGATGGAACCGATTTTGATGAAGGCTCGGTGACCATTACTCAACTTCAGGCGCTGCGGGCTTGCAAGAACGCCGGCATCCCGGTGCCCAAGGAAGTGATAGACAAGGCAGGGGAATATCTGCGCAAGTCGTCGGTTGTCGCCAATCGCACCGGCGATCCACTTACCGAAGAGGCGGGGGTGACCTACAGCCTGCGAGGTGGTGGTGGTGGTGGGATTCGACCGCCTCTCACGGCAGCTGGCGTGTGCTGCATGTTTTCCTCCGGCGAATACAACAACGAGATGGCCCTCAAGTGGATCAACTACTGCCAGAGGTATATCCCAATCGACAAGACGGGGCGTGACAGCTTCGGCCACTGGGAATACACGCATCTCTACTACTCGCAGGTGCTCTATGTGCTTGGGGAGGATCGCCACGCCAAGATGCGGCCTGATCTCTTGAAGAAGGAAGCTGCGGGCGACAAGAAGCTGCTGAAGTGGAGCAGGTACCGTGAGATTGTCTTTGATTACCTGGCCGCTAAACAATCACCTGATGGTTCGTGGAACTCCGGCGCGGTGGGGCCGGTCTATTCTACGGCGTTGCATTTGATCATCATGCAACTTGACAAGGCGCACCTTCCCATTTATCAACGGTAGAGCCGACCCCTGGACAATCGGGGCCGTGGCAGTATCAACCTATCAACCCGTTTCTTTGGCACGACGAGACACAGCATGACTGACACGGTAAGCAATAACGGCGCGGCACAGGCAGCTTTGGGGCAAGATGATCTGACGGCAGTGAAGAAGCTGCAGGAGGCATTTGCCGCAATCAAGCAGCAACTGGCACGAGTCATCGTGGGGCAGGACGCGGTCATTGAGCAACTCCTGATTGCGCTGTTCAGCAAAGGTCACGTCATCTTGGAAGGCGTGCCCGGGCTGGCCAAAACGCTGCTCATCAGCACGCTGGCCCGCACGCTGTCGCTGGAGTTCAGCCGCGTGCAGTTCACTCCTGACTTGATGCCGTCGGATATCACTGGCACTGAAGTGATTCAGGAGAACCGGACGACCGGCGGGCGCGAGTTCAAGTTCCTTCAGGGGCCACTCTTTGCCAACATCATTCTTGCTGATGAAATCAACCGAACACCCCCCAAGACCCAGGCGGCGCTGCTCGAAGCCATGCAGGAAAGGCAGGTCACAGTCGGCCGCACTCGACATCAGTTGCCCAGCCCTTTTTTCGTGCTGGCCACGCAGAATCCGATTGAACAGGAAGGCACCTATCCGCTGCCCGAAGCACAGCAGGATCGCTTCATGTTCAAAGTCTTCGTCAACTACCCGAGTTTCAAGGAAGAGTTTGAGATTGCCCGCCGTACGACAGGTCTGCAGGTCGAAGAACTGACGCCCATCCTTTCCGGTGACCAGATTCTACAGTTACAAACACTGGTGAGGCGTGTGCCGGTCAGCGATCATGCCATAAACTATGCTTTAGCCCTTGTCAGACAGACCCGTGTGACACAGGATGGTGCACCCGACTATGTCAAGAGTTGGCTCGATTGGGGTGCCGGGCCTCGTGCCGTGCAGTTCCTCATCCTTGGCGCCAAGGCTCGAGCGCTGCTCAATGGCCGTACTCATGTACAGACCGAAGACCTGGCGGCGCTCGCGCTACCTGTGCTGCGCCATCGCATCCTGACCAACTTCGCAGCGGTCTCCGAAGGTGTGACTACGGACAAGGTCGTCGAGCGCATCGTCAAAGATACCCCTCTCAAGGAAAGCGACCTCACTAGCGATACCCGGTTTCAGAAGATCTTTGCGACTTAGGGCCTTGAAGCAACCAGCGTACCTGCATGATCATGAAGTAACAGGTAACCGTCAATATGGGCGATGATTCCCGCCGCTTTCTGACTCCCGAAGCTGTTTCGCGCATCTCCCGGCTGGATCTCCGGGCCCGGCACGTCGTCGAAGGTTTCATCAGCGGCATGCACAAGAGCCCGTTCTTCGGCCACTCTGTCGAATTTGTGCAGCACCGGGATTACACACCCGGGGACGATATCCGCCACCTCGACTGGAAGGTCTGGTCGAAGACAGATCGCTTCTACATCAAGCAGTTCGAAGCGGAGACCAATCTACGGGCCATGATCATGCTTGATGTCAGCGAGTCGATGCGGTATGGCAAAGGTCCGTTGACCAAGTACGAGTATGCCTGCAGCATGGCGGCGTCGCTGGCCTATATGCTGCTGCAGCAGGGCGATGCAGTCGGGTGCATCACCTTCGATGGCCAATTACGACATGCGGTGCCGGCCCGCAGTCAGCAGACACACCTGGATGCCATCCTCCAGGCTATGAACGTAAGCAAGCCGCAGGAGAAGACGAACCTGGAATCGATCCTGAAACGAGTTACCGACAATTTGCCAGGCCGCGGCATGGTGATTCTGATCTCTGATCTGCTCACTGATCGCGAGTCGTTCTTCCGGGGGCTCGATCTGCTCGCTCATCGCCGGCATGATGTCATTGTGTTTCATGTTCTCGATGAGGATGAAGTCAACTTTGAGTTTCAGGGGACGACCCGGTTTCTGGGCATGGAAGCGATGCCCGACCTGGTCTGCAATCCCAGGGCGCTGCGGGACGGATATCTCGAAGCTCTCAAGGAATACCTCGTTGAGATCAGGCGTGGTTGCGCCAAGCGTGGCGTGGAATACGCGTTGATTCGGACCAGCGACTATCTCGATGCTGTGCTGGCCCGGTTCCTCGCGGCGCGCATGGCTCTTCGTGGCAGAAAATAAGGATGTTCGAGCGGCATGTTTGAATCGGTGATCAATCCTCTGGCTTGGTGGGGTCTGCTGGCAGTGGCAGTGCCCATTATTATCCATTTGATCAATCGCTTGCGCTACAAGCGAATCGAATGGGCGGCCATGGAGTTTCTGCTCAAGGCCATCCAGCGGTACAAGCGGAAACTGTTGTTGGAACAGCTCATTCTCCTGTTGCTGCGATGCCTGCTGATCCTTTTGGTGGTGCTGCTGATCGTCAGACCGCTCTGGTTTATGGGCGGTACGGGGACAGAAGCCGGTTCGGTGCATCATCATGTGATCGTTCTTGATGACAGTTTTTCGATGAATGATCTGGATGATGCCCGCCGTTCGGACGGGATGAGCGCCTTTCGTCGGGGCACGCAGCTTCTGACTGATCTGGGTCAGGCCCAGGCGAGCAGCAATGCTCTGCATCACTGGACGCTGCTGACATGGTCGAATCCCACTGTTCCTGAGTTCGGGCCGTCTCTGACGAGTGAGAAGACCGAGGGTACTCGGCTCACGAATGAAACAGCAACACGTCTCAAGGAACGCCTTGATGATCTGAAGCCGAGTTCACTGCCAAGTGGTCCGTTGGCCAGTCTGCAACAGGCGGTCAAGCATTTAGATAACGTCAAGGATGGCCGCAAACACCTGCATATCGTCAGTGATTTCCGGCAGCTCACGTGGCGGAACTCAGGTGACGAAGTCTACACGCTGCTGGCTGACCTGTCGAAACAGGGCAAGGTGCGGGTGCAGATGCACGACGTGGCTCAGCCAAACCGTTCTATGAGCACTGGCGAAGTGCCTCCGGCCCATGGCAACCTGAGCATCACGCAACTGGTCGCTCGACCCCGTCGTACGGCTGATTCTCTCGCTGGGCTGACCGACCTGCCTCTCAAGGTGGTCACTCCGCGGCTGCCCTTCGATGTTCATGTCACGGTCAAGAACTTCGGCGCCGCTGAGCATAGCAAAGTGAAGCTCATCCTGCGAAGCGATGGCGTTGTCAAAGCGGAGCGGTTGATTGACCGCCTTAGCGGCGGAGAGGAACGTACCATAGTCTTCAACCTCGAATACCCGGCGGATGAAGTCGTGGGAATCAAAGCTCTCACAGCCCGGCTCGAAGATGCTGAGGGGCGAGATCATCTGGCCGTCGATGATGTTCGCTACGGCTTTGTCGAACTGCGAAGTAAGGTAAGCGTGCTCATCATCGATCCCGATGCCCGCAGCAATTTCAACGGCACCGATTGGCTCTATGTTTCCGCAGCCCTCACCGGAACAAGCCGGACCGGCATCCAGACTGATGTGATTACGCCGAGGGAACTGGCGACTCGCCGGAATCTAACGCCTTATACGGTGATCTATCTCCTAAACATCGCCGGCGTGGGTCGCAGTGAAGGCGATCTTGACGAAGACGGTCTTAAGAATCTCGAACGATATGTTCGTGGTGGTGGAAGCCTTGCCTACTTCCTGGGGCCTCGTACCAACGTCGCTATCTTCAATGATCGGCTTTACAACAAGGGCATGGGGATCTTTCCAGCCCCGCTATCGTTGAAGCCTGATCTGGAAGGCCGTAAGAGCAATCCGTACATCGATGACGAACCCGACAAGGACGACTACTACGCCAAGCTAAGGTTCCTTAAGGTGCATCCGGCGTTTCCTTTTACAGGCGAGATAGCTGAGACGTTTGCCCGATTCATTCATGTGAACCGCTACTTCAAGATCGATCCGCAATGGAAGCCGGGCGAAGGCTTTGATGTGCTGGTGCAGTTGATGAATCGCCGTCCGCTACAACTCTATCGTGATCAAGCCCGGTCGCTGGCCAGTGAACTGAATGCGGTGGCTGGTGAAGTGCCGGACGATAAGCTCAAGCAGTACGTCGGCAAGATCTTTGCCAGCGTCGATGATCCTGAAAAGAAGAAGTCCCGCAAGGGAGAACTGCTGGAAGCCCTCTCCGCAACGTTGGGCGAACCGGCTGCCGCCAACTTCTGGAAAGAGAAGAAATACGCTGAGTTGCATAAGAAGTTTCGGGATTTCCTCGAGGTGTTACAGCAGGGCGATCCGCTGGTTGTCGAGGCAGCGGTCACCGGCGGAGCCAAGGCGGGTCGGGTCATCGCCTTCCTGACACCTGCCTCTCCGACGCCCATTCAAGGCAAGGACTACGGCTGGCATGATATGGCCACGGGCGATCTGGCACAGTTTTTCTTCGTCCCCATGATGATCGGCTTGCAGGATCATTTGTCGTCGCAGACCCGCTCGACGGGACTGACGACCTCTACGCCCGTGCAACAGCAACCTCTGGAAATCAGGCTCGATAAAGATCGGTTTCATCCCCAAGTCGAACTCTGGTATCAGGCTGACGGCGAAACGCAGCCCGCCAAGATCGATACGATCAATGCCGAGAAGGTGAAGCCGTTGTATGAACCGACGCCGATAAATGGCAGCACGACTAAGGTGGCCGAACAGTTCGATTGGCTGGTCAAAGTGCGTCCCCTCAAGGGACCGGGCCATTATCGTCTCAAATTTAATCAAGTTAGTTCTGCCACCAGTCCGAGCGAGAACGCCGTCAAAGGCGAGGCGAGCATCAACCTGGACACCGCAAAAATACCCGAAGAGCAACCGTTGGCATTCAACCTGGATGATCGTGAAGAGAGCGATCTTACCCGGTTGTCCGAAGATCAAATGCGAGAGATGCTGGCTGACGGCTTAAGCAAGGGCACGGCCAAGACGCCGCTACTTGAAGCTCGTGAGTATGTTCAGGGGAAGACCTGGTTCGTGCTGAATGCCCTGGAAGCCCAGGCGAACGAGGCATTGCAATCGCAGTCGTGGTCGGAGTTTTCCTGGGTACTACTGCTCTTTGTGGGGCTGTTGATCCTGGAGCAATACCTGGCGATGAGATTCAGTCATCACGTTTAGTACGAGAAGGATGATGCAGGCAGGAACGGAAAGAAGCATGGAATTCGTCTGGCGACGCCTACAGGAGCCACCGGAGCTTTTTGGGTTGCCGCTAGGCTTTGATCCGTATTGGTGGCTGGGACTGGCAGTCCCCCTGATGCTGCTGGCACTGGTCTTTGTCGTCATCACGTACCGACGAGAAAGTAATACCATCGGCCCGAAGTGGTCGGCGTTCCTGGGACTGCTGCGAACCTTGACCTATCTCACACTCTTTTTCATCTGGCTGCTGCCTGCAATGAGGCAAGTGACGCATAGCGAACAACAGTCGAAAGTAGCCATTCTGTTTGATGTATCAGGCAGCATGACCGAGGTAAGCGATCAGGTCGCTTCCGAGGAGCCTGGCGAACTTCGATTGACCCGGCAGGAGGAACTGCTGGAAGTTCTCAAGGCCGCGATACCTGTTTCGCCCGGCGGAGCGAAGCGGCCTGACTTCGTCACCAGGCTCATCGAGAAGAATCCGCTCGTCTGCTACCGTTTTGGTGAAACACTCGATCCGCAACCGTGGTTGATCGAGAAGGGGAAAGTGCCGGCGTTCAGTTATTTGAGCAGGCAGTTGAAGCCGACGCTGCTTGCTTCGTGGGATGGTCTACCTTCGAGCGAAGTGATTTTGGACTTAACCAAGCTGGCACAGGATGCGGAAGCCGTTGAACAACAGGGGCAGTCTGGCCGGGTGAAGTCACTGATCGAAGGCTTCGATCGCGGCATGACAGATCGACGCACCTTGCAAGCCCGGCTACTGAATCGAACCAATCTGGGTCTGGCCCTGCGAGATTTGCTGCAGAAAGAGAAGGGCGGGCTGCAGGGCGTGATCGTCTTTTCCGACGGCAAGTCGACAGCCGGATCAAGCCAGGATTTGAACGACGCCATCAACGTGGCCAAGAAGGAGAACATTCCTGTCTTTACGGTCGGCCTGGGCGTTGCCCAGTCGATTCCGAATCTGAGGTTGGTCGATGTGCTTGCACCCAACCGGGTACAGCCTGAAGATGATTTCCCGGTGCGGGTAGCTGTCGAAGGGGAGAGCCTGGCACCGGGGCAAGCGGTAACGGTGGTGTTGCAGGTAGAGCGTCCCGGTGAAATGCCCGAGGACCTGCCGAGCGATCAAATCAATCTGTCGCAGGGAACCGGCAGACAGACACGAGGCACCGCTGAGTTCCGGATTTCCAATCCGAAGAAGATCAAAGGCGACTGGAAGTTCAAGGCTCGAGTCGTGCCGCTCAAGGGGGAACGGACCCGTGCTGATAATGTCACCCAGGATGCCAAGACGGTACACGTGGAGGAACGTAAGCTGAACGTGCTGCTCTTTGCCTCGGCGGCTACTCGTGAGTATCAATTTGTTCGCAACCTGTTGATGCGTGAAAAAGACAAGTTCGATTTCAGCATCTGCCTGCAATCGGCCCAGAATGGCACCGTGCAGGATGTTGATCCCAAGAAGATGCTTGATCGCTTCCCGACTGAACTTCGAGCCCCTGATGCTGACCCGATGAACCTGGGGAACTACGATGTGATCGTAGCGTTTGATCCCGATTGGAGATTTCTCCTCGGCAAGGAAGACACGGGCGTGAGAGGTAACCCCCAGGAGAAGCTGCGGTCGTGGGTGCAGGACCTTGGTGGTGGCCTGGTCGTGGTGGCCGGTCCGGTGCACACGTTCAACCTGGTGCGCGACCCGGAACTACAGATTGTCCAGAACCTCTATCCGGTGATCTTCGATGATTCACCCGATGCCCTTCATATCCTTGATCGGTCTAATCGGGAACCTTGGGCCTTGAACTGGGATCCTAGCGCGGCCAGCCAGCCATACTTCGATCTGACCGATTCGGGTGAGCGCTCCCACTTCTTTGAAGGCTGGGATCTCTTCTTCGATACGCAACGCAATGTCGAAACAAACCAGGTGGAATTGCCGGCGATCCGAGGCTTCTTCAGCTACTTCCCCATCAAACAGGTGCGCCCGGGTGCCCAGGTATTGGCCCGGTATGGCGATCCTAATCGTAAATCTCTGACGGCGAACGGCGAACGGCAGCCGTTCTTCGTGCTCTCAAAGTTGGCCAAGGGATCGGTCTTCTACATTGGTTCGGGAGAAACCTATCGTCTCCGCAGCTTCAGCGAGAAGTACCATGAAAGGCTCTGGACGAAACTGCTGCGGGCGATGGGGAAGAAGGAATCATCCCGCGGCCTGCTCATGGTCAGCAGCAAGTATAACGAAGGAGACACGGTGCTCGTCGAAGCGGAGCTACTCGATAATGATCTTAAACCCTTGGCGGCCGATCCACGAAAACCGGTGTTGCTCAATGTCAATGGTCCGGCTTCTTTGACGGATGCTCCCAAGGAGTGGAAAGATGGCATTCCACTGCAGACAGACAAAGGGAAGCCAGGGGCCTTTGCCACCAGGTTCATGGTGAAAACCGCGGGCAAGTACAATATCGAACTGCGGGCACCCGGTACCAGCGAGAAGCTGCCTGCCACTTTCATCGTGGAAACCAGCGATCCGGAACGGGACGATACTCGGCCTGACCATGCACAGATGCATCGACTCGCCAGCAATAGCAAGGGCATCAAGCTGCTCGATGAAACTAAGCGACCTGCATTTGTCACTTCACTCAGCGATGCCAAGAGCCTCATGCTGCGAGATGCCCAGTCGGCCCCCGGCGGTGCGGCTGCTACGCTGACGCCTGACAACGAACTCGATCGACTTTACTTCAACCTGAATACGATGCAGTGGATACCCGAGTGTCTGGACAGCAACATCGTGCCTTTCACTTCCGAAGGGCGAGTTTATGATCTGTGGGATAAGGGCATCACAGTGTTCTGGCATCTCGACGATCCGGATCAGGCACGCGGCCCCTCGTGGGCCTTGATAGTGGTGTGCCTGTTGCTCGGCGGCGAATGGCTGACTCGAAAACTGCTTCGATTGGCGTGATCGGGAGAACCTCGTGTCTACAGTGACGCAGCCCAGAACGAAAGACGCTCCCGCTTTGCGGACAAGCTTGCTGCAGCCGCTGCTGCGCCTAGAGTCTGCGATTCGGCGTTACATCGTGTTCGAATCGCTTGCTCATCTCGTATTCGTTTGCTTCGTGTGGGCTGTGGCCTGGCTGCTTTTCGATTGGGGCGTGCTGTTCAAGCTGTTCGGGTTTGACTATCTGCGTGAAGGCAGCCCAGCGATTCAGGGCATGCTCCGGGGCGGGGCGGCACTGGTTCTCGTAGCCATAATCGGCTGGATTATTGCTCGGTATCTCGTTGCTCGGCTAATCAAGCCCATCACGACCTCCGACCTGGCGCTGGCCATTGAACGCCGTTTTGGCGAGAAGCTAGGTGATCGCCTGGTGACGGCTGTTGAACTGAATGACTGGGAACTCGCGCGGAACCAGGGCTACTCGCCTTCGATGATCGAAGCGACGACCGCGGAAGCGGAAGAGCAGTTGGCCAAGCTGCAAGTGGGCGACGTGCTTGACACCAACCGCCTTCGTAAACGGATATGGTTGGCGGCAGCATGCCTGGTGGTCGCGCTGGCGGCGATCCTCTTCCTGCCCGAGATCGCCGTGACGTGGTTTGAACGCAACCTGTTGTTCCAGCAGGTGCCGTGGCCCCGTTCGACAGTACTGGAACTGGCTGACTTCGCTGATCGTGTCAGGGCGGTGCCGTTTGGTTCGGAGATGAAGGTGACGGTTCGATCAGCCAAATGGGCTGTCGCTGACCGGAGTGTTTCGGAAGGGTGGCGTCCTCTGATGCTGAGTGATCTCACGGGTAAGCAGGGTGTGGCGTGGGAACTGGCAGACTTGCCGCAGGTCGCGGAACTGCTCGAAGTGCTGCCTGCCGCCTGGAAGAATCGGTCGTGTGATCAACTCGAAATCTACTTCAATGAGCCTGGGCAGGGTGGTCAGCGTGAACTGGGACTGGCCCTCATTCGCAAGTTGCAGGATTACTTCTGGGAACATCGTCAGGAGAACCAGTCGTTGCCGGCGAGCCTGGCGGCGTATCTGCCGGAGAAACTCAGGCAGATGCCGGTGGAGCAGCAGAAGGTTGCCCTCGCCGCCGCTGCCGGGCTGTCGAGTGTTGATGCCAAGCGGGTTCTTAATGGGCTGACGACGTTGCGGCCGATGATGGGAGACGTTTTCCTGTCCCTGGGCAACTTGTCGATGTTCCCGCTGCCGAACCCGATGCCGGCGTTTTCGGTGTTCCAGAAGATCGCTTATGATCGTGATCGAGACAGCGCTCCTTTTGCGATGCCCGAATCGGAAAGGTCCCTGCTCCCAGCCAGTTGGCAGTCACTGCCTATCCGTGACCTGGCCAAACGGCTGAAGAGCTATGCAGCCGATGAGTCGGCAGAATCGCTGGGGAAACTGGTCGCCCAGCAGGGACAGTCGTTCATCAAAGGGTTGGAGGAACGTTCAGCTCGTACACAATTCGCCAAGCGAAAGAGCTTCCGCAAGCTGGAGGTGCCGGAGAAGATCACCCTGGAGTTCGAGAACCTCGCTGATAACGAAGAGCGTGCCAGAGGCCGAACCAAGCGGGGCACTCCGGAGATCAAACGGACGCCGGCGACCAATGAGTTCAACTACGACTTCAAGAAAGTGGAACGGGCGCTGCGGCTGCGGGCCGGTATCAGCAACATCGTCACGCCCTGGTACCGGGTAGATGTCAAGCCCCTGCCGGCACTCAAACGGCTGGTGCGTTGGCATGACGAGCCTGCCTATCTCTATGGCAGCTCGCAGCGAGTGACGGTGGGGCCGTTGGTGTTGCCGCTCGATGGCGATGAGTCACGGGCTACGGCTCCTGTCGGGACAACGGTCCGGTTCGAGGGAGAAAGCCATAAAGCTCTCAAGGCGGTTCGAGTGATCATTGAAAACCCCGCTGATGCACCAGTCGTAGAGTTTACGCCCGGGCAATCGACATTCATTATCAAACCCAAGCCCCTGCTCCAGGACGATCTGCGGCTCAAGCTTGAGTTTGAAGACATCGATGGCATCCAGGCGAACAGAGCGATCCAGCTCATCCTCACCCCCGACAAGGCGCCTGAGTTCCTCAAGGCTCAATTCGAAGGGGTAAATCGCAAGTTCATCACGGCCAAGGCTCTTTTGCCTCTCAGTGTCTCGGTGCGTGATGATTTGGGTCTTCTGTCGCTGGAGTACGAAGTCAGCATGCAGAAGAATGATCGTTCAGTGGCTTACGAGGTGCGACTGCCCTTCCGGGGCTACTCGCCGCTGCGGCTGTACGAAACGCAGCCGGGCGGACTGAAGTTTGAGAATCCCGAAGATGTGACACTACCCCGAGTGTTTGCACAGATCCCCACCGATTCGACTGGCGATCCGCTCTATCTCTTCAGCACCGTGGGCCGGTTGCCTGCCGGCTGGCTTGCAGCCATACCACCTGTCCGAGCAAGTTTGCGGCGTGAGTTCACGCAGGATTATGTCGACCGGCAACTTTATGGCCCGGTGCTGAGCTATAGCGATGAGTTCCTGGATACTCTGCTGTTGCGTACAGCAGTGAACAAGCCGGTCGGTGAATCGCTGCTGGAGACGCCTTATCGCATGGTGGTCAAGCTGGTTGCCAGGGATAACCGCATGAGGGATGCAGTCGTCAGCCATCAAGAGGGTAGGGCGAACGAGACCTTTGAGTTCAACGTCGTCAGCGAACAGGATGTGATCATCGAAGGGAGCAAACGTGAAGAGGACTTGCGTGATCGCTTCGATGAGGCTATCGCAGAAATGCGGAAAATCAGGTCGAGCCTGAAGCGGGTCCGAGATGAGCTTGACTTACCGACCGCAGCCAAGGATGATGATGTCCGCCGAGGCATGAACGATGCTCAGGATGCGACCAAGGCGTTGGCCGTCGTTCGGGGTTCCCTTGATGAGAAGGTTCTCAGAGAATTCAGGCAGATCTATAGAGAACTTGCCTTGAACCGGGTTGATGAGAGAATCCTTGATCGAATCGACCGAAGAATCTGCAATCCTCTGGCTATTCTCTTGCAACCGGAGCAAACATTCGCCAAACTGGAAGCTGGTGTCGATCTTCTGGCTCGCCGTTTGGAGAGCGAAGGGGCTTCGTTACCCAGAAATCTACTCAATGAGCCTGTAGCCCAGGCTGATCGGGTGATTCAAAAGCTCGAAGAGATTCTCAACGATATGAGGAAACTCATTGAGTTTAACGAGGCTCTGAGGGTTTTGAGGGATTTAATCAACAATGAACAGAAGCTTGTTGACGAGATGAAGAAGCTAATTCAACAAAAATTGAAGAATGATCTCGATGACAAGTAAGGAGATACGTCGATACTACCAGGGTGTGTTTTAACTCAAGTTAAGACCACCATCGCATGAAGAGTTACCACCAGGAGCTTAGGCTCCTCTAGAATACAGGTGGGAGGCACAGCAATGCGACGGATTGTGATCGGTCTGAGTCTGTTGGTTGGCTTATCATTCTGTGCTCTGTCCATGAGCCAGGACCCGCCGAAATCGTCGCCACAGAACTTCTCCGGCTCCCAGGAAGATATCGCCCGTTCTTACAAGGCCCTCGAAGGCACGCTCAACAAAATCGCCAGCAAGCTCGAACGCACCGGCACCAAAGAAGGTGTCGAGAAGTCGCGCATCATCCTCCGGGCGCTTCAGGAAGCCCGTGAGAAGGATATTGCCGTTAATCTCAGTCAGCTTTCCGATGTGCTTCGTGATCCCGATGTCACCAAGCTCCGTAACGCCGTCGAGAAAGGTGGCAATGTCACCAAAGACCTAGAGGCCCTCCTGGCGGCGCTGCTTTCTGAACGCAGTTCCAAGGAACAGGTCGAGTACCTCAAGAACCTGATCAAGGAACTGGAGAAAGCCATCCGTGATCAGAAGGTAGCGATCAGCAAGAACCAATCCTCAGCTGTAGACAAGGCTGACGCCAAGAAAGCCCAGGAAGTCGCTGAGAAGCAGGTGCAGAAGATTCTACAGCAGATCAGAGACTACGAAGCCAAGACTGGCCCCAAACCCGGCGACCCCAAGGAAAGCAAGCCTAAGGAGGGTCAGCCGAAAGATGGCAAACCCAAAGATGGCAAGCCTGGCGACGACAAAAAGACCGATCCCAAAGATGGCAAACCCAAGGACGGGGAACCGAAGGACGGCAAACCGAAGGATGGTCAGCCCAAAGTTGGCCAACCGAAAGACGGGCAGCCTAAAGACAGCGAATCAAAGGATGGCGAACAAAAGAAGAACAAACCGGGTGAGCAACAACCCAAGGAAGAAGAGCAGGACGCTGGCGTTCCGAAGAAACGCATCCAGGACGCTAACGATGCCCAGTCCAAGGCCAAGGATAAAATCGAAAAGAACGAACGTCAGGATGCCCTGAACGATCAGGAAGACGCCAAGACCAAGCTGGAGCAGGCCCGGAAGAAGCTTGAAGAGATTCTTCGCCAGATGCGTGAGGAGGAAATCGAACGAGTGCTGGCTGATCTCCAAAAACGATGCGAGAAGATGCTGCAGATGCAGGAGATCGTCAACGCAGGCACCAAACTGGTCCACACCCGCATCTACAGCCTGGGCAAGGCTGAACGGGAAGACGAACAGACGAGCCGACGACTGAGCGAGGACGAAGACAAGATTGTTCACGAAGCTGACAACGCCATTGCCGTCATTGAAGCGGAAGGCACCGCGGTCGCCTTCATTGAAGTCTTCCACCAGGTGCGGAACGACATGATGCAGGTTTCCCGTCGGCTGGGCCGCATCGATCCGGGTCAGGCAACACAGGTGATCGAAGATGACATCGTGGTCACCCTGAAGGAAATGATCGAAGCGTTCAAGAAACAGCAGCAGGAACAGCGAGACAAGAAGCAGACCCAACAGAACAATGGCACCCCGCCTCCCCAGGAATTGATTGACAAACTCGCAGAACTACGGATGATAAAGGCCATGCAGATGCGGGTGAATGCGCGTACTACCATTTGGAGCAAGAAGTATGAGGGTGAAGAAGCGCGTGTCCCTGAGATCATCATCGAACTGAACGAGCTTGCCAAACGTCAACTTCGGATATGGAACGTCACGGACAACATCGCCAAAGGGAGAAACAAATGAGTCGTCTCTTGAGCAGTGTCACTTTCGGTCTTTTGGTAAGTGTGTGTCCGGCGATATCGCTGGCTGATGATAAGCCGGTTGTTCCCCCTGCACAGGTGCCTTCGCTTTCCGAATTACAGGGTCTGGGCCAGATCAAAGCTCCCACAATGGAGCAGGCCCGGCAACTGGCCTACCACTACGTCGCTCAGTTGCCTCAAGGCAAAGATCGCTGGGCTGCGATCGAACCGATTTGGGCTCCACCGGACAGCCGAACGTTGCTGGATCGCACTATCGATACGTTCAGTCAGGTGGAACCGAACCTGGCTCAGTACATCGCTGCCGTGCGCTTGCAGGCCAGCACGCTGCAACTCGATACGCCGCTTCTCAAAGATGCCAAGTATCCCGCTTACGTCAAGAACAACCTCAAGCTGTTCCTGGCACGAGCGCTGACGAACAAACGTCTCCATGAAGAGGCATTAGCTGTACTTCGCAGTCTGACGCCTGAAACTTTGGTCGACCCCGCGTCGTATTACTTCTATCGGGCCGTCTGCGAGAACAAGCTCCGTCTCAAGGATGATGGGTTGGTCTCCACGAACCGCCTGCTTGCTTCCATGCAACAGTCGGCTCCCGAACGATATCTGGTCGTCGCCGGGCTAATGCAGGACGAAATGAGCAAGTGGGAAGATCAGGACCTTGGCGACGTGGCTCGTCGCATGGAAGAGATCGAAGCCCGCCTCGACAATGCTCATGGCGGAGCCAAGACCCAGGAGAAGCAGAAGGAAGTCATCGGCATGCTGGACAAGCTGATCAAGGAGATGGAAGATCAGTGCCAGAAGTGTAATTGCTCCGGTGGCGGCCAGGCCAAGTCGCAGGCGCCTGCCGGGGAAAGCAAGATCATGAACGGCGCCGGCCCCGGTGAAGTGGAGAACAAGAAGCTGATCATCACCGCCGAGGTCTGGGGTAAGATGCCGGAAAAGGAAAAGGTCAAGGCCCTGGAAGCTGTCAATCGCCAACTCCCCGCTCACATCCGTGAGGCAGCCGAAGGCTTCAGCAAGAAGCTGCAGACGGGCGGGAAGTAACCCAAAACACGACCGTTCCCAGGGGCATGGTCATCCGTGCCCCTTCTTCGTTGATGGATGAAGGAATGAGCGGAAAGCATACGATGAACAGCGTGGGTACTTCACGCCAGGTTGTTATGAAGCGAATGAAAGTCGTTGTCGATATCGGTACCGAGAGTCATATTGGTATCTGCTCCTTCGGAGCTAAGACATTGAGCATCGCCAGGGTGTTGTGCCTACTCCTTTTCTTCGTTACAACGTTGCCACTCATTGCCGGCGAAGTCCGAACCCTCGATGGCAAGGCCTACGTCGGGGAAATCGTCGCCCTGGATCCAGCACAAGTTCAGGTGAAGAGCAGCGATGGCCAGAAGCTGTCGGTCTATCAACTCAAAGAAGTGATCGGGATCGATTGGGGTACGCCACTTCGTCCTGTCACCCGCGTTCCGTATCTGCGCGTCCGCTTCAATGATGGCACCCAAGTCTACTGTCTGACTCTGGAACTCAACAGCAAGGCAATCAAGCTGCTGCTCATCAGCGGGCAGACGATCGAAACGTCGCTCGATCAGGTGCATCACATCGTCTGTGATGCTCAGGACACAGCCTCGCTGGCCGCTTTCGAGGCTATCCTGGCGGATAACCCCAGGCAGGATTTCATCCGGGTGCAGAGCCGGGATAGTAATGCCATCGAACCCTATGATGGCCTGATTCAGGGGGCCAACGAACAGGGCACACGTCTGATGTTCAAGGCTCGTGGTCTGGATACGGTTTCGTCGCTGGATGTTTCCCGGTTGCGGGGGATGTATTTCAGCCGTACCGGCACCGGGCTTGGGCCCGATGCTGTTGCCCGCATCTATGATACCTTCGGCAACTGTTTTATCGCCACCAGCTACCAGTGGGGCGAAGAGAATTGCGACATCACCCTGCAGATGAGCAGCAAGATATCGATCCCCAAATCGACTGTATTGAAGTTCGACCTCACGCCGGGGAAGATGGTCTACCTCTCCGACATGGAGCCGAGCAAGGTCGAGGAAACGCCGATCCTCTCAGAGCTTTATCACCACCGCCGGGATAAGAATCTGGAAGGAGGGCCGCTCAGTGTCGGCCGCAAGGTCTACCCCAAGGGACTTGCCTTGCACTCCAAAACGATTCTTGAGTACGATATCAAAGAGCACTCGACGTTTCGCTGCGTGCTGGGCCTCGATGACGCGATGGCCGGCTCCGCTCATGCGGTGGTACGCATCGAGGGTGACGACAAGGAACTGCTGGCTACCGTTGTCAGCAGCAAAGAGAACAAGCCGCAGGAGATCGTGCTCGATGTCAAAGGAATGCAAAAGCTGCGGCTGATAGTGGACTATGGCGATGATCTTGATCTCGGCGATCACATTGATTTCGCGGATGCCCGGCTGATCAAGTAAAGGAGTGACAGCATGAAGCCTGTGTGGATGACGATGCTGGCACTGTGTCTGGCAACAATAGCGGCTGCGTCGGCTCAGGACGGGCCGAGCAAGGATCTGCAGACAGCCGAATCCCGGCGGATTGCCGCCATCGAAAAGGTACGGCCTGCGGTGGCGGCGGTCTTCGGGCCGGGTGGCGGTGGCGGTGGTTCGGGTGTCGTCATCAGCCCGGATGGATACTGCCTCACCAACTTCCACGTCACCCAGCCTTGCGGCAACTTCCTTTATTGCGGCCTGGCGGACGGCACACTCTACGATACGGTCATCGTCTCCAGCGATCCGGTCGGTGACGTGTCGCTCATCAAACTGCTCCCCAAGGAGCCTGGCAAGCCCTTTCCCTACGCAGCCATGGGCGATTCGGACAAGGTTCAAGTGGGCGACTGGTCGATAGCGATGGGCAATCCCTTCCTCTTGGCGACTGACTTTACACCGACCGTTACCTTCGGCATCATCTCCGGCACGCACCGCTATCAAGGCCCGGCGGGGATCATTCTGGAATACACCGATTGCCTTCAGACCGAGGCGTCGATCAATCCCGGCAATTCGGGCGGGCCGCTCTTCAATCTCGATGGCGAGATCATCGGCATCAATGGCCGAGGATCGTTCGAGAAGCGGGGCCGGGTTAACTCCGGCGTGGGCTATGCCATTTCCATCAACCAGATCAAAAACTTCATGGGGCATCTGCGGGGCGGATTGAATGTCGATCATGCCACGCTCGGTGCGTTAGTGAAGACAGAAGATGACGGCCGCATGCGGGTGACCAAGGTGCTGGAGAGCACCGATGCTTATCGCCGTGGGCTGCGGGAAGGTGATGATCTGCTTTCCTTCTCTGATCGCAACATCGGCAGTGTCAATCAATACAAGAATGTGCTGGGCATCTATCCCAAGGGCTGGCGGATGCCGATGACCTTCCGCCACATGGAAGACGACAAGGATACGATTGGTGGCCGACGTGAGACACTTGTTCGATTAGCCGGCCTTCAGGCTCGTGAGGTGAAAGAAGACGGTACCAGGCGGGATCGGGAACAGCCCGCACGTCCGCCATCCACCCCGGCGCCCCAGTCCCATGCCGGCCGCAAGCAGTATAAGCGCAAGACCGGCTTCATGAACTACTACTTCAATGAACTGGAACGAGACAGGGTACTGGCCGGGTTCGATACCTTCGGCAAGTTCGACAAGAAGAACGGCTCCTGGACACTGACTGGCGAAGTGGAACGACCCATCAAGAACCCCGTATCGGTAGTCATCGATGATAAGCTGGTGACACTGAAGATCGGCGATAAGGAAACGATCATTGAGCCGCTCAAAGCGGGAGAGACGCCGGAGAACCTCGCTGCTCCCGATGGCAGCGGCGGGCTGGCGATGGCGCTCTACCACTGGCGACGGTTCCTTATCCAGCGCACGACCGGGTTCGACGCGGCGTTCTTCTATGCCGGCCAGGAGCCGTATTACCCGACGGGCAAGGCGAAGGAAATGGTCATGACCGATGTGCTGCAAACCGAATACGCGGCGACGACCTGCAAGTGGTTCTTCGAGATCAAAACCGGCAAGCTGCTCGGCATGGAATGCTGGTTGCTGCCTGATACCGATCCCTGTGAACTGACATTTTCCGATTATCAGCCTCGTGACGGCGTTCAACTGCCAACGCATCTGACGATCCGCCATGCTGATCGTGAGTTCGGCTATTACAAGATCGCCCAGGCGACGATGGCGGTCGGGCCGGTTGCTCAGGAGAAGAAATCTGACGAAAAGAAGGCTGAAGACAAAACTGGCGAGAAGAAGGCAGAGGAGAAGAAGCCATGAAATATCTTCTGAGCCTGTTGCTGTTGAGTTCGATGGTTGGCAGCGCCTGGGCGGATGTCTCGTTTGCGGAGGTGGCCAAGGAAGTCAACCGCAAGATGGTGAAGGTCTATGGGGCAGGGGGCTACCGGGGCGTGAACGCCTACTGCACCGGCGTGATGATCTCGCCGGACGGGTACATCCTCACCGTCTATTCACCTACGCTGGATACCAGCAATCTTCGAGTGCATTTGTATGATGGTACCCGGCACGCTGTCGAACTGGTGGCGGCGGAGCCCCAACTGGACGTGGCGCTGTTACGAATCAAGAACCAGGAGCCGTTCAAGGAACAGCCCTTGCCCTATTTCGATTTGACCAAGCCGATCGCGAGCGGCCAGGTGGGCGATTGGGTTCTGGCGTTCACCAATCAGTTCGAGGTGGCGGTGCGGGATGAATCGGTCTCGGTGCAGCGGGGCGTCATCGCAGCCATTGTTCCATTCGCCGGTCGGCGCGGCATCACCGAAGCCAACTACAAGGGCATGGCTTACATCGTCGATGCCATCACCAATAACCCGGGGGCCAACGGCGGGCTGTTGACCACGCGCCGGGGCGAACCGCTGGGACTGATCGGCAAGGAACTCAAGAACACCCTGACTGAAACGTGGGTGAACTATGCCATGCCGCTGCCGCCGCTGGCTGACTTCGCGGCCAAGGCGATGAAGGGGCAGTACAAGCGGCAGGTGCGTGACGATGACAAAGCTATCGACGATAAGAAGGCTTATCATGGCATCGTGCTGATTTCCGATGTACTGGATCGAACCCCGCCTTACATCGATGATCTTGCTCCCGGTTCGCCGGCTATCCAGGCGGGGCTGAAGATCAACGACCTGCTGATCTTCATCCGACACCCCCGGACCGATGTGCCCGAGGAAATGGATGAGAAGGTCATTTCCAGCGTGAAAACGTTCAAGGATGTCGTCGCTCCGCTGGCCCCCGGCACCAAAATCAACATAGTCGTCCGCCGGGAAGGGCAGCTTTTGACTTTTGATCTGACTCTCGGCAAGCCGATTGTTCCCGTCACGCCACCCAACAAGAAGTGAGAACATGAATCGCTATCTCTCGATTGATGTGCTGCGTGGTTTGATCATGATCATCATGGCCATCGATCATACGATTGGAAACTTCGGCGATCCGCATCCGGGTGAGATAGCGTTGGATGCGCCCTTTACCTTTCCCGGCTACACGAGTTTGACCTCACAGTGGAGCCGGTTGATCACGCATCTCTGTGCCCCGGGATTTCAACTGCTGGCCGGGATGGGGTTGGCGCTCTCGGTGACACGATCCCGACAGCAGGGTGTTTCGGAATGGTTGATCACTCGTGATTTGCTGGTGCGCGGCACGGTGTTGATCCTGATGGATATCGTCCTGATGGGGTTTGTCTATCAGTCTCCCTTCCTGTTTCTGGTTTTGTGTTGCATAGGATCATGCACTCTGTGCTTTGCTGTTCTGAGGTTTCTACCCAAACATGTCATCGGAATGGTAGGCATGGCCATCATCGGGTTGGCACCCTGGTATGCTCCCCGTGAAGTCGTCTTTGACAACGGTATCATCAGCTATCTGGGCAACATCTGGACTAATATCTCATTCCCGAAAGACGGCTGGTACGCGGTGATGTATCCGATTCTGCCCTGGCTGGGCATCTTTGCCCTCGGCTGGTGGATCGGTCTCATACTTTCTGAACATCGCAACGGAGAGCGACTCACCAAAGAAAGTATCGGTCTCATTGTCGCAGGGCTGGCGATGGCGATTACTGCCCTGGTGCTGCGCAGCATGGGCATTGCCTACGCAGAGAGAGTTCCTTTGAATGGCGCTACCATCTTCGACAGCAAGTTCTGGTTGTTTGCCAAGTATCCGCCTTCGTTGGTCTTCATGCTGTTGACCATCGGCATACTGCTCTTCCTTCTGGGATTGCTCAGGAACGTGGATCGACTGCAGAAAGCGCCACTCTGGTGTCAGTTCATTTCGGTCTATGGGCGAACAGCGCTCTTCTTCTTCGTGGTCCACTTCTACGTCCTGGGGATTGCCGCCTGGATGTGCGGCTTCATCCCTGGCGTGCAGTATGAACATCGATACTCGTTTGCGACGGCTTATTTGGTTTGGGCAGCGGTAGTGCTCGGATTGTGGCCAGTTTGTTATGGCTACGACAAACTTCGTCAGCGTTACCGGTCCGTGCTTCGCTACTTCTAATCGAGAATCATCATGACGTGGTTCATTCTGTCACTCTGTATGATGCAGCCGCCGGGCGATCTGGATGCCTCGCTGGAGGCGACGACGAAGGCGGCGCTGGCCAAGATTGCTCCCAGCGTGGTGCAGGTGCGCACCGTCGGCGGAGCAGAGTTTGTCGGCAAGCGCGATACCGTTCAGCGGGGCGTTGGGCCGACGACGGGACTGATCGTCAGTGAAGATGGCTATATCCTTTCCAGTTCGTTCAACTTTGCCAACAAGCCAGCCGCTATCACAGTAATCATCCCCGGCAGGAAAGAGCCGCTGGCCGCCAAGGTGGTGGCGGAAGACCAGACCCGGATGCTGACGCTGCTTAAAGTCGATGCGACCGGGCTGCCGGTGCCGTCGCCTTCACCCAGGCAGCAGCTCAAGATCGGTCAGTGGGCCATGGCAGTAGGCCGCACCTGGAGCGATACGCAGAACACCATGCCATCGGCCAGCATTGGCATCATCAGCGCTCTGGATCGGGTGTGGGGCAAGGCTTTGCAGACTGATGCCAAGGTATCACCCGTCAATTATGGCGGGCCGTTGGTTGATCTCGAGGGTCGGGTGATCGGCATCCTGGTGCCGCTGGCCCCTCGTGGTGAATCAGAAACGGCAGGCGTCGAGTGGTACGATTCGGGCATCGGCTTCGCTGTGCCGATGGCCGATGTGCTGGCGGTGTTGCCCAAACTCAAGGAAGGCAAGACCCTTCGCAAAGGGCGCATGGGTGTCATCATGAAGAATGACGATCCGGTGATGACGGAAAGTGAAATCACCAGTGTCACGCTCGAATCGCCGGCCAGCAAGTTGGGGCTGAAAGTGGGCGACAAGGTGATTGCTGTCGATGGCAAACTGATCAAGAACCAGGCCCAGTTCCTGCATGCGATGGGGCCGAAGTACGAAGGGGATACGATTTCACTCAAAGTGAAACGGGACGACAAGGAGTTGAGTTTTGACAAGGTTGTTCTGACCGGGCAACCGGCTAGTCATACTCATGCTTATTTGGGCATTCTGCCGGTGCGGGATGACAACGAGAATGGCGTCGTGGCGCGCTACGTCTTCCCAGGATCGCCGGCAGCGAAGGCCGGGATCGAAGTGGGGGACCGGATCATGACGATGGACACAATGCCGATCGCTGATCGTGACATGATGCAGATGGTGCTGAATCGACTTCTTCCCGGCATGATCACCAAGCTCGGTGTCAAAAAGAAAGACGGCACCAAGACCTTGACCGTGGCACTGGCTGCGATTGACGATGCCATTCCCGTTGGTGAGTTGGCGCCGGGCACGGCTAAGAAGGCGCTGGCTGAGAGAAAGCCATTGCCGGGCATGTCACCCGGACCGGGGCAGGAACCGATGCCCGGCGAAAAACCCTCGAAGCGACCGCCGACGAAGACTCCTGCCAAGACACCGGGGAAAGAAGCGCCTGCCACCGCAGCCAAGGCTAAGACCGGCTTCTACGAAGTGAACGATACCACCAGCGGTCGCTCCACCTGGTACTATGTCCCCGAAGATTACGACCCCAACATCTCCTACGGCGTGGTGATCTGGCTGCAACCGGCAGGTGAAACCATGCAGGATGGCATTCTCTCGGTCTGGAAGCCCATCTGCAATCAGCATCACTTGATCTTGATGGCCCCCAAGGCGGAGAACGCCCAGGGCTGGCTGACCAGCGAAGCAGATCAGATTCAACTTGAACTGCGTGCCTTGCTGCGGCAGTACACGATTGATCGCCAGCGCATTGTGGCTCATGGACTACGCCAGGGCGCTCAGTTCGCACTCTATCTTGGTTTCGACGCCAGAGAATTGATCCGTGGCGTGGCAGCGGTGGCGGGCAGCATGGCCCAGACACCCAAGGAGAACGTCCCCAATCAGCGGCTGTCTTTCTTCCTAGTGGCGGGCGATCGTGATCCGCAGATCGAAGCTATCCGGGCGGTGCCAGCCAAGCTGAAGGAGAACCACTTCCCCTTGATCTACCACGAGATCGCTAATCAGGGCAACGGCTACATCACCGATCTAGTGGTGTTTGAACAACTCGTCCTGTGGATCGTTGGTCTCGATAGGCTCTAGTCATTTCTTGCTCTTCGTCGAACGCCGTGGCGCCTTGGTGCCACGGCTGTTCGGTTTCAGGGCACGTCGTACCCAATAACTCAGTTGCAGGATAGCTGTTAGCGTAGCGGCGACATAGGTCATGGCGGCCGCTTCGAGCACCTTGCCGATCACAGCGTCTTCGTCTTGCCCCACCAGCCCGGCTTTGATCAGGTTCTCTCGCGCCCGACGGCTGGCATCAAACTCCACGGGCAAGTTAATCAGTTGAAACAGCACGGTCAGGGAGAAAGCTGCGATGCCGGCGATGAGCACCCAGCGGCCGAGGACATTCTCGGCGGCGAGTAGCCCCAGCCCAGCCACGATGAGCAGCATGCCGGTGTTGCTGCCGAAACTGGCCAGGGGCACGATAAGGCTGCGCAGCCGCAGGAACGGATAGTTCATGCCGTCCTGAATGGCGTGGCCGGCTTCGTGACAAGCGACCCCGAGCGAGGAGAGCGTCTTGCCCTGATACACATCTTTGGAGAGGCGAAGCACTTTGGCGCTGGAGTCGTAATGATCGGACAGGGTGCCCTCGGTCTCTTCGACAGTCGCTATGGTGCCGCTCTGTTTGAGCACCCGCTCGGCGGCTTCGGCGCCAGTGAGTCCGCACCGGGCCGTGACCTGCATGCCTTTGGCAAAGTTGGTCTTCATCCGCCAATTGGCCCATAGTGACAGAAGGAGCGCCGGAATCATGGTAATCAGAAATTGCGCATCGTTGAGCATAATGATCCTCCAGACTCATTCTGATATCTACGCACCTTGTCTAATTTACTTATTCTTATGAGTTTCCTTTAGTCATTGAGTTGACAGCAGGCGCCATCGCCAAAGGCGGTTAAGTTTGCGCAGCTTTCCAGCCGATAAGACAGTGGGATACTCTCGGGAGATCGGGCGATGGCTTCGTACCGCGGGTCGGTGGGCGCAGGACTGATGATCGGGGTGCTTTACGGTATCCCCTGTTCGGCACAATCTGAGGTGCCTGTGGGCAGCTTCGTCATTCCTCTCGCGCCGGCGAAGGCTGAAACGCAGCCGGTCGGTGAGTGGGCTAAGCAAACGATCGCCCTTGTCGATTCGATCTGGACCGAAAGTAATGAAGCCAAACGGCAGAAGAAGCTTTTCGACTGGGCGGAACAGACTCCAGGACAGCTCGCCTATGTCACTCGCATCCTTTCGAAAAACGATGAGCAACAGACCGGCAAAGTGGTTGTCACGCTGAAAGATCTCTTCGACATCATGAGAAGGGTCACCTGGCAGCCTGGCGATCAACCTTACGTTCAGAGAATTGTAGCTACCTGGTCCGCCAGTGTTCCGCAGTTGGTCAAGAACATTACGGGGGCAAACCTCTCCGCCGGTCAGCGGCGCAACCTGGAACAGGCTCTGGTTGATCTGGTGCTGATCAGCAAAGACACACAGATCAGCACGCCCGTGATGAAACATACCTGGCTGGCGCAGGTATCGAGCCTGGCTCAACTGGTTGGCCATCCCAAGACCTCCGTTCGTTTGACGGCTTTGAGCATTCTTGAAGCGCTGGGCACCGACGCGGTACCAGCCGGCCAGTTGGTTCAACAGGCACTAAGCGATCCTGATCGATTTGTTCGCTGGGCCGCTGTCCGCGCACTGGCGGCCATCGGTATTGATGACTCTTCTCGTCAGATGCTGGCCACGATGGAGAAGGATGAGGATGCCAACGTTCGCCAGGCTGTGCAACTGGCCATGCAAACTCCCGCGGCCAGGACGGAGTCGGTAGCACAGGCTGGTCGCCCAACGCTCGATTTGACAGTGCCAGCGCCACCCCCTGTTACGCCATCCACACCATCAACCGTCATCGACAAGAATATCAATGTGCCTGCCTCAACAGATGGCGCCACCGAACGACAGCCTGCCGAGTTATTGCCGCCACCGACACCTGTCAAGCCGGCTGCTCCGGCACAATTACCTGCCGCCATGTCGCCGGTGCCGCTTCAATTGCCTGCAACGAAAGTTGACCCTAAAAACAATCCCATTCCGTTGTTCGCACCGCCGCCCGCCACGCAGGCGCCTGTCAAACAGGTTCCATCCAGGCTGATAACAGAGAACAAGATCATACAACCAGCAGCGGTCGTCTCTCTGGTGAAACCCGAACCCATGGCTGATCCTGCATCGTTATGGATTCCCAGATTAAGACAGGGCACCGTTGATCAACAGGTGCAGGCGGTGCGGGAGTTAGGCAAACTCGGATCTGGCGCTGCCAGCGCTGTTCCAACCCTGGCTGAATGCCTGCTGAAGGGAAATGTGGCAGTTCGCCGTGAGATACCGCTGACGCTGATGAAAATCGGAGCGACGGCCCGTCTGGCGACTTCTGTGCTGGAACGGTCGCTGCAGGACAGCGATATCGATGTCAAAGTCAATGCCGCCCGGGCCTTGCTGGAACTGGCGGAATAAGTTCGAATCATCAGTTGCTTGTTCAGTGGGAGTCAGAGAGATGCGTTCAGTATTCATCGGCAGTGTGGCCCTGTTAACGCTGGTTGTGAGCGTGGAGACCGTATCCGCTCAGATGTTCAAGAGCAAGCCGGTCGCGGTCGTCAATGGCCAGCCCGTTTCGCGTGAGGAATGGGACGCGGCGGTGAAGAAGCTGCCGCCACCACCGGCGAACATCGGCGCGGAAGCCAAGAAGGCTGCCGGGATGGAAATCCTGGCCCTGA
>DAOMFV010000048.1:0-26165 GCA_035430005.1 Gemmatales bacterium
GAAACGGGCTTCATGATTCGGTGAAGGTGAGCCTAAGCTCCACACCGGTGGGTCCGCTGCTGATCGGCGTGCATGAAAAAGCCATCCTCTTCCTTCACTTCACTC
The DNA here is from genome assembly GCA_035430005.1 of Gemmatales bacterium. Classification (GTDB taxonomy): domain Bacteria; phylum Planctomycetota; class Planctomycetia; order Gemmatales; family HRBIN36; genus JAEUIE01. Next base: position 106 of record DAOMFV010000048.1, read on the forward strand.
AGATGGAACGACTGGCTAAGCAAGTGATGCGTCTCCAACAGCAAGCGGGCAAACCCTTCCGCCATGCGACCCATCAACTGCACGAACAACTGGCAGCGGAACTGGAAGAGTATTTCGCCGGCAAACGGCAGACATTCTCGCTGCCTCTTAAGCCGGTTGGCACCAGGTTCCAGATGAGGGTCTGGCAGGGGCTACAGAAGATTCCATACGGCACGACGTTGAGCTATGAACAACTGGCTATCGAGATTGGTCAGCCGACCGCCAGCAGGGCTGTAGGGCTGGCCAATGGGGCCAACCCTCTATCAATCCTCATTCCGTGCCATCGGGTGGTCAATAAAAACGGGCAACTCGGCGGGTACGGCGGAGGCATCTGGCGGAAGCAGATTTTGTTGGATGTTGAGAAGCCGAAGGTGTAACGTGCTTTCGACAAGATACGAGTTGCGTTAGTGACGGTGCCACACTCCGGCGTGTACTCACGTCGGGGTGTGGTTTCGAGGCACAAAACGACATTCACTAAACTACTGTAACAACATCTTGTTCTATGCTACCACACCCCGTTGGAGTACCAACGGAGTGTGGCACAGGTTTCGCGCGGATAGCGGCATACGTTTCCCTTGCTAGCCCTGCGGACTGGTATGCTATTTCGGTCCCGGCGGCACCTGCTTCTTCAGCCAGCCGAAGACTTCTTCATGCCAGAACTTGCTGTTGGCAGGTTTGAGAACCCAGTGGCCCTCATCGGGGAAGTTGACGAACCGGCTGGGGACGCCCTGACGCTGCAAACTGGTGAATAACTCCAGCCCTTGCCCGATCGGACAACGGAAGTCGAAATCGTTGTGAATGATCAGCATCGGCGTCTTGAACTTGCCGAGGTTAGCAGCTTTGATGTGCGGGGAGAACTCACGATACTTGCCCGGTACTTCCCAAGGTAGGCCGGCGTGTTCCCATTCATCGAACCAAAGTTCATCGGTGGTGCCCCACATGCTCTCGAAGTTCCAGACTGAGCAATGGGTGATCAACGTCTTGAAACGTCCGGTGGTGACAGCAAACCAGTTCATCATGTAGCCGCCGAAGCTCGCCCCGGCGGAGGCAATACGATCCTTATCAACGTAGGGTAGTTTCTCAACGTAGTCGGCACCGGCCATCAGGTCTCGATAGCATTTGCCGCCCCAGTCGCCGCTGATCTGATCGGTGAACTTTTGGCCGAATCCGGTGGAGCCACGTGGATTGGGCAGCACGACGACGTAGCCTTGGGCGGCCCAAAGCATGGGGCACCAGCGGTACGACCAGTTATCTTCCCAGGCACCCTGCGGGCCGCCATGCACGAGGTAAGCGACAGGCCACTTCTTGTTCGGGTCGAAGCCGGGCGGCTTGAGTATCCACATCTGCATCTTGCCGTCTTCGATGGCGACCTCGACCGATTCCGGCTTGGGGCTATCAAGTTGAGCCAGCAGTGTATCGTTCAAATTCGTTACCTGACCGTGCCCCACAGAAGCTCCGCTATAAGACTCGAAGTGAATGAAATAGACATCAGCCGGGCGAGTGATGTGTGCCTGGGTATGAACCCAGGTACGACCATCCTTGGCGCAATTCAGTGACGCTATTTGGCCAAGTTTGCCTCCGGGATAGGCGGTCAAGGTCTGATTGTTGACTTTGGCAGGAACAGTCAGCCCTGGCTTGACGTTGCCATCCAGAGAGACAGTGAAAAGCGATGTTGTAGCATTCTCGTCCGCCACAAACACTAACTCCTGAAACGGCGTCCAGGCAAACTCACCAGGGGAGACATCCTTCTGCTCGGTCAGATTCTTGGGGGTGCGATCAAAGCTGCCATCGGGGTTGCAATCCACCGCTTGAATATCCCACTTGTCTGCCTCGTAGCCAGGCTTCTTCTGGGCACGCCAAGCGAGCTTCTTGCCATCGGGGCTGAAGCGAGGGTAAACATCGGCGGCGGGATTCTTGGTGAGGGCTTCCCAATCTTCTTTCGTGTTCGTCAGGCTGACCCGGCACAATTGATAGTTCGTGCTCCATGCTTCGTTCTTGGGTGGTACCGCCGTAAAGACAAGGTGGCTACCATCGGGGCTGAAGGTGAAGTCGTCGCCGACGCTAAATGTGGAGGAAGTCGGGTTGGCGTCACGATCACCGGGAGTCACATCTCTACAGTCGGTGCCATCGGCGTTGCAGACGAACAGATGCTGCCGCTTGTCCTCGACATATTCATCCCAATGGCGGAAGAAGAGCTTGCTGAAGACCTTGGCCTTCACCGGGTTCTTCTCGATGGCTTCCAGTTTCTCCTTGTTCTTCTTGTCACTCTCGGCAAAAGGGAGCCAGCTGAACTCAGGGAAGACGCTGGAGACGAAAGCAAGCTTCTTACCGTCGGGCGACCAGATGCCGGTGCCGGCGCTGGTACTGATGGTGGTCAGTTGTTGAGCTTCTCCGCCACTCAGATCGATGACCCACAGCTGGTTGGTGCCGCTGCGGTTCGATTCGAAAAGAATGCGAGTGCCGTCAGGGCTCCAGCGCGGATGCCGATCCTTTTTGGTGGTGGTGGTCAGTTGGCGGGCCGGTGCCTTACGATCAAACCCGAAGATCCAAAGGTTGGAAGAACTCTTATTGCCGGCTAGATCGACAGTGGTGACGACATAGACGACATGTTTGCCATCCGGGCTAATCTGCGGATCGGTGATCCTCTTGAAGGCAAAGAGATCATCGATCGTCATAGGCCGCTGGTCGGCGGCCTGAGCGGGAAGAGCGTTCATAAGCAACACAAGAGAAAAGAGTGCGAGACGCATTGTGAAGGTGTCCCATGCAAGAGGTGATACACCCATTAAACAGGGACAATGCAAAAGAGCAATATGCTGTATTACTACTACCCTTTCCAAGGGGAGGTTGGGTGGGGTTCGTTCTCACTGCGGAAACCCCCTCCGGCTCCCCGTCGGTAAAAGGGGGAGAGAAAGGCATGTACAATGAGGGGAGAAAGACAGACTTCGCATTGCACCATTACCAAAGGGTCTGTCGTGTGCTAAATTGAATCAACCCATGGATTGTGGTGCCCGACCCAGATGAAATTGCCTATTTCACCAGAATTGCTGATCGCCCTGACTGGGCAGTCGGCCGCGCGCCTCAAGCGGATGCTGTCTGCTCTGCCGCACGAACAGGTGACAGAGCTTTCATCCCTTTGCCAGTTCTTTCAAGATCAGGAATTGCTTACTTCCTATCAGGTCTCGCACATCGTAGCAGGCCAAGGTGAGGGACTGGTCGTTGGGCAGTACCTGGTGCTGAACGAACTCGGTCGCGGCGGCTTCGGCATGGTGTATACGGCCCGCCATCGCATGATGGGCAGGCTGGCGGCGCTCAAAATCTTTACTCCCGAAACGGACGAGAGTGAGACTCATGTTCGGTTCTTGCGTGAAATCCAAGCGACCGCTCAGCTCGATCATCCCAACCTGATCAAAGCCTACGAAGCCGGTGAACTGTATGGATCAATCTTTCTGGCCATGGAACTGGTCGATGGACAGAATTTGCAGGAAAAGGTGATTCAACAAGGTCCTATGCCGCTTGATGTCGCCCTGCACTGCCATATTGATGCAGCTGTCGGGTTGGCGTATGCCCACAGCCTGGGAATGATCCATCGAGACGTGAAGCCTGGAAACATCATGCTTGGAAAAGATGGCAGGGTAAGAGTGCTCGATCTGGGCCTGGTCAAGTTCATGAAGGGCTTCACCAGCATGGCCACCAGTATGGATGGCAGCGTAAGGGGTACCGCCGCCTACATGGCTCCAGAGCAGGCCATCAGCATACGCAATGCTGACCATCGCTCCGATATTTACAGCCTTGGCAGTTCACTCTATTTCGTTCTGACCGGTCAGCCGATGTACCCCGAAAAGACGATTATGCAGCAACTGCTGGCTCACCAGAAAAAAGCAATACCGAGCCTGCTGACGACGCTGCCTGATATCCCGCCGTATCTGGATCAGCTCTATCAGCGCATGGTGGCTAAAGAGCCCAAGGATCGCCCTCAAAGTATGCAACTCGTAATTGATGGACTGCGCGCTGTTCAGGAGGGAACCACCCCTCCGCCATTGGCTCCTGTTCCCGCTCCACCATCGACCTCAGCCCCTAAACCAGACAGCAAGGAATCGACAGTCCCCGCGTGGAAACGCCTCTTCCCGTTCTGGCGCGAGAAGCAATAGTCCGGGAGGGTGAGGCTCCCGCCAAGCCAGCAGCGATACCAAACGGCTCGGCAGGAGCCTCGCCCTCCCGTTAGATAACCACAGGAACCCGCATCATGGCAACGCTTCACGGCGTCGTTCCGCCGCTGATCACGCCTTTGACTAAGAAGGATCAGCTTGATGCTATCCATCTGGAGAAGTTGATCGAATACCAACTCGGCGCCGGCGTGCATGGCTTCTTCCTGCTCGGCACCACGGGGGAAGGACCCTGTCTGAGCCATGCCGTCAAAGCTGAGGTGGTTCAGCGGGTGTGCCAAATCGTCGCCGGGCGGGTGCCAGTGCTGGTGAATGTCAGCGATACCTCATTCGTCGAAACAATGCAATTGGCCAAGGTAGCCGCCCAAGCCGGGGCCAATGCACTGGTCATCACCTGCCCCTACTATTTCCCTCTCGATCAGGAAGATCTTTGGAAGTATCTCTCAAACCTCATTAAACAACTGCCGTTGCCGATATACCTTTACAACATGCCTAGCCATGTGAAGGTCTCGATGGGAACCGAAGTTTTAGAGCGGGCGGTGCAAGAACCATCGATCTTGGGTATCAAGGATAGTTCGGGAGACCGTTCCTACTTCAAAACGGTGTTGCAGATCGCCAGACAAAGGCCTGAATGGTCTGTCATGGTGGGGCCTGAGGAACTTTTCGTCGATGTCATGAACTGGGGTGCCCAGGGTGGTGTGTTCGGCGGGGCCAACCTCTACCCCAAAGTTCTGGTGCAACTCTTTTACGCTCTTCGAGCCAAGAATCGAACTCTACAGGAATCGCTGGTAGAGCGCATGATTTGGTTTCATCATCATGTGCTGCAACTGATCCCCCGCCCCAATGGTTGGCTTGTTGGGCTAAAGACCGCTCTGGCTTTTGAGGGATACTGTGAAGAACGTTTCGCAGAGCCGCTACATCCCATGAGCGACGCCGAGCGAGACATGCTCAAGAAACATCTGATTGCCTATCGAGCGGAGCAGGAGTTTTAGTATTTCTCCCCTCTCCCCCCTCCCCTGGAGGGAGAGGGGTTGGGGGTGAGGGGGTGCGAGGCCGAGGTCGCATCACATGACTTTGATGCCGGCTGCAACTCTCCGCTTCATCACGCGGAGCGTGATGACTACTATCCAGACCATCACGACGAAGCGTGATGACTACTAACCAGATAACTCCCCGACACTTGTTCAAACCGCTTCACCTGCTCCGCCTGCCAGGCTGCGTCTTTGCCTAACTCATTAGCCATGATCTCCGCCACGGCAGGGGCCATCTCCCGTGCTGCCTGGGCATTCAGGAAGAGGGAGCGTGTGCGGCGAGCCAGCACATCCTCAACGGTTCTCGCCATCTCGAAACGAACGGCCCAAATCACTTCGACTCCGGTGTAAGGCAGCTTGGGATGCAACGGCTTCGCCAAAGCCGGTAGTTGTCGGGCAAGATCAAGAATAGCCCGGGCATCACCGCCATAGTACTTGAGTGATCCGAACTTCTCGGCGTGCTGATGGTACCCATGGATCTGCAGCGTCTTGGTGACACAGGGCTTTTCATCCAATTCGGCAAGTGTAATGGCGTGGTCGACGGCATCTTGAGCCATGTTGCGGTAAGTCGTCCATTTGCCGCCGGTAACGGTAAGAAGGCCCGAATTATCTATGTGAATAGTGTGATCCCGTGACAGCGCAGCGGTGTTCTTGCCATGGCCTGACTTCACCAGCGGACGGATGCCTGCAAAGACGCTGAGGATGTCCTTCCGAGTCGGGGCCTTCTCTAGATAGTGCCCGGCTGTTTCGAGGATGAATTCAATCTCCTGCTCGGTGGCAATCGGTTCCAGCGTCGCTTCGTTCACGGCCACATCGGTCGTTCCCACCAGCGTATGCTCGTGCCAGGGGATGGCGAACATTACCCGGCCATCGGTGGTATGTGGTACCATGATCGCGCTGTCACCAGGCAGAAACGAGCGATCAATAACAAGATGAATGCCTCGACTGGGAGCGATCATCTGCTCCGCAGCCGGATCAGCCAAGCGACGGATACTGTCGCAGAAAGGCCCTGCCGCGTTGATGACGACTTTCGCATGTACATCGGTTTGACGACCGCTTTCGGCATCGAGCACCTTCATGCCACGGACAAAACCATCTTCATCACGCAGCAGGCCGTTAACCTGAGCGTAGTTGACCAGCGTCGCCCCTTGTTCCGCAGCGGTGGCGACCAAATTGATCAGCAGGCGTGCATCATCAAACTGTCCATCGTAGTAGACCACCCCGCCCCGCAGCCCTTCGGTTTTGATCGTAGGCAGCCTCTCCAGAGTTTCTTCCTTTGAAAGCCGCTGGGTTGGTCCGAACTTGTACTTGCCGGAAAGGAGGTTGTAGACTTTGAGGCCGAAGCCATAGAACGGCGATTCCCACCAGACGTAATTGGGGACGACGAAAGCAAGATCGTGAACGAGGTGCGGAGCGTTCTGCCGAAGGACACCCCGTTCCTTGAGGGCTTCCATGACAAGCGAGATATTGCCCTGTTCGAGATAACGTACGCCGCCATGCACCAACTTGGTGCTTCGGCTGGAGGTACCTTTGCCGAAATCGTGCTGTTCGAGGAGCAGCACCTCATAGCCACGAGAGGCTGCATCGACAGCGATACCCACCCCGGTCGCTCCGCCTCCGACGATCACCATGTCCCACGGCCCGCGCTGAGACAGGCCGCGTTCGATCATTTTGTCTCGGTTCATGGGGAGGTCCTGTGGGCTTGAGCCTTTGTAATGTCAACAGGCCCAAAGGGCCGAGATAAGATAGCCCAGGGCAACGCCCTGGGTCTAGTTCAAGCCGTTATTTCCAAGCCCCAACCGGGCGAGAGAGAGGGCTCACGTAAAAAGTCACGACGTTTTCACGCCCCTTCAGGGCTTGGTGATGTAGTACTACATTTCTCACCCAAGGCGATGCCCTGGGCTATCTTATCTCGCCCCGTTGGGGCTAAGGAACTCATCTTGCCGAGCTTACCAGCCTCCTGTCTTTTTCATCTTTATTCTCTTGTTTGATGGTGCTGTCAAGGGTATAGCCAGCACTCTGATTTTCTGAACTGACCAGCAGCGTTTGGACGATGTGACGATGTGCCTTGTTACTTAAGAGTAACAGCACATTAACGGGAGAGAGAACCATGAAGGTGCGACTCAGTTGGCTTCTCAGCGGCTTGCTGCTGTGCGGGCCGATGATCGGCTGTGCAACCCATGAAGGGACTGATGCGGCAGTAGGCGGTTTGCTGGGTGCCGGTACCGGCGCCATCATCGGCAAGGCGGCGGGCAACGCCGGAGCAGGCGCGCTGCTCGGCGCAGGCGTTGGCGCCTTGACTGGTGCCGCGGTGGGCAATGCTCAGGATCAGAAAGAACATCGCGAAGCCATAGTCCAGGCTCAAGCAACATCGACCGTGCAGGGCCCGATGACAATGAACGATGTCATCAAACTGACCCAGTCGCAGGTCGGTGAAATCACGATCATCAAACAAATACAAACCTCACACACCGTCTTCCAGCTCACACCTGACGATATCGTCATGCTGAAGAGTTACGGCGTGACAGACAACGTGATCAACGCCATGCAGGATACCCTGCGTCGCCCCGTGCGGCCTGTCGTCGTCTATGAACGATGCCCCCCGCCGCCGGTCTCCTTTGGCGTCGGCTACTATCGCCGATGGTAACAACATGCTGGGAGGGCGAAGCTCCTGCTGAGCTATCAGCCATCGCTAACACAGCTCGGCAGAAGCCTCGCCCTCCCGATGCACTACTCAACTAAACAGCCCACAGAGTTTTCTGTGGGCTGTGTCGTTTGATTCAGTCTGTTGTCCTATTCGCCAACATAAGGCAGCAGAGCCATCACCCGGGCACGCTTGATAGCCTGGCTGACAGACCGCTGGAAGGTGGCACAGATGCCCGATCGCTTGCGACCAAACATGCGGCCCTGAGCGGTGCACAACTTCTTCAAACCGCTGATATCCTTGTAATCAACAAAGGCAGGACGAGGACAACCCTGGGGGGTGCAAAACCGGCACTTCTGCTTGGGTAACGGGGCGCGCTTCTTGGCCATGACTCGTATCATCTCCGAACTAAATGTGAAAAGGAAGTATAGGAACACCGGGGCGGGTGGCAATGGCACACTTCTCGTTCCCGGCCTCTGGTCGGGAACGGGCTGCAACCCCGGCTCTGCCGGGAGTCAGCTACAAGGAAGATGCCTATCTCCGCGACAGACTTCAGGCAGAGCCTGAGTTCCAGTGCGTTCTCGGCCAGAGGCCGGGAATGAGGATAGTTATCACATGAAAGTCAAATGACAAACTCTTTCACATCTCCAGCGCATCCCTAACCTAGAAGGGTTATCCCTTCTTTAAGGTCCCAGCCTATGTCGGCAGCACCTGCACCGAAGTTCACAACAACCCAGTGGCTGATCGTTGTCATCGCCGCCATCGGGTTTGCCTTCGATATCTACGAACTGCTGGTCTGGCCGCTGGTAGGCCGCCCTGCCCTGGAACAATTACTCGGCGTCGATCAGTTCACCGATTCCGGCAACCAGGCAATCCTGTCATGGTTTGCCAAGATTATGTACTCCAGCGCTGTCTGCGGCGGCATCTTCGGCCTGCTGGGCGGTTACCTGACCGATTGGTTTGGCCGTCGACGGGTGCTGACCGCCAGCATTCTGCTCTATGCCTTCTCAGCACTCGCTTCCGGCTTTGCCTGGTCTGCCGAGTCGCTACTCGTCTTCCGCTGCCTGACCTTCATCGGTGTCTGCGTTGAGTTCGTTGCAGCCACCGCCTGGTTGGCTGAGTTGTTCGATCATCCGAAACAGCGTGAAGCGGTGCTGGGATACACCCAAGCCTTCTCTTCAGTCGGTGGGCTGATGGTTACCGGGGTCTTCTGGTTCTGCAACCACTTTGCTGAGAGTTTCCCCCCCATCTTTGGCGCACACGAAGCCTGGCGATACACGTTGATCTCGGGAGTCATCCCGGCTATTCCGTTGATCTTCATCCGGCCCTTCCTGCCCGAATCGCCTGTCTGGGAAGCCAAGCGTAAGGCAGGCACGATTACACGGCCCAGCTTTGGCTTGCTCTTCTCGCCTGAGCTCAGGAGGACGACCATTGTTACCACCATTCTGATGATGTGCGGTTACGGTGTCGCCTTCGGGGCCATCCAATTATTACCGCAAATCGTACCGGGCCTGGTCAAAGGTGCGGGGACGATTACGCCGCTGCGACTGGCCGTCGAGGAAGCCAAACTGAATGGCATCGACAGCCCGAAGGTAAAGGGCATCCTGGAGAAGATCAAAATCAAGGATGTCAAAAGTGTTGACGAGCTCCGAGCCAAAGCCGGCGATGTCTTCAAGACCACGCAGGTGACCGTCTCGAAAGTACAACTCTGGCAGGAACTGGGCGGGCTGGTCGGCCGGTTTGCCCTGGCTTTTCTTGCTGTCATCGTCATTAGTCGAAGAAAATTGCTGCGACTCTTCCAGCTTCCCGCCCTGATTATCACTCCCCTGGTCTTCTTCTACTTTGCGACTGGACGCACGGGGGATGACTATAGCCTGATGGGCTTGCAGATCGGCATATTTGTCGCTGCCTTCTTTGTGGTGGGCCAACTCTCCTTCTGGGGTAACTACCTGCCGATGGTCTATCCAGCGAAGTTGCGAGGCACCGGCGAAAGTTTTGCCGCCAACGTCGGCGGACGCATGTTCGGCACTGCCGGCAATCCTCTGGCCCTGTTCGTTATCTTGCCTCTTCTCGATGGTGCCCTGAAGGGCTTCACGCCTCCGCAAATGACAGCCCATGCCGCTGCCCTCACAGCACTGATCTTCTGTCTGCTGGCGGTGATCGTGACCTTCTTCCTGCCGGAACCGCTGGAGAAAAAAGATGGCGAGGAGCATGCGCAATAAACGCGACATCCTGCCGCGTCAGGGGTGAAATGCGCCTAGTCTCCGCTCCCCCTCACCCCCAACCCCTCTCCTTCCAGGGGAGAGGGGAGAAAAAAAATATCACTTACTCGGTGCCTTCTCCAACTCCTTCACCTTCTCCCCAATCGCTTTCAGCGCACTCGTCTTCCATTCGCTGTCGGGCATCGTGGCGTAGAGCTTTTGCAGATCGGTCAATCGTGTCTTAAGAGCAGCCGTATCCATCTCGCCGAAGTTCTTGATCACCGCATCCAGGTTGAACGTCGCCAGGCCATCACTTTGCTTCAATGCTTCCTCACTCAATCTCACCCAGGCGGAGTAGGCAGGAATGTTTTTGAAGGTAGCAACGACATTCTTCCAAATCGTTTTTGCCTCTTCCACCTGCCCGGTGTAATAGACGAGAACGCCTCGGCGGTAGAATCGCTCTGCTTCGCTGCCGGGGGGCACAAAGGTGTAGGGTCCGGAGATGACTTTGGCCTGGGTGTAGCTCTTAATGTTGTTGATGTCAGCCTGCATCTCGTCTCGTTCTTCCTTGGATATAATGTCGGCATGGTATTTGACTAAGAGGTCGAATTTCTGCTGTGCAGCGTTCCAGTCGTTCTCTTTAAGCAGCAGGTTGATCTGGTTCTTAAGTGTTTCAGCCGAAGCAGGCTGCCTCATCCAAAGCCAGAGAGCGATAACGCCGGCCAACCCGGCCAAGAGTAAGAGTGCTTGCACCGTGGGGAAGATGGGCCGGTCAGCCCGTATCTTGTTCCGCAGTTGAGCGATTTCTTCATCACTGGGCGCTTCGTCCAGGTCCATCACCTTGGTGGGTGAGGCGCTGGGCCGAGGGGTGTATTGCTTCTGTCGGTCAAACTTGCGCTTGAGCTTGTTGAGAGCATCCTCGACGGCGAGAGCGTTGGCCGGGCGCTTATCTGGGTCTTTCTCGAGAAGCGATTCAATCAACTTGTCGAAATCGTGGGGGATCGCTTCTACCAAGCGGGATGGCGATTCAAACTGGGCATAGCGATGCTTGTGCAGAAGTTCAGCAGCGGAGTCAGCCTCAAAAGGCAAACGGCCGGTGAGAAGTTCGTAGAGAATCACACCCAGGGAATAGAGATCGCTTTTCCGGGTGGCTGGTTTGCCGGCTGCCTGTTCAGGAGAAACGTAGCTGGCTGTGCCAACGATGGCATTCTCTTTGGTCAGCCGGTCTTCATTGAGCAACCTGGCGATGCCGAAGTCGGTCAGCTTCACGTGACGATCCCAGTCAGCTAGAAGATTGGCCGGCTTGAGATCCCGGTGAATCACTTCCTGACGATGAGCGAACCGCAGCGCGCTGGCCACCATCTGGCCGATAACCACCACTTCTTCCCAAGTCAGCTTACCTCGCTGCTCCAGCACCCGGTCAAGTGAAAGACCATCGACATATTCCATGATCAAGTACGGCAGGCCGCGGAACTCGCCACTTTCGAACAGCTTGACGATATTGTCATGCTTGAGCGATCGAAGAATGTCGGCTTCACGATGGAACCGTTCGAGATGGCGGTCGGCATTTTCGGTATCCTGCATGCGCAGAATCTTGATAGCGGCCTTGTCGGGCTTGCCATTGTTGCTCGGCGCTTCGGCAAGGAAAACATCAGCCATGCCTCCCTGGCTGATCTTTCGAGTGATCGTCCATTTGCCGATTTGTTCGCCGATCATGCGTTCCTCTGAAGCGAAGCACCGTTTCAATGGCAGCCTGATGCGCAAGCTAGGGTGGACCTGGCGAATGCACGCACCCCTCGCCGGCGCTTCCGGCTGTCATCCCTACTTCAAGATACCTTTCTCAGTGTTTATTCACAAGGATAGAGGTCTTGAATGCGAATAATGTTTTAGCACTGGGCCGCAGGATCGGCACGCAGTTGGTCTTGGCAACCACTGGCGGCATGCCATACCATATACAGGGATGGACCATCTCGCAGCATTCACTCAGGAGAACCCATGAAACTGACTCATTATCGTCGACTAGGAACTGTCGCACTGCTTGGTATTCTGCTGACCTCCGTAGACGCTCAGGAGAAGAGCAAGGAAGAACTCCAGAAGGAAGCGCTGGCGCTCAATACGGTGCGAAGTGAAGAGGCTATTCAGAAAAAAGCTGATGAAATCAAAGAAGATAAGAAACATGCCCGCAAGCTGGTACAGGCAGCTGCGGAACTGCTGTCGAAGAAGGAAGAGAATACTTTTACCTACAGCGGCGCTCACCTCCTTGGGCTTACTGCATTGGAAATGCGAGAGAATAAGACAGCCATCGAGTTCCTGATGATCGCAGTAGAGAAGGCCAATAAGGTCAAGAGCATCAAGAAGCTCTGCGCCAATCGACTGCTTCTGATCGAAGCCTACCTCGCTGACAATCGCCCGGTCGATGCTGAAAAGATCGCCCGGAAGATCCTCAGCCAACCCTTGAACAGTGCTGATCTTGAAGAAGAAGACCAGCAGACGCTGTTTGGTACCCAGTTCTATGCCAGCAACGAATTGATTCGCGCCGTCATGCAGCAGGGCAAGTTTGACGATGCTCAAAAGCTGCTCGACACCTTGTTGAAGCGAGTCGAAGCCGACGGCTTCAGCGCCGCCGGCAAGAACATGGTCCTCGGCACCAAGGCCCAATTCCTTACCTACAAGGGTGACCTCAAGGATGCCATCAAGGTCTATGAGTTGATGATTGACGAGACCGATAAAGACGAACGCAAGGAACGCCTGCGTGAAGTCATTGGGAATCTCGAAGCCGACGCCGGCAATGTTGATAAGGCCTATGAGATTCTCAGCGCCCAACTCAAAAAGAAGCCCGATCAGGCCGGCATCAACAATGACCTGGGATATATCCTGGCCTCCCACGACCGCAAACTCGACGAAGCGGAGCGGATGATTCGCAAGGCTGTCGAACTGGAACCGGAGAACTCCTCGTTCCTCGACAGCATGGCCTGGGTGCTCTACAAGCAGAAGAAGTACAAGGAAGCGAAGGAGTTCATGCTGAAGGCCGTGGCTCAGGAACGGGGCAAGAACACCGAACTGATGGAACACCTCGGTGATATCCAGGTGGCTCTGGGCCAAAAGGATGAAGCCAAGAAGGCCTACGAAGCGGCACTGGCAGCCATGACCTTTAATCACAAAGACCAGGTTCGCAAGCCGGAGATTGAGAAGAAACTGAAGAGCATGAACTAACCACTTCTCGTCCCCGGTCTCCGACCGGGGACGGATTGTATGCCCGGCTCCGCCGGGCTTCTTCTGTCTCAGTGAAACACACTCACTCCCATAGACTTCCGGCAAAGCCGGAATTGCAGTGCGTCCCCGGTCAGAGACCGGGGGACGAGGTGTTTCATACCTGAATATGGAGCTTTGGATGTCCCCCCTCTTCGACCTCACCGGCAAAGTCGCACTTGTGACGGGGGGCAGCAAGGGGCTGGGCAAGTCGATGGCTCGGGGCCTGGTCGAGGCAGGGGCCGATGTGGCCATTAGTAGCCGCAACGAGACCGAACTGAATGATGCCCTCAAGCAGGTCCTGGCGGGCACGCATCGCCAAGGCGCCACGTTCGTCTCAGACCTCAGCCAGCGAAGCGAATCGATGAAATTGGCAGAGCGTGTGATCGAACGGTTCGGGAAGATCGACATCCTCGTCAACAACGCCGGGTCCAACATTGTCTCTCCCATCGAAGCCATCAAGGACGCTGACTGGGACTATATTCTCGAATTGAATCTCTCCTCAGCGATGGCCCTGACCCGTGCCGTGGTGCCGGGGATGAAGGCTCGCAAGTGGGGGCGGATCATTCACATCTCCTCGACCTTTGGGTTCGTGTCCAAAGAAAAAAGGAATGTCTACTCAGCGACCAAGTCGGCACTGCTGGGCATGACGAGGGCCAGTTCGATGGACGTGGGGCCCTACGGGATTACGATCAACTGCATCGCACCCGGGCCGTTTCTGACTGATCTTCCGATGAGCCTGCTGAGTGAGCCGGAGAAGAAGGCGTTCAGCGATCACACCTCGCTGGGCCGCTGGGGGCAGCCGGATGAGCTTAAGGGACCGGTGGTATTCCTGGCCAGCGAGGCGGCTGCGTATGTCACGGGCACCTGTCTTGTCGTCGACGGCGGTTACTTGGCGAAGTGATGGTAGTCATCACGCTCCGCGTGATGGTCTGCCCTGCAATCGTTTGCAATTAGTTCAACAGTGTAGTGCGCCTACCACCGCTTCATCACGTGGAGCGTGATGACTACCATCAATACCCTATCGCTCAGGGGTGATCTCGATATACGCCACGTCGGGAACCAGCTCTATCAACTGCCGTTCAATCCCCATGATCAGCGACATGGCGGCGCTGGGGCAGGATTGACAGGCGCCTTGCAGATTCACCTGGACAACACCATCACTATCAACGCCTGCCAGTTTTAGTTCCAGGCCGCTGGCTTGCAGGGCTGGGACGAGTTTGGTCTTGAACGCTTCTTCCACTCGCTGTGGTAAATCAACGGCGATCATGACACTGTCTCCCCTCATATTCTTTGACGATACTGCATGCCTGTTCGACATCGAGCTGCAATTGCTCTTGAAGCTCATGTATGCCGGCAAACTTGCGAGTATCACGCAGCCGGGCGACGAACTCCAAGGTTAAGGATTTGCCATAGAGGTCACCCTGGAAGTCGAGCAGGTGGGCCTCGACTTTGCGAGTATCGACGCCAAAAGTAGGGTTAGGTCCAATGTTGAAGGCAGCGATGTGCCACACATCATTCACCAGGGCGCGTGCGGCATACACCCCTTCCTTCGGGATGAGAGTCGGTATCTCTGCCAGGTTACAGGTGGGAAACCCAATGGTGCGTCCACGATGTTCGCCATGAACGATCTTACCGGTGATGCTGTACCAGCGGCCCAGGGCGCGGCGCGCCAACTCAACTTCACCCCGTTTGAGGAGTGAACGTATTTCGGAACTCGAGATCCGCAGGTTTCGGCGATAGACGTCGTCGACTACTTCCAGGGGAATTCGCTTCTCCTGCGTCCAGTGACGCAGTTGCTCTATCGTTCCCAGCCGATCCTTGCCAAAACAGAAGTTTCGACCTTCGACGATGCCTTTGATTTTCAACTGTTTGCAAAGCAACTCGTTCCAGAAATCGGCCGCCGATACTTCTAACAGTGCCGGGCTGGTTTTCAGAACAAGTGCTGAATCGATATCGTACCCTGCGATCAATTTCAGACGTGTGTCTAATGTGGTAAGTGGTTCGATGACCAGTTCTGGCCGAAGGATCGTCGTGGGAGAAGGATCGAACGTAATGATTTGAGCTGAGCAGCCTGATGTTTCTTTCAATCGGTGCAAACGGCGCAGCAGTGCAGCATGCCCCCGATGGACACCATCAAAGTTGCCGATGGCAACAGCAAAATCACGAGCTTCTACGGGGGCTGGGCTGATGCCATCCCAAGTGATCACCTTCATCCAGTTATGGTATGAGGCTGAGAATTGATGCCATCGGGTGATTCTTTCTCTACAGGAAGTTCGACGGCTTCAACGTTACGACCCATACTGCCGGTCTTACCATGACATCCCTATTTTTGCGATCTTTCGGTGGAATCGTTAATCTCACTGTGACTTGCCATCCGATCAAAAAGACGAGTGCCTCGTGCCGACAGCGTTCCTGTCGTGGCGGGAGCACGAACGCAAGGATATCAGCTATGCGGGCGAGACGGTATAGCTTTCAGCTTGGCGCTTTCCTGCTGATTCTGTCTTTGCAGACAGGGTGCGGTCTTGGCAAGCAGGTAGCCGAGAACATCGTCATTCATCCTCTTCAGTGGAATCGTTACACCGATTCGCTGGGCCGACACTGCCGGGATAAGTCTCTGGCGGAAGAAGCCTGGGATGAAGTCTGTACCCGTGACGGCGATGTCTATTCACGTCACTATCGCCGCGGCTTCTTCGACGGATTCAACGACTATCTGGATGCGGGTGGCACCGGCGATCCACCAGTTTTGCCTCCTCGAACCTACTGGCGCGTTTACTTCCAGAATGCCGAGGGCCATCAAGCCATCGAAGACTGGTTTGAAGGGTTTCGCCATGGGGCAAGCATCGCCCGGGCCAGTGGCGTTCGCAATTTCGTGACAGTGCCCCTTTCATCGTATCCTCCACGTGAAATCACAACGGATGAACCCCCGGGGCTTGATTCACCGACGACTCCGGACAAGAAGCCGGAAACCGGCAAAGACGACAACAAGATGGGCCCCTTCCCTGAAGTGCTGCCGAACAAGCCCAATGATAAAGATGGCCCTGCCAAGCCGCCTATCACGCCGCCTAAGACGGCGAATGGGAAGCCAATGCCGCCGCCGGCCCCGCTCATCCAGGTGGAGCGGATGATCGCTCCGCCGGTGCCTAAGCAACCGAACAATCCTTAACCTGCAACGAATGGCTGAAGTTCAGTGACTTCAGCCACCCCAGCCGGTGAGCCACAACCTTGAGATTGTACTGCAGACGGAGAAAACCATGTTAGCCTGGCCTGGCACGACAAAGCACATTCAGGTAAAAACGACCATGCTCACAGTTACCATTCGCCAGTTGGCGGGCATGATTCTGCTGGGACTCAGCATGGCCTCATTCAGTGGCTGTGCATCTTTCAGTAATCCGACTCAGGACTCGATTCCCGTCAACAGGCTTCCACTCGAAGTGCTGGGCGAGTCTCGCGAAATCGAACAGACGATTCCCGATAAGTTCCTGAAAGCTAATAAGCAGGATCCATACATCCTCACGGCTAACGATGTGCTGGGCATATTCATCAAAAATATTACCGGTGATGAGCGGCAGCCACCGCCCGTCTTTACTCCTGGCCCCGACAGCCGACTGCCTCCATCGATTGGGTTCCCCTTTGCCATTCGTGAAGATGGCACTATTTCACTGCCTCTGGCACCAGAGCCCATTAAAGTGGCTGGCTTGAGCCTGGTAGATGCCGAGAAGGAAATTCGACGTATGTTCGTCGATGTCTGGGGGATTCTCAAGCCGGAGACTGCCAGCGTCATCGTCACGCTGCAAAGGCAACACACCAACACCATCTATGTGTTACGGCAGGATTCCGGCGCCATTTCCTTCGGTGGCGGCAGCTTGAACAACACCAAGAGAGGAACCGGCGTAGTGCTCGATCTGCCGTATAACGAAAGCGACGTTCTGACAGCGCTCACGAAGACGGGTGGTCTGCCGGGACTGGATGCCAGAAATGAAGTCTTGATCTTCCGCGGGATTTACAAACCAAGCCAAGACGGTCGAGCGGTGATGCCCGACCTGAAGGCCCTGAAAAGCGGCTTAACGGTTCTGACCAAAGGTAAAGATGGCAAACCTGGCCTGGAAGTGGTCCGCATCCCCTTGCGATTGCGTCCAGGAGTCACTGTGCCCTTTACGCCTGATGACGTTCGTCTAAACGACGGAGACGGTATCTTCATCGAAACCCGCGAGACGGAACTCTACTATACCGGTGGGTTATTGCCGCCAGGTGAATTTGCCCTGCCCCGTGATTTTGATCTTGATGTGCTGGAAGCTATCGCTCAGGTTAAAGGACCATTGCTGAATGGCGGCCAGTCGGGCATCAATAACGGCGGTATTGCCGTGACTCCGGGTTTGGGCAGTCCCAACCCTACCACCTTGACTATTGTTCGCAAGTGGCCTGAGGGCAAGAGCATCATTATTCGTGTTGATATAGCCAAGGCATTCCGCGATCCACGCGAACGCGTCCTGGTGAAGCCGGGCGATTTCCTGATCCTGCAGGAATCCTACAGTGAAAGCATGACCCGCTATATATCACAGGTATTCCAGCTGAACTACTTCAGCCAGATTCTGAACAATGGCACTTCCTCTATTAACTTTACGGGTCGAACACCGAATTAGGTATTCAATGAACCTTAACAATAGGGGTGGCTTGTCAGCTACCTCTATTGTTATTTGTGAGCTTTTTCGCCCAGTTGGTGAGATGCCAGTAAAGGGTGCGGGGCGCCTGGGGAGGATCAATGCGTAGCGGGAGGCCCTGAAGAATGGCCATACCGTTCATGCCGCAAATACGATTGGTAGCGAGCGGATTAACCCACTGACCGATGACCTGAGCAGCCTCAGCCAGCAGCGGTGGACGGCGTGTCGGAGAATGGCCGTCCGAACCTATTACATGCACAAACCCCCGCTGCACCCACGATTTGATGGCCCGGCCATGCGTCTTATCCATCGGCATGGTAACGTTGCCCGTCGAGAGTTGAAACAGACAACCGAGGCGAATGAGATCTTCCGCCATCCGTTCGGAGAAAAGCAGTTCCCGACTCTGTTCCGGATGAGCCAGGATGGGACGAATCCGACGTTCCATTAACCCGGCTACGATATCGCGCAGATCGATGAAAATGCCATGCGGCAATTCTATCAGCATGAATTGCCCGGTATCGCCGATCGTGAGATACTGCTTCTGGTCTGTGCGCAGTAGGGTGGACGGATGCACCATGACTTCCGAACCAGGGAAGATGGCGAGAGGAATCTTGTGGGCGCGCACTTCGTTGCGAAGCAGCGTGATGTTCTCTCTTATCAGTCCAGGAGTTACCAGGGGATACTGCTCATTCTGATGTGCCAGAGCATGAACTGCTCCGACTCCCTGGCCGGCCAGCATCGAACACATTTCCCGAGCTTCGGCCATCTCCTTCGGGCCATCATCCATGCCGGCCAGCAAGTGACAGTGCATATCGACGATGGGAATCATCGGGCAGCCCGGAATGAAAAGTGAAGCCAAAAGAACTGCCCGTGTCACAAGAACACGGGCAGCAGGCGAGTTCAAGTAACACGTTACTTGGGAACAATGGCATCCGATGGCAAGCGATTACCTTCGGCACCATCGCTGTGCGGCATCGGCGGCGTGACGTCGGTGGCATCCCGATCCTGATAGTAGCCTTCGTCGCCATAGCCAGCGTAGTACCGATCTGAGTAGTCGTACTTGTATTGGTAGGCCTGAGCGTAATCGTATTGGCCATAACCATAACCATAGCCGTAGCCGTAGCCAAAGCCATAACCTGTCGGGCCCTGCATGGAGACTCCGTTGACAATGATTCCAAGTGGCTTGGCGCCAAGGGAGACCAGGATGTCGCGAGCTCGTTCGGCAATCGGCCTGCCATTCTTGGTAACACGCATTGTCATCAACACGCCATCAACTCGAGGAGCGACGACGCATGGATCAGTCACAACGAGAAGCGGTGGAGTATCGATGAGCACATAATCGTACTGTTCGCGGAGTTCGTCCATAAGCTCTTTGAAGCGTGGTGAAGTAAGCAGTTCAGCCGGGTTTGGGGGAATCGGCCCGCATGGCAGAAGCGACAGGCCGGGAATGACTGTCGGCTGAATGCAATCCCGCAGATCAGCCTGCCCCATCAAAGCCGTAGCAAATCCCTTTTCTGAAGGGACAGCAAACACCTTGTGCAGACGAGGACGGCGGAAATCACCGTCGATAAGAATGGTTTGCTTGCCCGACTGAGCAATGGAAACGGCCAGATTACTCGAGAGGGTGGTTTTGCCATCACCCATATTCGGGCTGGTAATCTGAATGACCTTGTGACTTTCGCCCCGGGTGCTGAAATAGATGGCGGTGCGAATGCCGCGGAAGACTTCGGACTTCCGTGACTTGGGACGGTAGTACGTGACCAAGGTCGGATCGGGACCATTGATGGCACCTTCGAGCTTGGCCGATTCCTCTTCGGAGATCAGGATCGGAATATGGCCGATGACCGGGATATTGAGCCGGCGTCGGATTTCCTCCGGGCTGCGGAAGCTCTTGTCGGTCAGATCCGCCAGGTAAGCGAGGCCGAATCCACCGAGCAATCCGAAAATAGAAGATAGAATCATAATCACAAACAGCTTCGGTTCCACTTTGATGGCCATCGTTGGTGGAGAAATGGTTTCAGCGGTAAAGTTAGCGTCATCTTTGGTGACCTTCGAGCTATTCGCCTGTTCAGCCAACGAGGTGATGAGCTTGAACATCATTGTCTTCTTTTCCTGAAACTCCTGATCGAAGACTTCGACTTTGCTCATGTCTTTCAGAGTATCACGTTCCTTAGCAATTTCAGCATCGAGCGTTTTCAGCATATTCTCGTAACGGATGAGTTCCAGAACGAACGATTTCTGCATGGACTGGATGGGGCTTTCTTTATCACTGGCGACTTCGTCCTTGCCTATTTCGTCTTTTTTTACCATATCCTGAGTCTGCTTGGTCAAATGATCTGAGAGTGATTCAATCTGCATCCGAACCTCTTTGAGTTCGGGGTGGTTCTTGCCCACTTTATTCGCTAGAAGCTTCTCCGTAAGCTCCAACTTCATCAATTGATCACTAGTGCTCATCATATTTGCGCCACTGTTGTTTTCGGCGCCGGTCTTAATCATCGAGCTATTCGTCATCAGGTATAGCAAGGGACGACGATATCCCATATCGATTCCCTTTTTGAGCGTGGATAATCTCGATTCAATATCCAGCTTCTGTTCAGAAATCTTGATTCGATTGGATTCCAGCATCTCCAGCCGGGCATACATCGGATTTTTCGAGGCAGTATTGCGATGCACCGCCGCGTTCTGCTCGAGAAACTCCAGATGCTTCTTGCTCAACGAATCATAATCCTGACGGATCATATTCTCCGCTTTTCTGATTTGTGTCAGAAACTCAGTCGTCTGGCTTTGGTAGTTTTCCTTCAGGTATTCTTTGTAATGCTTGATCACAGCAGTGATGATCGTCTGACAATCGCTGGCGATCGGGCCTTTGAAGGCGATTTGTATGACCGGGCTGCGTCCACTGGCATCGCGGGAATCACGGGTAATGATCAACCCAGTGGCAATAATGGTCAACATCTCGGAGGGATTTTTCCCGACAAAAGTCTCGAGTTTTTTGATGTCGTTATCCTGAACGACTCCATTCAAGATCGTCTGCGTACGCAGCAGAGTCATATGTAGATTCAGAGGATCGTCCAATACGTACTGATTGCGCGGATCCTGGGCGCTGAGAGGCTGATTCTTGCGCTGCACCGAAATCAGGGCCAGCGACTGGTAGACCGGATCTTTCTGCGAATAGTACAATACCCCGATGACCAAGGCGAGCATCAGGCCCAGAATCAACAGAGATTTGCGCTGCCAGGCAATACGATAAATGTTGGATTGCTGGGCCGCTTCCTGATGTTGAGTCTGCGTTTCAATCGTGGTCTGGTTTGGCGATCCTTCCAACAGTTCAGGGCGGTTCATCATAGTCTCCTTACAGGCTCTCTAGACATGCGCTGGGTGAGTGCTTACACCTTCTCCAGGCGATACTCCGGATAACGTGGTGATTTCTGCGGTGCGGGAGTAATCTTGGTGCCGGCGCGTTCATCAATGGTCGTGAGAACCTGTTCCACTTCCTGAATCATGGCACTCATTTGTGCCAGTACATCAGCAAAAGGTTGACGAATGCTGCCACGCAGCTCCATTTTACCCACTACTGTCGATTTGATGCACAAAGGCAGAGAAAATTGCCAAAGTTCCTTGTCAAGAAGGTCCTTTTTATGCTGGGTCCAATGCCCATGATACGCTTCATGCCAGGCCGGAGCGTTGACATCGAGGCTGATCCCCAGCAACTGGTGTTCAATGGCCCAGCCCGTGAGACGATTCCATAAGTCATCCCAGTTAGCAGACCCCTGCAATTGTATGCTCATCTGTCGTACATAACCGCTGGACTGTCGATTGAAAATAGACGAAGCGGAATTGGCCAGTCGTTTCTGAATCAGCTTCAGCTCGACACCGCCGAACACTTTGGTGACCAGCAGAATGCCTACCACCAGAGCCGCGGAAACCAGGGCCCAGGTGCCATTTCGCAAGTAAGATGCCAGCAGAGCACCGCAGGTGGTGATCAGGCACAGGGCGGCAATCATCCCCAGCACGCTGACGTTCGAGAAGCCCGAACTGCTCATTCGATGGTGCAGGTGTCCTCGATCGACATCGTATATGCTGCGCCCCGTCAGTTTGCGGCGGACGATGGCAGCCAGGGTATCAAAAATGGGAAGAATCAACAGGGCCAGCGGAGCCGCCAGACTCACGGTGGCCAGCTCTTTCATCGAACTTTGAATGCCCAGTACGCCAATTATCAGGCCGATGAGCATACTGCCCGAATCGCCTAGGAAGATCTTGGCTGGTGGAAAGTTAAAGCGGAGAAAGCCGAGCAAGGTCCCGGCCAGTCCGGCTGCCACGCAGGCAGTAGCCCACGACTGATTGAGATACGCCACGCCGGCAAAGGCCAGACTGGTCATCAGGCCGATGGTGGAGAGCAAACCGTCCATACCATCAAGCAAATTCAATGAATTGATCGCTCCCAGCAGCCAAAAGGCGGTAAAGAGAATACCGAAAAAGCCCAATTCTACCGTCACGCCATCATAAAGGGTGATTCGATCGACCTTGGTGCCGCTGAGGATGACAATAGCAACAATGACACATTGTCCCAATAGTTTGAAACGACCACGAAGTTTGCCAAAATCATCGAGAACGCCTAAGGCGCATATGAGAGACGCTGCCGTCAAAAGTCCCAGATGCTGGGCAAGATGTCCAGGGAGAACCCGGCCGGTAGCCCCGCCCAGGAACCAACCAACTGCAATGGCCATGAAGGTGCCGAAGAGTATGATCGGTCCGCCAATCACAGGCGTCGGACGTGCGTGAAGCTTGCGGGTACCGTCGGGCATGTCCAACAGGCCCACTCGGAACGCCAGGCGCATCATCACCGGTGTCATGGCGATGGCGCACAACAAACCGACGGTGAATAATATCAGCAACTGCTCTGCGAGGTGCATCGTACTCCTGCCACGTTCCAGGCCGATGATCAATCATCAAACGCCATAGCGAACGCTTTGAACAGAACAGGCCTCATTTTATCCGTAAACCGAGATGCTGCAAAGGAAATGCACATGTTTTGAGCGAACTCAGCCAGGTGAGTTTGCTCATTCATCGCACCTTCGCAAACAGATGAGAACCCCTCTGATACCCATTAACCTGCCATAATCTGCGTCCATTTGCTATGGGGTTTGCCGTTATTCCTGTCAAGAACCTCAGAGATTGGTGCCTGTGGGTGCAGGCACGCTTTCCAAGCTGTCTCTATCGATCCTACCGATTCCGAAAAGCTGGCTTGTTGGGGTCGATGTGACGGATAGCTGGCAGGCTGCCTTTCGGAATCGGGGTCGAGCTGACTTGCCCCACCCAAATGACCGATCAGATCGTTCCAGGGGTTGCTCTTGTTGGCTTCTCCCTCTGTGGAGGTTCGGTAGCATACGACGAGAAGGTCCTTGGCCCGGGTCGCCGCCACGTAGAGCAGTCGCTGCTTCTCGGCATCGTTGATCTCAGTCTCCCGCTCGACAAAGGTCTGCCAGTTATCTGGGTAAGCCAGCGACTTGTCGGAAAAAGGCCCCGTCTTCTTCTTAATGTGCAGATAGCCCTGAGCGACCCCTTCGCCTCGATCCACGTGCAGTTCGACGTTGTTCTTTCGCTGCGAACCTCCCATCGTATCCGTCAGGATGACGACTCTGGCTTCCAGCCCCTTGGCCTTATGCAAGTTCATGATCCGCACCCCCACGCCGGCCTGACTTGGTAGATAAAGGCCATCCCGCCGGGGGTCACGGTTCATCAGCCGTTCCAAGCGATGGAGCACGCTCTGGATGCTTCCGCTACGCACCGCCACATCACGCATGCAGATGAGCGCCTTGGCCAGGCACCCCAGCCCAGTTTCACCCCAGACATGCGACCAGAGTGGCACGCCCAGCTTTTGCAGCGTTCGTTCAACTGCCCCCATGATCGGCAGCCGCTGTAAGTCTTCCGCCAACTGCTGCATGATGCGATAGAACCCGGCAAAGATCGTAGCATGAGGCATCGTCTCAGTCGGCAGACGATTCCACTGTAAGTGCCCCTTTGCTTCCTTAAAGGCAAAGAGTTGGGCATCGCTCAAGCCACACAGTTCACTGCGGAGCAAACCTACCAAGGCGATATTGTCTTGCGGATCACAGGCAGACTTGAGCAGCAGATGTAACAGCCGTAGTCCTGGGAACTCATTGAGCTGCGCGCCGCCGGTCACCTGGTTGGGGATGCCCCATTCGGTCAGCCGGTCGCCATAGTGTTGTAGCCGGTCACGCTGGGTGGTCAGGATCATGAAGTCGTCAGGCACAGCATGGCCAGGCAACCCCCGTGCCAGCTCCACTTCCGATCTCTCGATCGCCAGATGTCCGCCGATGGCTTCATGGATGAACCTCGCTATGCTTTCCGCTTCAGCCCGGGCAACATCTTCCTTGTTCTTCCCCGTCGCTCCCTCAGGAAACGTGATGTAGCGCAGGCATCGTTCCAGATCATTCGTCGTTGTCCGACCCGGCTCCATCGCTGTGTACGGCACCTGCACCTTTGAGCCTTGTTGAGTGAAAAGTGCTTCAAACGTGGTGTTGATCCATCCGATCAGCGCGGGCTGCGACCTGAAATTGGCGGTCAAATGCAGCACTTCCCCGCCGGTCGCTTCCAGCCGTTCCTTTACCTGGCGATAGACCTGCATATCGGCCCGGCGGAAGCGGTAGATCGACTGCTTTGGATCACCAACGAACAGCAGACTGCCAGGCCGTGGCATCGCTTCGAGCCAACGGGTTGTCGCCCTCTTGCTGGTCAGCAAAAACAACAGCTCCGCCTGAAGCGGATCGGTATCCTGGAACTCGTCGATGAGCAGCCTCTTCCACTGCCCGCTAATCTGTTTGCGCACCACAGCGTTGTCACGAACCAGTTGCACCGTGCTGAGCAACAAGTCCTGAAAGCTGAGTTGCGCTCGGCGGAGACGTTCGCTTCGGTAGTAGTCTTCCGCCTGTCTGAGGAACTCCATGACAATCGGGTACCGATAAGCTCGCCACTGATCCAAAAGTGGCACCGACACTGTTTCACAGAAATGATTCCATCGTTCTTGTTCCTGATCGCACTGTTTGGGGCCGCCCGGCCAACGCCGCTTGGCTTTGACGTAGTCGATGACTTCGTACTCAGCCAGGTGATTCATGACATGTTGCAATTCATGCCAGCGCACCGTCGGAGCCAGCCGAGGCAGACGGCGGTACTTCTGCATCAGCCGGTCCGCCGCGTCGGTCGGCAGTTTCGGAGACAGTTCTGCCATGTGCTGATGATACTCTGTGAGCTTCTCACGCAGCCCCTGGATGTCGGGCAGCTTCACCTCGGCACTGGGCCAGTTGGAAACGTCGCTGTATTCGCTGAATCGAAGGAAGGCGTCGTGAAGGTCTTCGAGGGCAAGCCCCACATCACCCAGTTGTCTGACGATGGGATCGTTATTGACTGTCAGCAGCCGCAACCAGTTGTTCCATACCTCATCCTGAAGGTCTTTCGCGTCGTCTTCGCTCATCTCAACGAACCCGGCCGGCAGACCCGCCTCGTTGGCGTAGTCTCTCAGCAGCCGGGCGCAGAAGCCATGAATGGTGCCGATGTAGGCCTGATGCACCGAATCGAGCGCCTCGGTGAGCCGCTTCTTGGTGCGAGCATCCTCAGCATTGGCACGGGTCGATTCGAGCCGAACGAAGAACCGCGACCGCATTTCGCCCGCTGCTTTGCGGGTGAACGTCAACGCTGCGATCTCGTTGACCTTGGCGTGCCCCTTGGCCAGCATCTGCACCAATCTTTCCACCAGCACCGTTGTCTTGCCCGAGCCAGCCGAGGCTTCGATGAGGAAGTTGCGGTCGAAATCGGTGACCAGCAGATCACGAACGTGTTGATCTTGAGGTTGATGACTCATGTCGCCCTCCGTAGCGGCCAGAGGGGTTTCAGCACAGCGTTCTGAGAATGCTTGAGCTTGAACTTAGCCTGGTCATTTACCACACCGACATGGCACGCTTCTCTAAATGAACAAGTCCGGCAGGTATCTTCCTGATCGGTGGCGAGAAACACACCCGACTGCATCAGATCAATCAGTACATCAAGCACCTTGG
>DAOMFV010000048.1:26188-36350 GCA_035430005.1 Gemmatales bacterium
CGCAACTGCTCCGCTGTCCAGTCGAGCCTATCGCCCTGGCCGCCTCGCTGACTGGGGAAGAAGTAGCCTGCCCCGGTCACCCTGGCATCATTGCTGACGACCTCCCGCAGCCGCTTCTCGATCATCTCCAGGTACAGATAGGGCTGTAGTAACTGCCCGCTGCGACGGTTGTTTTCGTTCTGGTACTCGGTCATCTTGCCCGTCTTGTAGTCCCAGATGAAGAACTGTGGAGCGCAGCCCTGCTCTGTCGATCGCCGTTCATCGATGCGATCCACCCGCCCCTGGAGATGCAGCGAACGCCCCGATGGCAGGCGGATGGTGATGGGGCTCCTGGTATCCAGTTTGCTGGCGAGTTCCCCATCCTTCATGCCGATGCCAGTCTCGAAGTAACGAGGTGAGTAGTTCTCCGCCCAAGTCGTTTCCTCACCAAGAAAGATGTGCAGCGTCTCGTGCAGCTCACGCAGTTCGGCATCACGCACATGAGTAGCAACGACGGGCAGATCAGCTTCGCACCTGGCGATCTCTGCATCGAGCATCTTCCGTAGCAGCGGGCCGTCCTTCAACGTGTCCGGCTTCCGCTTCTCCTTCAGAAGCAGGAGATGGTATTGATGAAACAATGCGTGAAGTATGGTGCCTCGCTTCATCGGATGCAGCCACTGTCCCGGTGGCACTTGAAACTCTTCAAGCGGCGACAATCTGAGCACCTGCTCATAGAAGAACTGCAGCGGGCAACGAGCGAATAGTTGGAGAGCATGCGCCGAGAAGACATGGTTCGACCGCTGCACATCGAACTCGGCCCCCGCTGCGGTGACGTAGCCATCGTGATCGGAAAAGAGCGGGCTGCGACGCTGCTTGGCGGCGTAGGCTCCCCGGCACAGCAACGAATAATCTTTCTTGAACAGCGGATCGCGGTAGGGATCTGCCGGCCAGTGATCGAGCCACTCCTCGCTGCGGGTGATCCGGCACAGCGACGACTCCGGCCCCAGCGGCGCCGCCAACCAGCTTTCCAGTTCATGCAGATCGCCTTCGGGCAACTGGGCCGTCAGCCGGAAGATGCGAAGGAACAACTGGCTGGGGAACTGTTCCCGATCATCGATCTGGTCGGCACACGAATAGGTGAACACCACCTTGCCCTGCAACTGTCCCAATATCGCGATGAAAGCCGTCTCCTGCTGGTGCAGCATCTCCCGGACCATTCGTCGTTCGAGTTCCGGTGAGATCGACTTACGTTCATGATCGGTGAGGATCGACTGCCGGGCGGGAATCGAAGGGTACGATTCATCGGAAAGACCCACACAGAAGGTAAAGGGCCGTCGAACACTCTCACCACGACCGATGGCACTCAGCCACAGTGCCCCCGGCTTCTCTGGTTCACCCGGCAAATGAGCCTCGCCGGCCCAGTGGTTCATCCGTTCGATAATATCATCCATCGTCACTGTCTTATCAGCAAGCAGCGCCTGGATCAGTTCCAACCCCACTGCCTGAGCCTCTCGATCCCAGGCATTGACGATGCGGACGTTGTCCTGGAGGAACCGCTCCACTGCTCTCCCGGCTACTTCTCCTGTCGCCGCATCGGGCAGCAGGTTGAAGAGCATGCAGATGAGATTATCGAGCGCGACCCAGGCGGAATTGCGTTCTTTCTCCTTCTCGTATTCGGCACGTTTGTTCTGCAGATAATGCCGCCAGGTTTCCTGACCGGTGCAGCCAGGGTGCTGCTTGAGAACATGCACCAGGGCGTCGGGAGTTACGCCATCGGGTAGAACGAGCAGATTCTGGACGAGCAGTTCAGCGAGATCATCGAAGCGGTACTCCGAATCGATCCACGACAGCCACAACTGCACCGCTCGTCCGGGACGAGTCCAGGCGATGGGCACACCCGAACCGAAAGACAATGGGAGTGTCTTGTCCTCCCCCATCTGGGTGGCAGCGATCAGCGAGTAAAACAACTGCGGATAAACAGCCTCATCGGAATAGAGCACTTCCGCTTGATCGAACGGAATCTTCTCGTGAAGCAGCGTGCCGAGCACCGCACGCACTTCATATTCGGGACTGAGTGCCCGGTAGAGCTTGACCGTACCATCCTTATTGGCCGGCGGTGCTTCCAATGGTTGTTTCAGCCTCGTCAGCCGTTCGATGTCGCTGGCTGGCTCGCCGAACATTGAGAACGCATCGACTGCCACTTCCTTGAGAAAAGTCCGCCGGTCATCGGGCAGTTGATCGATGACCGATTGCAGCAAGCCGCTGAATGGCATCTCCTGCGGGATGAACAGATGAAACGCCGGCAGCGCGTCATCATGCAGCAAGCGATCCCGGGCCAGGGTTATCATCGTGGCAGGGTCAGCCCATTTGTTCTTCTGCAAAGCTTGTTCGTAGGCTTCGAGTAACTGGTGCAGCACCTTGCCCTTCTCCCGGGCGGGGAAGAGATCCGGATCGAGCGAAGTGGAATCGATCTCAGCCAGGCGCAGTTCATGGATGGTATGCTGCAAAGCACGAACGATGCCGGGACTGCTGCCCAGTCGTGCCTTGCTCTTCTCCGAGAGCTTCGGTTCGATGGCATGCCAGAGAGCACTGACGAGAGCTTCCTGTTCCACGGGGGAAAGCAGTTTGAGCTTTGACTTCGTCAGCTCAGGCTGTGCCATCTCCGCGACCCAGTCCCACAAAGTGCTGCCGATGGGCACTGACTGTTCCGGAAACGCTCGCCGGTATTCCCGCAACCACGCTTGACCGCTGGTAACGGATGGACAGAGCAAATAGCACGGCACACCCGCGCACACCCCGGCAATGGCCTCAGCAAGGTCAGCGATTCTTTGAGCGAATGCGTTTGCCATGCCCGCGTCATCTCTGATTCAGAATACCTGCTCGACGCGCTAGCGAGGGCGCGTGCAAACGATTGGTCCTTCTTCGCTAGCGCTCGGGCTGTCGTTGAACAAGCGATACTAATATATGCAGATGAGCACAACTACGTCTTGTTCGACCGCTTCTCCGGCGGGATACCCTTTTCGATCTTGTCGAGTTCTTCCTTGAGCGGTTTCAGACTGGCAGGAATCGGCAGATGGGCTTCGTTCATCTTGAACGCCAGGGCGAGCAGTTCCACGAGATCCTTGTTCCTCAACATCTGTGTCTGTAACGCCCGCTTGGGGTTGGCGTTGGGACGCAGGGCAAAAGTGTGTTCAAGAGCCTCGTACGATTCCTTGTACTTTCCTTCATAGGAGAAGAGTACCGCCTGACCGATGTAGCCAACGCAGCGATAAGTATCAGGCGCTTGCTGAGCCTGAATCTCCTGTTCCGCGAATTGGCGAGCACGGACAATGATGCCCTCATCCTTGTCGTCAAGATTCTTAACGTAGAAGCGCATCAATTCAGCACGCTTCTGGACACCCAAGACCATCTTCTCGACGGGGAAAGGATCAAGTGGCTTGCTGGGATCACGTTGATAACGGGTTTCGTCCACCTTTTCTTTGAGCTTCTTCTCAACCTTATTCTCGAACTCCTGAATTGCGGCGTTCATTGTTTTCTTCGCATCGATCTTCAGACCTGTCGATGAAGCACTCACCTTCGTCTGTGCATGCCCATCATTTCGTAACATCAAACCAAAGGCCGCACCGCCGATGATGGCAACCATGACCGACCCGCCCACCAGAGGCAATAACCAGCGTCGCTGCTTCGGAGCATCAAGTGCCGAAACCGGCACCGGCATCGCCTTGGGGAGCGTGGCCTCGAAATCAAGATGATCCGTATCGGTATCCAATTCCGGCATCGCCTTGCTCATCGCTTGAGTCTGAATGCCGGCCATACTCTCCTGAATCTTGCGAATCGCACGCAACACCTCGCGAGCCGTTTGTGGTCGGTCTTCGGGCTTCTTGGCCAGAAGGCTGTGAACCAGATTGCGAAGCTCGACAGGCAGATCGGGGCGGAGTTCCTCAATGGGCTTCACCGCATCGGTCAGGTGGCGTACACCCACCGCCATCGCCGAATCAGCCATGAAGGGTGGCTGCCCGGTCAACAGATGGTAGCAAGTCGCCCCGAACGAGTAGAGATCGGTGCGAGGATCAACCGGTTTGCCCAGGAGCTGTTCTGGGCTCATATAAAGCGGTGTGCCCATCGTGGTGCCGGTCTGCGTCAGATGCACATCATCGCCGACGATACGGGACAAGCCAAAGTCCGCTACCTTTACTTCAACCTTGCGCGTGATCAGGATGTTCTCAGGCTTGATGTCCCGGTGGATGATGCCCAGTTCGGAAGCCTTAAGCAGTGCCGCCGCGATCTGGCGCATGATCACCAGGGCAATGGGCAGCTCAGGCGGCCCCTTCTTATAGAGATAATCCTTGAGGTTGGTGCCTTCGACATATTCCAGGGCCATATAACGGCAGCCCTGCTCATTGCCGACGGCGTAGACCTGCACGATATTGGGATGAGCCAACTGGGCGATAGCCTTGGCTTCAGCTTCAAACCGTTTGAGGAAAGACTCGTTCTCGGCAAAGTCGCTACGGAGGAGCTTGATAGCGACCCTGCGCTGAAGAGACAGTTGCTGAGCAAGATAGACCTGCCCCATGCCCCCTTCACCCAGGCGGCGTTCGAGGCGAAAATCACCCAGAAGCTGGCCGGCATGATCCTGCTTGACGATAGAGCTGCCAGATACATGTGCAACCACCGGCGTATCAACCGGACTGGCCACCGTGGCACCAGGTGGAACTGCTGTGGCGCCGTGTCGATCTGCTGCAGGCGTCACAGGCTTCATAAAGTACTCATCATCCTGAACATGGGGAAAATCTTCATCACCCCTAACATGCCATATACCCCGGCGCAGAACAAGGGTTTCGTCTCAGCTTCTTGACAACTCTCTCTTGACGTGGTTTCCACAGTCATAGAGCATTGCATATAATGACATTTGCAGGCATTCCTTGAGCATACTATAACAAGTGCCGGCAAACAAGCGAGTCTCTTCTATCAGGTGCCTTTGGGCAGGAGGCTGCCGTAGTGGTTCATCCAGATGAACAGGAACCGTCGCAAGACCCAGTTCAGTCCATTCTGATCTTTGCCATCGAACCCGATGAGCAGAAACTGGTCACTGAAACGCTTTGCTGCCATGAAGATTGGTCAGTCCGATTCGTCACCTCCGAAAAACAGGCGATGCAGGAAGTCGCCAGGGAGATGCCCGCTCTTTTCCTCATTGACATGCAGGATCTGGTCAAGCATGGAATTGATCTGGTCGATACCCTTCGCCGCAAGCATCCACTTGTTCCCGTTGTGCTGCTGACCCGTCGCGACGATGAGCCGGTCTATCAGGCGTTACGTCACGGAGCGGTCAACTACGTACCTTGGAAAAGCGCCGAGACGGAACTGGTGGAAGTAGTCGAAAGCGTGCTCCTCGCATCCGAAGTAAGAAAGTGCCGAAATCGATTGCTGTCGTACATCATTGAACAGCATCATCACTTTACGCTGGGCAATGATACTTCATTGATTCCCGCCCTGATCACCCTGTTTCAGGAAACCCTGCTTGGTATCGGTATTTGCGATCAAGCCGAAAGCGTGCGGGTCAACATGGCTCTCGAAGAAGCCCTCCTGAACGCCATCTATCATGGCAACCTTGAAGTCAGTTCCAAGCTCCGCAACGATCCGGAACGAGGCGACGAGCCCTACCGGGAACTGATTGAGCAGCGTAGGAAGTTGTCACCCTATCGTGAACGCAAGATCACGGTTCGTGCCCACATTACCGCTCAGCAGGCGAAGTTCATCATTACCGATCAGGGGCCGGGCTTCGATCCGGGGTCTTTGCCCGATCCGACCGACCCGGAGCATATTGAATTGGCCAGCGGGCGCGGGCTGCTGCTCATCCGCACTTTTATGGATGAGATCAGTCACAACGCCACCGGCAATGAAATCACCATGATCAAGAAGCGTCAGAGCAAAAATACGCCTACCTAGCTACTGGGTGGGCGAGGCTCTTGCCCTCCCGATGATTGCTTATGGTGAAATGGAAACTCTATGCACTCTCTTCTCGATACCGTCCGCATTGCGCAAACCCTGGATGAATTGGCAAGCAGGCTGGCGGCGGAGATTACGCCTGAAACGGAAACCGTCTTCGTGGGCATCCGCTCCCGGGGTGTGCCGCTGGCTTACCGTCTTGCGTCAATACTTCAGCAAAAACATGGGCACTCGATGCCAGTTGGTTCACTTGATATCACCCTTTATCGTGATGATTTTCACCAGCGCAGGCGCTGGCCGGTCGTCAAAGGCACCCAGGTACCATTCAGCATCGATGATCGCCGCGTGATTCTGGTGGATGATGTGCTGTTTACCGGAAGAACCGTGGTGGCAGCTCTGGTCGCCCTCGCCGATCTGGGCCGCCCGGCGAGCATTCGGTTGCTCACCCTCGTAGATCGTGGTCATCGGGAGTGCCCGGTGCAGGCGGACTATGTGGGGATCACCATCCCCACCGCGCCCGGCGATCGGGTGAATGTGCGCTTGCGTGAAACGGATGAGGTGGATGAGGTGGTGGTGCTGTAGACCCTAACCGCTTACTTCGTGCGGCTCTAACGCAGCAATTCTTGAATCGTATTAAGCGTATCCTGATTCGCCTGCTCCTGCTTGCGTGCGAGATCGACGATCAGTTGCCCCAACAAACGATACGACTGAACGACAATAGGTTTGCTCCCCTCCAGCGCCGCCAGGTGCCGGGCCACGGTGCCCACTTCACCACGGCTGATGGGTCCAGTAAGGGCATCGGTGGTTCCCAGCTTGGTCACATTCTGAATACTGCCTGCCATCAAAGGCCCCAGCAATTGAATCGCCTGCTGCCGCTGGAAGCCTGCCTGTTCCAGACATTGTACCGCCACTTCAGCCAGGGCAACGAGGCAGTTGCTGGCCAGCGTGGTGCCGGCATGGTAGACCGCCTTGTCCCGGTTGCTCATCGTGACTTGAATCGGCACACCGCCTATGGCCCGACACGCTTCGGAAAGCAACTGACACGCTTCAGGCATCCCTTCGATCACACAAGGCGTTCCACCGAAGGTCTCAGCAGCAGAGGCTGGATCGGCGAAGCTCTTGGCGGGATGAATACTGCCGATTTCCGCCCCGGCATCCCTGAGTGGCTTAAGAACACTGGAAGGGATAGCTCCACTTGCATGCCAGCAAATAGCCCCTTCCATAATCATGCCGGTGGCAGCCAGCTTCTTGGCCATACCTGACAGGGCATCATCGGGGGCAGCCAGGAAGAAGGCATCGGCTGGTTCAATACCTGCGAAATCATTGATCGCCTGACCAGCCCCCAGGAAGGCCACCGCCGCCTGTGCCGATTCAGGTGAACGAGTCAACACCTGGCCGATGGCAAAGACCTTGGCCTGTGCCCAACGTCGTCCCAGCGCTCGCCCGGTCTTGCCACAGCCTAGAAATGTCAGCGTCTGCATATCTTTCAGGGTACAAAAGAAGTTACACGTCTGCCACTAATCTCACCATCAATGTATTTCTAGCTTACTCCCACTGGTCATGCAGATGAAATCAGAGTTAAAATGAAGAATCACAACCGTTAAAGGCCAATTCATGAGCAAGCCCCTGCAACTGGCGCTACTTCATCCCGTGGGGCGATACACGCTATTGCTGCTGTCCGGGCTGCTGGTGGGCCTCGTTGCCTATCGATCCATGGCCGAGCGACCACTGTGGGCCTACTTCACCCTGGCTGTCATCGGGCTGGTACCACTAGCACTCTTTGTCACCAATCGCCGGGTGGCACATCTCTACGGCCTCACTGTCGTCGCTGCCCTGATGGCCGGTGTCTATCTGGCTGATGAACTACAGGAGACTGATCGGGAACAAGTGCTGCGCATCAGCAACGAACTCATGCGTGCCGTCACCCGGGCCGATCATGCAGTCTTCGAAAGGTACCTGGCACCTGACTACCGGTGGCACGGCATGAACAAGGCGGCCATGATGCAGCGAGTTCGCACCGCTCTGCTGCCGAACGAATCCCGTTCCTGCAGTGTCTCCTCGGTCAAGGTCAATGGAGTTGAAGGATCGGACACACTGAACGTTGAGGGCAACCTCACCGCCAGCGGCACCTTCGGAAGAGAAGAAGGCTTCTTCAGCGGCACCATTGAACTGCAGTACCAGAAGCAGAGCGACGGCAAGTACCAAGTAACCGGAACCATCGTGAAGTGGTACAACGGTGGTGAGGTGACGCTGCCACCGGGCAGATAGCTAACTCCCCGCCCCCTCCCGGGCAGAGGGGCTTGGGGGTGAGGAGTTCCTTTTCGAGGCGCAGCCCTTCAAGATGAAGATTGATTACGATGGACTCCGTCACATAAGAATACCCCTCACCCTAACCCTCTCCCCGGGGGAGAGAGGGAATAAGAAAATCGTGCAGGTCGGTATTTCTGTGTAGCGAAGCATTCTGCTAGAGATTAGCCTAGCAACAGACTCGTGCGGCTAATACAAGCTGTGGCATTGGGATTAGACAGAGGGGTTCTGTCTAATTCTAGTTCGGCCATTAGACGGTGAAAACATGAAACGAAGCGAACTCCAAGAGTCTCTGAGCCAGCTTGCTGACCGCTACCACTTGCGGCGTGTGCAGACAGGCAAGTGCTACGTCGGAATTCATCGCGGGATCATTATGGACGTCTCAGAGTGGGATGGAGAAATCATTTTGAAATTTAGTTCGCCAACTGCCAACATCGGCGATCAGATTCTTGAAGAGTTCGCAGGGTTCGCGCATTACAGGGAAGTGGGACTGCCTTCTGCTTGGATCAAAGCAATGATGGAGCGTAACGACCACGGCGGTGAAGAAGCCAGTAACCACGCCTGTTATGTTCGCATGTACACATGGCAATTGGAGAAGATCGCAACGGAGAAGTTCATGCTGATCCCCCAACTCATTGCTGATGATTTTCATGCACATGGGGGAGTCGAACTCTTGCCTTGCATACATTGCGGGGAAAGAGAGGCAACAGAAGTTGCAATGCTCAATTACGCGTATGCCCCCATGTGCGCCGAGTGCTGGCAATCTGTCCAGGAACAAGCAGTGGGGCATGAAATTCGTACTGAGCAAGTAGTGAATTGGGGGCCGGCTTTCCTGGCTCTTCTTGGCGTCGTGCTGCTCGGCGCCCTCGGATGGGGACTGCTTCAAGAAACGGAAATGTGGCTTGGCAAAAGTCTAGGGATCTTCCTGTTCCTCATCGCCTTCGGCTGGGGCGCATATGCCTGTGACATCGTTCCCCGTTTCTCAATCGGGGTTACTTTCGGCCTGAGAGTATTGATAGCACTCTCAGTGCTCGGTGGATTACTCCTCGGCAATGCCTGGGGCTATTATTCCTTGTTGCGGCAAAACGGGCAACCAGTAGTATTCAGCGAGGCGATCGAGTTGTATTTTCGCGTTCAGCTATGGAAACCTGATGAACTGCCATACTTGGCCAGCGGTTGCTTGGGAGCTTGGCTAGGCTTTTCTTTGTTACGATCGTCTGGGAGGATCAAAGTACAATGAGCCTTGTGTTAAAACAATAATGCCCGACAATCCGCCATAGTTGTCCGGGCAGGCATTTCGGTATTTCGAGACATTACGTTCTTAATTGTCGGAGCCAAGTAAGATGGGTTGAGCGCCAAACTCTCATGTGACAAGTCCTCTAGCGAAACCAAGCTTGCCCCACCATTCGCTGACATCCGGTAACCGTGCCACACTTCGACGTGTACTCACGTCGAGGTGTGCTGCCTTCGCTTGTCGTGTCCCTTTGAACCAAGGTGACGAGACACGAGCCCCCGAAACCACACCCCGACATGGAGTACCACGCCGGAGTGTGGCACAGTTTTTAAGCCGTCTCCTCCGAACGATTGACTTCACCTTTACCAAAGTAGAGAATGGGGCCTCATCACCGGGGTGCATGGTTGGCGTGAGTACCTGTAAACCATGAGTTCCCGCCAAGGAGAGATTCATGTCGATGCAAGAGCGAGATCGTATTGACTTCATGAGCAACGATGCTGCAACAAATACGTTTTGGTTGAACATGACCGAAGAACGTGACTGGGCTACGCTCGATACTGAATTCAAGGACTTGCAAGAAAAACTGAACTGGTATATCGGTACAGTCCAATCAGGAGATTTGAACGAACAAGTGCCCGAATCTAGAGCCTGTTATGAACTTTCCCAAGCCAATCGCTTAAGAAGTAATCCAACGAA